>SHYE01000034.1 GCA_009692935.1 Dehalococcoidia bacterium | reverse complement strand
AAACCCGTCTCACCGGCGCCGGCGTTCAGCCTCGCAGCGCAGCACGGCGGAATTTCTTGGCCGCGGCGCTGGGCGGATTGGCCGCCGGCCTGGGGGGTGGGATTCGGATTCGGAAGGTCGTCGGTGGGCGCCGGGGCGTCCCCCGCCCCTCCAGCGCTCCGGCAGCGGCCCCAACGGCGCCCGTCGCCCCGCTCATCCGGGGAAACGGACGGTGGTTCCCCGTCTCGACCCTCAGCAACCTCGCTGAGCGCGGCGCCGTGCGGTTCACGGCCGGAGCGCTGGAGGGGCACCTGGTGCGAAACCGGGACGAGGTGGTGGCGCTTTCCGCCATCTGCTCCCACCTGCCCTGCACGCTGGTATGGCAGGCGCCCAAGGACAACTTCCTCTGCCCCTGCCACGATGTAGCTTTCTCAAAAGACGGCGAGGCCCAGGGTGTGCAGCGCCCGTTGCCGCCGCTGACCCGGATGGACGTGAAGGTGGAGAACGGCGAGGTTTTCGTGTGGAGCATCTCCGTCCACGGCGCCAAACCCGCCGGAGAGAACAAGCTGTCCGACCATTATCACTCGAGTTGAACGGCCGGCCGGCCCAGGAGCCGGCTAATCCCGGCGGTGCTCCGAATCGGGCAACGAGGCGAGGATTCCATCCACCGTTGTCCGCAACGAACGGTTTTCGATAATCGGCACATCGTAGCAGCGGGAGAGCCGGGCCAGGTGGTCCTGCAGCGCCCGCACCAGCGGGAAGCTCTCCAACAGCCTCAGCTGGATGGCCGAACCCGCCGGGACGCTCCCCTTCAGCCGCTGCAGATGGGCGTCGGCGTCGGTCATGAACAGCATCCTGGGGTGAAGACGCAGGCCGGGTTCGTCGAACTCGCACACCTTCTCCGGCGACATCATGGCGCCTTCGAGCACGGTGGTGGACCCATCGGCCGCCGAACGGTGCAACACTTGCCACAGCGTCGGCCACAACACGGACGTGTAGATGTCGAACCCCCTCACCAGGTTTTCGGTAGTGGGCTCCTCTCCCGCCAGTTGCCAGACGTCGTAGGTGGAGAGTTCCAGTTCAGGGTGGTTGGAGCGCAGCACCTCCCGCACGGTGGCGACATCGACGCACCGTTTGGCCGGCCACTCCAGCGAGCAGTGGCGCGCCACGGTGGATTTCCCCACTCCTGCCACACCGAACAGCACCAGTGCATCACCCATGGAGCCCCCAAAAACGAATCTCCCCCTCTATGGTGGGGAGATTCAAGACATCGGTTTGAGTCCCGTCCTATGCGTCCAAAGGCTGCCCACTCAGTTAACCTATCGTTAACATCGCAGGCACGGGTATTATAATAAGTGCGCTGGCTAGGTTTTGTCACTGTCTGGCCCAGCGGTTACTAAGCCGCCCCGGGGGCCGAACTCCAGAACTGGGGTGTCCAGCGGGGTTGCCCCGCTCGCGGGGGGTGTGAGGGGTGTCCCCTCACATTGCTGTTTCATTTCCCCCTCTCTTCGAAGGAGAGGGGGATCAAGGGGGAGAGGTTGTTTGTTCAAGGGCACACCCCTTGAACCACGCCAAGGAGGCTGCGCCTCCCTGGACTCTCCCTCGGAACAATTCGAGGGTCACACTGAAAAACATCCTGGTAACCGGCGGCGCCGGCTTCATCGGCAGCAACTTCGCCCGCATGATGCTGGAGCGCTACGAAAGCCTCCGGATCGTCGTGTTGGACAAGCTGACTTACGCGGGCAACCTCCAGAACCTGGCGGACCTCAACCCCCGTTTCGCGCATCGCTATGCCTTCGTCCAGGGTGACATCGCCGACGCGAGCGCCGTACATAGCGCGTTCGCGGACTTCAGCATCGATACAGTGGCCAATTTCGCGGCAGCCACCCATGTCGACCGGTCGATCTTGGGCGCCGCGGATTTCATCGCGACCGACGTTACCGGCACCCATGTACTGCTGGAGGCGGCCCGCACCCGCGGCATCGAGCGCTACCTTCAGGTGAGCACCGATGAGGTGTACGGGGAGGTGCTGAGCGGCGCCTCGACGGAGCGCGACCCGCTGGCTCCCCGCAATCCCTACTCTGCCAGCAAGGCAGCGGGGGACCTGATGGTCCTGGCGTACCATCACACCTACGGCCTCCCGGTGGTGGTGACCCGAGGCTGCAACACCTACGGCCCGTACCAGTATCCCGAAAAAATCCTCCCGCTGTTCACCACCAACGCGTTGGAAGACCTGCCGCTGCCCCTCTACGGCGACGGGCGGCAGGTGCGGGAGTGGATCCATGTCCTGGACCACTGTTCCGGGATCGACACCGCGCTGCGGCGCGGCGAGGTTGGCCATGCCTACAATGTGGGTTCGGGCGAGGAACGGGAGAACATCCACGTGACTCGGCTGATCCTGGAGACCCTGGGTAAGGGCGAAAGCCTGATCCAGCGGGTGGCGGACCGCCCTGGCCACGACCGCCGTTACCATCTGGACTCTGCAAAATTGCGGGCTCTCGGCTGGGTGCCGGCGCAGCGGTTCGAAGAAGCAGTCCCGGCCACGGTCCGGTGGTACCGCGATAACGAGGAGTGGTGGCGGCCGCTGAAATCGGGGGAGTACCTGGCGTACTACCAGCAGCAGTACGGCTCCCGGCTTCGGGGCAGCGTTTGACACTCCAGGCCACGGCTGCTACGGTTCTTCGGGGCCACCGAGCCCCCCGCCGTGCTGCACGATTCATCACTCCATGAGTACCGAGGGCCGATGATCTCTTTCTTGGTGAACGCCGCCCTTTCCACCCGCGACCGCTACGCGCTGGCGCTGGAGTACCGGGATTTCCGCAACATGTGGCTCGCCAATTTCTCGGCCCAGGCGGCCGCGTGGGCACTGATCGTGGCCCGTGCCTGGTTCGTCTATGACGAGATGCAGAGCTCCTCAGGAGTGGGCCTCGCCACCTTCGCCGCGATGGCGCCGGCGTTCGTTGTCCCCGCCATCGCCGGGGTGCTGGCCGACCGTTTCGACCGCCGGACCCTGCTGGGCTACACCTATCTGATGAACCTCGGCGTGAACCTGGTGTTGGCGGCGATGGCTTTCATAGGCGGGCTTGAACTGTGGCACGTGGTCGCGCTGTCGCTGCTCAACGGGACGGCGCGTTATGCTCAAATGCCCATCTCACAGGCGCTGTCGGCCAATCTCGTGCCCCGTGACGTGCTGCTCAACGCTCTCTCACTCACCAGCGCCACCACTCACATCGCCAAGCTGGTGGGCCCAGCCATCGTGACCCCGGTGTTGGTGCTGCTGGGACCCGCCCCTGCGTTCCTGCTATGCAGCCTGGGCTATCTCTTGGGATGGTTCCAGGTGCGGCGCATTGGGCGTCAGCTTCCCCGCGGCGCCGCCAGCGGCGCCAACCCCGCCGCTGATTTCATCGCGGGGTTCCGTTACATCGCCTCGAAGCCGCTGATTGCGATGGTCATCATCATCGTTTGCTTCCACTGCAGCCTGACCATGGCCTACGAATCAGCGCTGCCTGGGTTCTCCCAACAGAACCTGGGCGACCACAGTCTATTCGGGGTGGTGATGACCGCTGTGGGGATCGGTTCGGCCATTGGCAGCATTTACATCGGCGGTATCCAAAGCGCCCTGGTGCGGGGCCGGCTGCTGTTGGTGATGGGTATCCTCAGCGGCGCCGGGCAGATCCTGCTGGCGTTCTCCCCCAACCTAGCGGTTGCCTGGGTGGCGGCGTTTGTCATGGGGTGGAACCAGGCGGCATTCATGACGCTGGGCCAGGCCATCACCCAGTCGCTGGCCGACGATGAGTACCGCGGCCGTATCGCGAGCATCAACACCATGAGCTTCCAGGGACTGATGGCGCTGATGAACCTGGGCAACGGTGTTTTCGCCGACCACTTCGGCGCGGCGTTCGTGCTGCTGATGAACGGGGTGCTGTTCGTGCTGGTGATGTTGCTCAGCTTCCTGGTGGCCACCCCCCGGCGGGTGTACATCACCGGCATCCCCGCCGAGGCCCACGCCGCACAGCGGGCGGTGGTGCGGGCCTGAGGGGGGGGTGAACCATTTCACATGTCATCTGCCTATCAATCATTCGGTGATGTACTGGCAGTAGTCCCTTGGGAGGTAAGCATGGCGAAAATCACACTGGCCGGGTACCGCTGTGAACGATGTGCACATGAATGGGTACCGAGAGAGGCCACGGACGAACCAAAGGTCTGCCCCAAGTGCAAATCGCCCTACTGGGACAGGCCAAGGGCTCAGCCAAAGACACCGCAGGTGGTCCCAACTTCTCCCTTAGCTAAGCAAATGCAGGGAGACAAGGCATTTCTTGAGGGCACGCGGGAAGGTCAGCGCCAGATCAAAGCCGGTCACCGTACCAGTCTCTCGGATGTGAAACGGAGCCTTGGAGACGCTTGATGCCGGGCTTTCAAAACGGGCTCAAGACTTCGTTAGCCTGCTGGAAGGCGTCGAGCGGGACAATTGCTACGCGGCACTTGAGGCTTTACGTACCGGCCCTTATCCAGATAACGTGACCAGGGTGAGCCTGCCGTTTCCCTATCAGCCTGGGACATTCGGAGCGGAGATAGGCGACTTTTGGTTTGCGTATCGTTTTGATAGTGCTGCGACCTTAGATATTATCAATGCTCTCCGAAAAACCCGCGCCCCCACGGAACAGCGTGACGTCTCCCATATTGTGCAGCCGCATCCCCCTAACTCCCGCCCGACTCGTCGCCGGTCTCGGTGGAGACGGCGTCGTGCGCGCCGTGGAGCGCGCCGTTGAGGGTGTGCCAGGAGAGCATGGCGCACTTGATCCGCGTGGGGTACTCGGCCACCCCGGCCAGCACCTCCAGGTCGCCCACCTCATCGGGATCGAACTGGCCGCCGGGGCCGCGCAGCAGCATCTGGTGCACCGCCTCGAACAGCGCCTCGGCCTCGCCGGTCCGTTTGCCCTTGACGCTCTCGGTCATCAGCGACGCTGAGGCTTTCGAAATGGCGCACCCCGAACCGGCAAAGCCGATGTCTTTGATGACGCCGTCTTCCAGCGTCACGTCGAGGGAAATGCGGTCGCCGCAGAGCGGGTTGTGGCCGTCCAGCGAGCAGGTCGGCGCTTCGAGGCGGCGGAAATTGCGGGGCTTGCGGTTGTGGTCGAGGATGACCTCCTGGTAGAGGTCGCGCAGGTCGCTCATCTAGCCGAACACCTCGACAACCTTGTGCAGGCCCGCCACCAGCGCATCGATCTCCTCACGGGTGTTGTAGAACGCCAGCGAGGCCCGCGCCGTGGCCGGGATGCCGAAACGGTCCATCACGGGCTGGCAGCAGTGGTGTCCGGTCCGGATGGCGATACCCTCGGTGTCCAGGATGGTGCCGATGTCGTGGGGATGGACATTCTCCAGTACGAAGGAGAGCACCCCGGCTTTCTCGCGCGCTGTTCCGATGATGGTCAGGCCGGGTACCTCCGATAGCCGCCCAGTCCCGTAGGCCAGCAGTTCGTGCTCGTACGCGGCGGTCTGCTCCAAGCCCAGGGCGGTCAGGTAGTCGATGGCGGCCCCCAACCCGATAGACCCCTCGATGTGGGGGGTGCCCGCCTCGAACTTGTAGGGCAGATCGTTGTAGGTGGTGCGCTCGAAGGTGACGGACCGGATCATGTCGCCGCCGCCCTGGTAGGGGGGCATCGCTTCCAGCAGCGCCGCTTTGCCGTAGAGCACGCCGATGCCGGTGGGCCCGAACAGCTTGTGGCCCGAGAAGGTGAGGAAGTCGCAGTCGAGCGACTGAACATCGATGACCATGTGCGGCACGGCCTGGGCGCCGTCCAGCAGCACCGGTACTCCCTGCTGGTGCGCCAACCGGATGATCTCCGCCACCGGGTTCAGCGTTCCGAGGGCGTTCGACTGGTGCACCACCGACACCATTTTGGTCCGGGGGTTCAGCAGCTTCTCGTACTCCTCCATGAGCAGTTCGCCCCGCTCGTTCATCGGGATGACCCGGAGCTTGGCGCCCTGCTCCTGGCAGAGGATCTGCCATGGCACGATATTGGAGTGGTGCTCCATGGCCGTCATGATGATCTCGTCGTCCGGTCCGAGGTTCTTGCGGCCGTAGGTGGCGGCCACCAGGTTGATCCCTTCGGTGGTCCCTCGGACAAAGATGATCTCGCGGTCTTCTTTGGCGTTGAGGAAGGCGCGGACCTTGCTCCGGCCGCCCTCGTAGTCGTCGGTGGCCTGCTGGCTCAGGTAGTGGACGCCCCGATGGACGTTGGCGTTCTCGGTGGTGTAGTAACGCACCAGCGTGTCGATCACGGCCTGGGGCTTCTGCGCCGTCGCCGCGCTGTCCAGGTACACCAACGGCTTGCCCCGCACCAGTTGGCGCAGGATCGGGAAGTCCTCCCGTACTCGGGTAACGTCGAAGGGCTGGGTGGCAGTGGTGGCGTGACGGGCGTCGATGGCGGTCATACGGTTGCCCCCTGGTGCAACTCCGGGATCGACCCGGTGATCCACGCCTCCAGGTAGGCCCGCAGCGGAGCGAGGGTGATGGCGTCGGTTATCTCGCTGGCGAAGCCGCGGACCAGGGTGCGGGTGGCGGTTTCCAGGTCGAGGCCGCGCGCCCGCATATAGAACAGTTCCTCGTCGGCCACCGACCCCGCGGTGGCGCCGTGGGTGCACTGCACGTCGTCGGCGTAGATCTCGAGGCTGGGCTTCGAATCGATCTCGCAGCCCTCCGAGAGCAGCAGGTTGCGGTCGGTCTGGTGCGCCTCGGACTTCTGGGCGCCCCTGGCCACCAGCACCCGCCCGCTGAATACGGCGTGGGAAGAACCCGCCAGGATGCCCTTGAAGTACTGGGTGCTGCGGGTGTTCGGCTGCAGATGGTCGACATCGATGTGATGGTCGATGTGCTGCCGCCCCGAGGTGACATACAGGCCCCGCAGGTCGCAGGATGCGCCCTCGCCGTCCAACGCCACGTGGAGGTCGTGCCGGCCGAGGGCGGCGCCGCGGGCGAAGGAGGTGGCGTTGTAGCTGCTTCCGGCCGACTGGCGAACACGAGTCATCCCAACGTGATAACTCCCTGCGCTCTCCATCAGGAGCCGGTAGTGGTCCAGCTTGGCCCCGCGGTCGAGGCTCACCTCAACGATGGCGTCGGTGAAGCACGACGCCCCAGCCAGGCCGATATAGCTCTCTACCAGCGTCGCCCGCGCCCCTTCACCCAAGACCGCTAGCACCCGGGGATAGACCGCGGCGGAACGGGCGGCGGCGGCGCCGCTGGCGATGAACGCACAATGGATGGGCGAGGCGACGTCGAGCCCGGCGGGGATGTGGATCACGGCGCCGTCGGTCAGGAAAGCAGTATTGAGTGCATGGAAGCCGTCCAGTGTCAGGTCCACCAACCGGCCCAGGTGCGACTGCACCAACGCTGGTTCGCGCGTCATCGCCTCAGCCAGCGTGGACACGGTCACCCCGGGCTCGGTGATGTGGGAGAAAGATAAGTGCGGTGCGAATTGCCCATCCATGAAGAACAGCGTGGTCCAACCGGGACCCCACGGGTCCAAATGGTGCAGCCGCTCCGCTTCTATGCGCTCGCCCGGCCCTGCGAAGGGGTAACCGAACTCGGTCCGGGCCAGGGCGCCCACCGGCGTGTACTTCCAGCGCTCGTTGCCGCGGGTGGCCGTGGGAAACCCGCTGTCCTGGAACACGGCCCACGCCTGCTGGCGGAGGTCTCGCAGCCAGGGGGCCTCACCGGCGAGCCGGCGGCTCAATTCCTCGTGGTCGGCCCGGTAGCGGTCGATAGCAACGGTGGCGGGGGAGGTGGTCATGGTGGTGGGCGGCGATCCGGCGATTAGCGGCCGGCGGCCACGGCCTCCTTGACCCAGTCGTAGCCCTTGGCTTCCAGTTCCAGCGCCAGTTCCCTGCCACCCGACAGCACCATCCGGCCGTCGTACAGCACGTGAATGAAATCCGGCACGATGTAGTCCAGCAGCCGCTGGTAGTGGGTGACCAACACGATGGCGTTGTCGCCGCCGCGATAGCCGTTCACCGCGCCCGCCACCACCCGCAGCGCGTCGATATCAAGCCCCGAATCGGTTTCGTCCAGCAGCGCCAACCGGGGCTCCAGCAGCAGCAGTTGCAGCATCTCGTTACGCTTCTTCTCGCCGCCCGAGAAGCCCTCGTTCACGGACCGCTTCATCAACTCGGCGTCGATCTCCACCAGCTTCAGCTTCGCTTCGTAAATGCGGTCGAACTGGCGGATGCTCAGTTCGTCTTGGCCCCGGTGCTTGCGCACGGCATCGACTGCCGACTTCAGGAACTGCCAGTTCCGCACGCCGGGCAACTCAACCGGGTATTGGAAGGCCAGAAAAACGCCGTCGCGGGCCCGTTCTTCGGGGAGCATCGCCAGCAGGTCTCTGCCACCGAACTCCACCGAGCCGCCCGTCACCTGGTACTGCGGGTTGCCGGAGAGCACATTCACCAACGTGCTCTTGCCGCTGCCGTTGGGGCCCATGATGGCGTGGACCTCGCCGGCGTTCACCGTGAGGTTCACGCCCTTCAGCACCTCGGCGCCATCCACGGTGGCGTGGAGGTCCTGGATTGAGAGCAGAGTGGCCATGCGCGGGTGTTTTCCTTGAGTGTCGGGAGATGCGGGAATGGCGCTAACCTACGGCCCCTTCGAGGCTCACCTTGAGCAACTGCGACGCCTCGACGGCGAACTCGAAGGGCAGTTCCTGGAAGATGCTGCGGCAGAAGCCGTTGATAATCATGTGGCGGGCGTCCTCTTCCGAGATGCCCCGTTGCAGGCAGTAGAAGAGCTGGTCGTCGCTGACCTTGGAGGTCGAGGCCTCGTGCTCCACCCGGGCGGTCGGATTGCGGACCTCGATGTAGGGCACGGTGTGAGCGCCGCACTGGTCGCCGATGAGCAGCGAATCGCAGCGGGTGAAGTTGCGGGCATTCTTGGCGCCCGGCATGATCTTCACCTGGCCGCGGTAGGTGCCGTTGCCGTGGCCTGCCGAGATACCCTTCGAGATGATGGTGCTGCGGGTGTTCTTGCCGATGTGGATCATCTTGGTGCCGGTGTCGGCCTGCTGCCGGTTGTTCACCAGCGCCACCGAATAGAATTCGCCGACCGAGTTGTCGCCCTGCAGGATGCAACTGGGGTACTTCCAGGTGATGGCGGAGCCGGTTTCCACCTGGGTCCATGAAATCTTGGAGTTGCGGCCGGCGCATTTGCCCCGCTTGGTCACGAAGTTGAAGACGCCGCCCCTTCCCTCTTTGTCGCCGGGAAACCAGTTCTGGAGGGTGGAGTACTTGATCTCGGCGTCATCCAGCGCGATGAGTTCGACCACGGCCGCGTGGAGTTGGTGGCTCTTGCGCATCGGCGCGGTGCACCCCTCCAGGTAGCTCACCGAGGCCCCCTCGTCGGCGATGATGAGGGTCCGCTCGAACTGGCCGGTGTCGGCGGCGTTGATACGGAAGTAGGTCATCAGCGGCACCGGGCACTTCACCCCCTTGGGGATGTAGGCGAAGGAGCCGTCGCTGAACACCGCGGAGTTGAGGGTCGCATAGAAATTGTCGGTGTAGGGCACCACCGAACCCAGATACTTCTTCACGAGGTCGGGGTGCTTCTGGGCCGCTTCGCTGAAGGAGCAGAAGATGATGCCGAGCTTGTCCAGCGTGTCTTTGAAGGTGGTGTGCACCGAGACGCTGTCGAACACTGCATCCACTGCCACCCCGGCCAGCTTCTCCCGCTCGGCCAGGGGGATCCCCAGCTTGTCGAACGCAGCCAGCAGTTCGGGGTCCACCTCTTCTAGGCTGTTGGGCTGGTTCTTGTAGGAGGCGGGCGCGGCGTAGTAGTGGCTGTCCTGGTAATCAATCTGAGGGTAGTCCAACATCGGCCAGGTGGGCTGGTGTTCGCCCAAGCTGAGCCAGTGACGGTAGGCTCGCAGCCGCCACTCCAGCAGCCACGCCGGTTCGTTCTTCTTGCCGGAGATCAGCCGGACGATGCCTTCATTCAGCCCCTTGGGGGCGATGTCGGCCTCGATGTCGGTCTCGAAGCCCCACTTGTACTCCGAGGCGACCTCGTCCTCCGAGGTCCGGGAGATCACACGTTGCTGGGTCATTGCAGGCTCCACCGCGGGGGCGCGGTTGCGAAAGCTTGAAGGCTGAAGGTGCTCACCGGGCCGGTCATTGCGCCAGCAGGCTGAGTTCCCGCAGCAGCGCGGGTTGATGGAGTGGCAGCAGGGGCTGGCCCTGACAGAGGTCCGCCAGCGTCACGCCGTCCAGCGTCTGGGTGATCTTTTCCTGCAGCAGCGCCCACACGTCGCGGGTGGCGCAGCCGGCCACATGGATGCCCATGGTGCAGCAGGGGTCGTCGCCCTCGCCGCGGTCGAGGCAGGGCATGTTGACCATCGGTCCCTCCACCGCACGCATCACGTCGCCCACACTGATGGTGGAGGGTGGCAGGGCCAGCAGGTAGCCGCCGTGGATGCCGCGGGCGCTGTGCACCAGTCCCTGGCGGCGCAACAGCAGCATGAGCTGTTCGAGGAAATCGAGGGATATCTTCTCCCGTGCCGCTACCTGGCTGAGCGGGATTGGGCCATCACCGAACTGGCGCGCGAGCCGCACCATGGCCCGGACCCCGTACTCGCTCTTGGCTGAAATCCGCACGCTGTCACCTCTGAAGGCCGCGCCGAGAGAATCCCCACTGATTTAGTCGTGTTTAGTGTAGCATGGGGCCCGACGGGCTTGCAACAGGTGCGGCCAGCGGCCGGCGGGTAGGAGTTCACAATTGAGGCACTATCGGGCTCAGGAGCGGGAGTGCACGAGGGCGGCAGCCCTCTGCCGGGGGCGTGGGGGTGCCCCACAGAGAGAATTCCCTTCTTTTTTCCTGGGTGGGGGGCGTGGTTCATGCGGCCGGCCCCGAGTCTGAACTCATACGCCGGCGGCACCCCCGCTGTCAGGATTCGGATGTGGCCAGTTCAGCCAGCAACGCCTCCATGGTCTCGGCGCTCATGGAGGTGCTGTGCTCGGTGGCCGGGAACGACCCCGCCGCCACTTCAGCGATGTAGCCGGCGACAGCCTGCTTGATGACGTCTCCGAGGTGGGCGTACTGCTTGGCATGCCGGGGGGTGAAGTCCGGGTAGTAGCCCAGCATGTCATGGAACACCTGCACTTGGCCGTCGCAGTGGGGGCCGGCGCCGATGCCGATGGTGGGGATGGTGAGCCGTTGGGTTATCAGCGCCGCCAGTTCGGCGGGAACGCCCTCCAGCACCACGCTGAACGCTCCGGCCGTCTGCAGCGCTTCGGCATCCCGCACCAACTGTGCGGCGGCGGAGGCCGTCTTGCCCTGCACGCGGTACCCCCCGAACTGGTTGGCCGACTGCGGCGTCAGCCCGATGTGCCCCTGCACGGGGATGCCCACCTGGGTCAGCCGTCGCACCGTGGCGGCCATCGGTTCGCCGCCCTCCAGCTTGACCGCCTGCGCCCCCGCTTCCTGGAGCATCCGGCCGGCGTTGCGGACCGCGTCGTCGCTGCTGGCCTGGTAGCTGAGAAAGGGGAGGTCCGCCACCACCATCGACTTCTGCGTGCCTCGGACCACCGCTTTCACGTGGTGGATCATGTCGTCCATGGTCACGGGGATGGTGCTGCTGTAGCCCAGCACCACCATGCCGAGGCTGTCGCCCACCAGGATCATGGGCACCCCGGCGGCCTCGACGAAGCGGGCCGAGGGGTAGTCGTACGCGGTGAGCATGGCGATCCGTTCGCCCCTGCGTTTCATCTCCTGGACCTGGTTAATCGTGGTGCGCATGGCGCATCACCCCCGCATCAACCGTTAGTCCGGTGTTCTGAATGTTCGAGTATCGTCCGTTCATCGGTACGATCTCCTTCTGTCTGAGATTTTCCGGCCTGACCAATCCAGCCCCCGGCCCATGAACCACTCCCCCCACCCCAAGAAATAAGAGGAGAATTCTCTGTTCGGGGACACCCCCAACGCCCCCGGCAGAGGGCTGCCGCCCTCGTGCACTCCCGTTCCTGAGCCTCGGCAGCCCTCAACTGTGAACTCGTACTCCTCTCGCCCTATCTTGATTGCGGCGGACCCACCCCGTAGCGGCGACGCATGCGTCGCCGCTACGGGGTGCTCGGCGTCTCCGCGGTCGCTGGCTCCTTTGAGGTCATCGAACGGATCTCCTCCGCCTGCTCTCGCGAGAGTCCGCCCTGTTCCAACGCCACCGGTATGGTGGCGGCCGCCAGGCGACGGTACAACTCCAAATGCTCGGGCGCGAGGTGAGACAATGCCGCCAGGTGCCGCTCGATAGTCGCCGTGTCGCCCCGGGCGATGGGGCCAGTCAGGGCGTGCGGCAGCCCCAGCCTTTCCAGATTGCCCACCGTGCCTCGCAGGATCGGGAGCAGCCCTTGCAGCGCCAGGCCGCGGTCAAAGCCCAGCCGTTGCCAGAGGTCCGCGGCCACCGCGGTGAGGGTGACGGTGTAGTTCGACGCGAACACCGCCGCGGCGTGAAACAAGGCCTTCTGGCCCGCGGCGAGCACGATGGGCTCTCCGCCCAAGCGACGGGAGAGGTCCGATAGCAACGCCAAGACGCCGGCTTCGCCCTCCAACGCCACCGTGATGCCGTCCCATGCTCCCGCCGCGGCGCCCGCAGCAAAGGTCTGCAGGGGGTAGAAACACCCTGTCGCTGCCCCTTGTTCCGCGGCGGCGCTCAACGCATCCAGGCTCAGCGCTCCGCTGCAGTGGACCACTAACCGCGCCCGCTGCCAGCGCAAACCGGCGGCCACGGGTGCGATCGCCCCATCCGGAGTGGTGATGAACACGACATCAGACTCATCCGCCACCGCCTGCAGGCCGGCCGATCCCAGGGCGCCCGGCGCCAGCGCTGCCGCCGAAGCGGCGGCAGCTTCGCTGCGCGACCCGACGGCAACAACCCTCAAGCCGCCCGCAGCCAGGGCTGCCACCAGGCTGGTTCCCAGGCGGCCCGCCCCGATGATCCCGATGTTCAGACCGTCCCAGGATGGCGTCATGACGGTGTGGTTCACCCGAGAAATTCCTGCGCGCTTGGCACGCCGCCCAGACCCGTCGCCTGCCGCACCGCCCGGACCACCGCTCGCGCCAGCACCTCGGCGGCGAAGGTCCCCAGCAGCGTTAACGGATAGCGGGTGTCCCGCCGTCCCGTGGCGAGGGCAAACACCACATCGCCGTCGGTCATGCCGTGGGCGGGGCGCAGCGTCCGCGCCAGCCCCGCGTCGG
The DNA here is from genome assembly GCA_009692935.1 of Dehalococcoidia bacterium. Lineage (GTDB taxonomy): Bacteria > Chloroflexota > Dehalococcoidia > SHYD01 > SHYD01 > SHYE01. The sequence continues at coordinate 1,881 of SHYE01000034.1, read as the reverse complement.
CCATGCGGGCCAGCCGGTGCGCCTCGGACTTGGACAGCACGGCGTCGGTTGCCACCACGGCCAGTGTGGTGTTGGTGAGCGCGTCGTGGGTGGGGTCACCCGTTTTCGACAACAATACTTGCGCGGTGGGAATGAACCGGCCCGTCTTGCCGTCCCGGACGCCGGCGAGGATGGCGCCCGAATCCGGGTCGACCACCTCCCCGGCGGCGTTGACGGCCGCCATGGCGGCCACCACGGTACCATCTGGCAGCGTGACGCTGGCGGTGCCCAGGCCGGCCTTGGTCGCCCATTCCATCCCCAGCGCCTTTCCCACCGTGGCGCCGGTGCCGGCCCCCACGCTCCCCTCCGCCACCGGTCCATCGGTCGCGGCGGCGCAGGCCTGGTAGCCTGCCGCGGCGTCGGGGCGGAGCCTGGCGTCACCGATCCCCAGGTCGTACAGGATGGCCGCAGGCACGATGGGGACTCGGGCGAAGCGGGTGTCGAATCCGGCGCCGCGCTCCTCGAGAAAGCGCATCACGCCGTCGGCGGCGGCCAGCCCGAAGGCGCTGCCGCCGCTCAGCAGCACCGCGTGGACCCGCTCCACCAGCATGCCCGGCCCGAGCAGGTCCGTCTCCCGGGTGCCGGGCGCCGCCCCGCTGACGAACACGCCCGCCACCGCACCCCCCTCGCAGAGCACCACCGTGCAGCCGGTGATACCCTGGAGGTCGGTGTAATGCCCCACCCGCAGCGGTGCGACATCGGTGACGGCGTTGTGGCTCATGGATCGAAAAAACCTCTCCGCTGGGCATGGGAGAGGCTCGAGCCGAGCCACCTCGCTGTCCGGAACCGGTCTCGGTCGCGGTGGATCCGAGCTGGTCATGGGCGGACCAAGGGTCACTATAGGTGCTATGGCGCCATGATAGGCACGAAAGAGGCGGGACGTCAATCGGTTGGCCGTCTCATAAGAGACCAGGATTGAGGGGCTGCCGGGCTCAGAGGCGGGAGTGCATGAGGGCGGCAGCCTCTGCCGGGGGAGCGGGGGTGTCCCCCACAGAATTCTCTTCGTTTTCTCTGGGGTGGGGGGAGTGGCTCATTTCGCCCGAACCCCTGACACCGGATAGATACGCCGTCTCTCCCATAGCAATGCTTGATCGTTTGCCGCACAAAATCCGTACCAGCAGCGCCCTAAAAAGCCTCGGAAGTGTGCGCGTAGTCACAAACCGGGTGGGCCGCGCTGGTATATCCTGGGATCGGTGGGCGTGCAACCAATCGAGCGCTGCGGGCTGCCCGTCGCTCATTCACGAGGAGGTGTTATCGAGGAGAGCAACCTAGCCCACCAACCGGCTCGGTGAGAGGCAATCACCAAAGGGGTCCTGCTCAACCGCAGGCCCCAATAGGAGGAAGACATGAACCGTCTGGCTCGATTATTATTCGCATTCATTCTCATATTCACCATGGGAGGCGGCGGCCCCGCCGTGAACGCCGCGGCCGCCGGGCAGGGGGCCGGCCATTCCGTCGATCTCGAGGGCCGCCTCGATGTCATCCACTCCGACGACTTCGTCCGCAACAAGTCGGAGATCCGCTACACCCTGATCACCGACCAGGGCGAGGAACTCGAACTGCAGTTCGACGACCCGCATCCCAGCCTGCCCAACACCGAACGCATCCGGTTCCGGGGCGTTCGCAACGGCAACGTGGTCGTCGCGGAATCGGGCAGCGTTCAGCCGGCGGGCGCGGCGCTGGCGGCGCCGGCCGCGGTGGAGAAGAAGGTCGCGGTCATTTTGTTCAAGTTCACCGACAGCGACCAGTCGCAGAGCCTGCCCTACAGCACGGCCTTCGCAGCCGGAGTCGCATTGAACAACACGAATTCCGTAACCAACTACTATAGGGAAAATACCTGGG
>SHYE01000033.1 GCA_009692935.1 Dehalococcoidia bacterium | reverse complement strand
CGGCGCTACGGTCATCGCCACCGTCTCGACGGAGGCGAAGGCTGCCATTGCCAAGGCGTGCGGCGCCGACCACGTGATCCGCTACACGGTGGACGACTTCGAGGCTGAGACGATGCGCATCACCGGTGGGAAGGGCGTGCATGTGGTGTACGACTCGGTGGGTAAAGACACCTTTGCCAAGGGGATGAATCTGCTGGACAACCGTGGGTACATGATCTGCTACGGGCAGTCCAGCGGCTGGCCTGACCCGGTGTCGCTGCAGACGCTGAACATCAAGGGCACGTTCGTGAGCCGGCCATCGCTGGTGCACTACACCACTGACCGCCACGAGATAGCGTTGCGATCGGGCGCGGTGTTCAACGCGATCGGGGCGGGCCGCCTGAAGGTCGACGTCACCAAGACGTTCCCGCTGGCCGAAGCGGCTGAGGCTCACCGCCAGCTCGAGGGCCGCGCGACCACCGGGAAGCTGCTGCTGATCCCGTAACGGTTCCTGCTTATCTAGGGCGCGGCGGTCAGCCGGAGGTCCTCGGGCGTGACACCCGAGGTGCGACTGGCAACGTCTAGCTGGAGTAGTGCTGGCGGCAACCTGCGCCGTGCTGGACGTGCTTGGTGGCGTCGTTCCCCGCGCGGAGGCGGTGCCGGCCGCACCGGTGTTGGTGGGCCCCAGCACCGGTGAGACGGTGGCCGATTACGAGCCTGACGCTGCGTTGGGCGAATCCGCCGGGCGCGATGGAGTTTCACCTGCAGATTATCCCGGCAAAGAACGACGGGCCGGGGATAGACCTGCATCCCGCTGAGGTGGCGAACGCGTTAGCGATTCCCGCGCCGCCGCAGTGGTACGGCCTGCTGCCGGACATGACCTACACCTGGCGGGTGCGAGTATCGGACGCTCCGGTATGGGTGGCGTTGGACCACGCTTCGTGGGGACCGTGGGCCGAGGCGGTGTTCCGCACGCCGAAAGTGGGCGCTATCACGCTGGTGCCCATCACGCCATTGCTGGCTGAGACGGTGACCACGGCGAGCCCCGCGATCATCTTCAGCAATAACCGCACCGATGTCTGCTACTTCCAGTTGCAGGTGAGCAAGGACCCCGCGTTCAACGATGATCCGGCGACCGCCAGCGCGCCGGTGTACTCCCGCTGCTGCACGGCGGCGTGTCGGCGCCGCGGCATACGTACCGGCATCCGGCAACGGTGCCGCTGGAGGACAAAACCACGTACTACTGGCGGGTGCGTCCCCGAATCCAGGGCGATGGGACGCCGGACGCGTGGTCACAGGGGTACACCTTCAAGACCGACCTGAAGGCTGAGCCGCGGCTGACCATTGGCCCGCTGGCCATCGGGTCGTAACCTCCGGCGCAGGGGAGTTGCGTGCCAGGCGGCGTGGCCAGCGACTATTCATCGGCGCCGGACATGAGCACCTGGTATTCGGCGCACACCTTCACCGGTTCGGGGCCGGTGGTCCGTTTCTGGTACGTGGACTCGAGTGTCACGTTGCCGATCCATGCGGAGCTGACCGGGTCTTGTCATACGGTTGGCTTCCAGCCCTTCGGCGACTCGCCGCTGCCCGCTGGGGTGTGGCGGTTGGAGGTGTGGCACGCCGGCCGGCTGTTGGGGAGTACTCAGGCGACGATCGCGCCCCCCACGGCCCTGGCGATCGGCGCGATCATGGTGGGGACCAGCGCCGGGCGTGCCAGCGGTTGCGGGCTCGGTGGCAACGGCGTCACGTTCCCCAGCAGCGCCACGAGGCTGTACTTCCGCTTCAATTGGGCGGGTACCGGCGAATATAGAGTGCGCATTCTGAAGGACGGCGCGCTGGCGGACTTCGTTGGTGTGCTGACGCCGTCAGCGGGCGGCTGTTACCGGGGGGACTATAGCCAGTTCTCGCCGGGGAGCTGGACGATTGATGTGACGGACAAGCATGGACGGTCGTTGCGGCGAAGTAGCTTCACGGTCGGGTAGCGCCTCCGGTCATTAGCCGAACCTGGAGCCCACACTTTCCTATCGCGCCCGCACGGTGATGCGTTGGGGCAGCACTACGCCACCGGGGCTCACCGACGAGAGATCGGTGCTGGTGATGGGCCGGCGTACGGCATCGGGGTGGGAGTACATGCCGGCCTCCAGTAGGTACTCGCCGGGCGGGGCCTCGGGCGCAACCTGAAAGGTGTACTCGTCGCGCAGCAGCTCGCCCGCGCGCCAGCGGCTAGTGGGGTGGTAGAAGCCGATGCTCACCTTGTCGAGCTGGCCGAACACCTGGAGGCCGGGGCTCAGCAAGTGCACGAAGCCGCGATAGTCATCGGTGACGGGCTTCAGGCTGCGCTAGTACAGCATCACCTTCAGCGTATCGCCGGGCGCTGCCTCGGTGCGGTCGACGGTGAAGCCCTCCAGCGCGATCTCGTCCGCCAGGTTGGCGGCCACCGGCCGTGGCGGTGCGAGTGGGCGGAAGGGCGTGACTGCGCTCGCCGGCGTTTCGTAGGCGAACACCCGCAGCGGGCCATCCCAGCGCTGCTGCAGCACCCGCGCCGAGGCCTCGGCGGTGGCGGGCAGGTAGCCGCCGGGGTCCGTCACCTCGTCTTGCCACAGCACCAGCCACAGGCGGCCACCTCGCTCCGCGGCGCGGTTCAGCAGCTCGGCCGAGGTCGCGCCATCCAGTGGTTTATCGGAGCGCACGCCGACTCGTGGTTGCGGGCCGGCCGCGTAGTAGTCGAACACGAACTGCGCGTACCAGGCGTTGAACACGAAGACGTCGCCAGGGTGGGCACGCTGCTGCACGTAGGCCGCCAGGCCCCGCCAGTCGTGACGGGCGAGTTCGGGGTCGGCGAAGGCGCGCTGCAGCGGCGGAGCGAAGGGCGCGGCTAGCGCTAACGCCAGCAGGATGGCGATGGCCCCAAACCGCTGGGCGAAGGCCACCGGGAGCGCGGCTGCCAGCAGCAGCAGGAACGGGAGGCCGGCGATGACGTACCTGGAGTTGAACGTAGGGCGGTACTGCGAGAGCACCAGCAGCCCGGCGACGGGCACCGCGAGGGCGAGCAGCAGCAAGAAAGCGCTCCGCTGACGGCGCAGGGTTGCCAGCACCAACAGGCCTGCCAAGGCGGCGGCGGGGATAGCGCGTGTCGATAGGCCGCCGGGCCATTCGGGCGGCGTCACGCCCGTGGTGAAGGCCACCTGCACCTGCTGGAGCGCAACGTTCAGCGGGAGGGGCGTGCTCGCCAGCGTCTGGTAGCCCGCGAGGATCGGGGCGGCGTGGGCCAGCCACGGCACGGTGACGAGCGCGGCGAGGGCGGTGTGCTTGAGCCAGCCGAGGGTGGCGGGGCGGCCGAAGGCCAGGATGGCCCAGAGGCCGTGGGCGAGGACGAGGAAGACGGCGAAGTAGTGGGTGAGCAGGAGCGCGGCGGTGGCGAGGGTGTACCAGCCCCAGCTTGGTGCTGTTCGCGCTGAGCTTGTCGAAGCACGGGGCGGAGCTACCGGCTCGATGCGCTCGCCACGAACGGATTTAGCGCTCGGGGTGGTAGTCCGGCCCGTCGCCGGGAGTGCGCGTTCAGGCGTCGGGAGCACGCCCAGCAGGCAGACGGTGCTGAGGAGCGCAAGGGCGGTGAACAGGCTGTACATGCGGGCTTCCTGGCTGTAGTACACCAGGAAGGGGTTTGCCACCGCGAGGATGGCCGCAGCCACGCCCAGCAGCGAGCCGCCGAGCTGCACCCCGAGCCGGTACATGAGCGCGACGGCGGTGACGCCCGCAATGACTGAGGGAAAGCGGAGCGCGAACTCGCTGCCGCCTGCCAGGTGCGTCCAGAGCCAGAGCAAAAGGTGGTACAGCGGCGGGTGGGGATCCATGCCGGCGTAGGCGAAGATGCCGCGGAAGTCGCCGAGGGCAACGTGAGCGCTGAAGCCTTCGTCGTACCAGAGGCTTTGCGCGTCAAGCCGGTAGACCCGCAGCGCGAAGGCCGCAGCGATGACCGCGAGCATCAGCCAGCGGTGCCAGGCCGGCGGGGCTGCGGTGGGCGCGGCGGGGGGAGCGGTCACGGCGGTCAGGCCGGCTGCAGCGCCTCAAGCGCAAAGGAGAGCTGCACGGCGTCGCTGTCGGCGGTGGTCAGGTGCTGGGCGTCGATGTGGAGCTTGCGGAGGTGGGCGGCCAGCTTCGGCGAGCCGTTGACGGTGTAGATGCGCCCGGCCCCACTCTCTTGGGCGTAGCGCACCAGGGCCGGGAAGTCGGCGTGGTCGCTGATGGGGATGATGGCGTCGGTGTGGTAGTGGAAACTGGCCTCGGGACCGGCCACCGCCCACCCGGTGAGCATGGCCGTGCGTGGCCGGTGCAGCGCGCGGAAGAAGGGGCCACGGCGGGCGCTCGGCGGCATCAGCGCCACTGCGCCGCGGGGCCACGACGGCCGCTCGACGTCGAACTGCGCGTGGTCACCGGGGAAGTCGACGCCCCAACGCTGGTACACCTCGACCACGCCCGCCACATTATGGTCGTAGCGCACGGGGTAGCCCAGGTTCAGCAGATGCCACAACGCCTCTTGCGCCTTCCCGAGGCTGTAGCCGAACACCACCGGCACCTGCCCCGAGTTCAGGCACTGCTTGATGAACAGGTCGAGCGTGTGAACCGCTTCCTCGGTGTCGGGGAAGATGAAATGCGGCTCGCCGAAGGTCGATTCCATCACCAACACATCGCAGGAGACGATCGCGCAGTCGGCGGCGGTGGGATTGTGCAGCAGCTTGAAGTCGCCGGTGTAGACCACCCGCAGGCCAGTCGTCTCGACTTCGACCAGCATCTGCGAGGAGCCGAGACAGTGGCCGGCGGGGAACAGCGTGATGCGGTAGCCCTCGGCGTGCACCGGCTCGCCGTAGTCGATGTGGCGGCCGACGGCGCGCTTGTAACGGAGCGCCATCAGGTCGGCGGTGGCGCCGGTGGCCAGGAAGTCCTGGTGGCTGGCGATGTGGTCGGTGTGGGCGTGCGACACCCAGCAGCCGTTGCGGGGCCGCAGCGAGTCCATCCAGAGGTCGAGGGAGGGGAGGTGCAGGCCGCGGTCGAAGACGATGTCCAAGGGTGGTGAGGCGCGTTCCGTGACGGAGGGTCGGCGCCGGAGAGCGGGCCGTCGTAGGCCATTCTACGCGGGGTGCGCGCGGGCCACAAGCGGGACCATCGGTCATGCCGACGTAAGGAGGCATCTGGGGTTGGGTGGTTCCGCTGCCGGCCCGCGAGCGCGGAGTTGTGTCCGAAGGGTTTCGCTATCCGTTGAGGATGCGGCGCACGGCGTTGTGGGTGAGATCGCGGGCGCCGCATCCTGCTCCGTAGGTGACCGATACGAACTGGGAGGTGAGCGGCTCGAGGCGCTTGATGGCCGCCCACAGCGAGGCCTCCTGCTCTGGCGTCTTGGGCGGGAAGAACTCGAAAGAGACCTGCAATGGGTTGGTTGCTGGCATGAGCTTTCTGGTCAGTTGCAGCGCTCTAGGAGGAGCTGCTGCGGTCATTGTCTGTTAACCACAATACAAGACCAACTTTCGAACCATTGTGTTGTAGGCTACAGATAATCCTGAGACGTCGCTCGGTGGAGTTGTGAGCGTGGAGCGCTGGGCCAGCTCGGTTGGAACCCCCGACTGCGGGGGTGCTTCCCCCAGTACTTCCGTGGTGTACTCAGCAGGTCTTCGGGTGGGTTCATGCTTCGCTGTAGAACCGCGGCCTTCGGGGTGGCCTCGCTTCTCCGACCCACCCACCCTCGATTACTCTAGGAAACGGGGGACACCCCCGCACCCCTGCCAGAGGGGACAGCGTCTCCTCTGGACTCCTCTGCCGGTGTTCAACCTTGCTGGCTCCCCAGGGTGGGGCGTCGCTTTAGGGGCCACGCAAGCCACATTTCCCACAACTCCGAGTTCTTGCCTTTGAGCGGGAGAGGGCTCACGCCGAAAAACGAGAAGGCCGGCCGGGTTCCCGGACGGCCTTCCTCATGAACGGGTGGCGAAAACTAGGACTGGCCGGCCTTCCACAGGGTTTCGAAGCCCTCGCCGGTGACTGCGCCCAGCATAACCTTGTGCTCTTCGTCGACCAACGTGTCGAAGGCTTTCTGCCAATCGATCTCTTGTGCCGCCACCCCGGTGGCGAGACAGCGTTCCAGAATGGCCTGCCAGACGCCCTCGCGCTTCATGGCGGCTACCTGATTGGGCCAGCCAAAGGTGAGAATATTTTGCGGCAGCGGGAAATGCGGCCGCATGCGTTTTAGGCTGCGGAACCGCGCGGCAGACGAGCCGGCCCGGGGCACCACCTTCAGCATGGGGCCCTCCTCGCCGTCGGAGCGGGCATCGAACAGCAGACGCTTATCGAACAAGTCGAATCTGATCAGCATGACGTCCGCGGTGCGGATGACATGCTTGATCTCGTCGATGTCGATCGGGATAGAGGAATCGAGCACGGTCACTCACCTCGCTCTGGTGATTGCGCACGTGGACTTCTTAAGTGTACTCCCTTGGCCCGCGTGCGGATAGAGTCGCGCGGGTTCTGTAAGGGCGGCGACAGGCGTGCTATGCTAGCCGCGCTCTGCCGAACCAGCAGCGGCACCCCACCTTGTTGAGGAGAGTTACTGATGAAAGTGGTACGTGTTTCTGAAGTTAAGCCCGAGGCCGACCATGGCGCCCTGTTCATCGGCGACGTCACCCGCCAGGGAATCGTCAGCGACAGCGAGGACTACAATCTGGCGATGGTGAACTTCGCCATCGGTGCCAAGAACAAGTGGCATACGCATTCCGGCGACCAGGTGCTGTTCGTGACTTACGGCAGCGGCATTGTGGCCGACGAGAAGGCTGAGTACCCGATCCATACCGGCGACATTGTGCACGTGGTGGCCGGCGACAAGCATTGGCACGGCGCCAGTGGCCACTCGGCTATGTCGCACATCTCGCTAACGAAAAAGGGCAGCATCACCACGATGTTCGACTAGCGAACGCAGGACAGGACAGCGAGCATGGCGGGACGGGTAGACGGCAAGATTGCGATTGTGGTCGGCGCAGGCCAAACACCAGGCGAGACTATCGGCAACGGGCGCGCGACGGCGATTGTGCTGGCGCGCGAGGGAGCGCAGGTGGTGGTGGCCGACCGCGACCTGGGCTCGGCCGAGGAGACGATGCGGATGCTGGTGGCCGAGGGCGGCGCGGGCATGGCGGTGCAGACCGACGCCACCAGCGAGGCCGCAGTGAAGGCGCTGGTGGAAGCGACGCTGGCCCGCTACGGCCGCATCGACATACTGCACAACAACGTTGGCGCCAGCATTGCGCTGGGCGACGCGGTCGCCACCGACATCACCGAGGAGGCGTTCGACCGCAGCTTCGCGGTGAACCTGAAGAGCGCGTGGCTGGCAGCCAAGCACGCGCTGCCGGCGCTGCGGGAGAGCCAGGGGTCGATTGTCAGCATCTCGTCGCTGGCGGTGCTGCAGGCCTACCCGCTGGTGGGCTACAAGACGATGAAGGCCGCGGTGGTCGCGCTGACCCAGAATCTGGCGGCGGCCAACGCGCAGTACGGCGTGCGGGTGAACACCATTCTGCCGGGCCTGATGAACACTCCCATGGCCATCGAGGCTCGGGTGGCGCAAGGCCGGCCCCGGGAAGAGGTGGTGGGCAGCCGCGACGCCAAGATCCCGCTGGGCCGCAAAATGGGCACCGCCTGGGACGTGGCCAAGGCCGCGCTGTTCCTGCACTCCGACGACGCGCGGTTCATCACCGGGGTCTCGCTGCCGGTGGATGGCGGTGAGTGGGTGAGCTACGGCGGGTAGGGGTATGCGCCATCTGTCATGCCGAGTGAGCGAGGCATCTGGCGGGGCGGGGCCCAGTTTGCGCTGGCTGACGGCTTTCGTGCACACACCCGCTTGTGGCGGATCGCGGAGCGGACCACCCCGCCCCAGATGCCTCCTTGCGTCGGCATGACACACGCACCGCCATCTGTCATGCCGAGTGCGCGAGGCATCTGGCGGAGCGGAGCCCCGTTTGCCCCAGGTGACACCTTCGAGCACTCGTACTGGCCCCCGGTCGCGGAGAGGCCGTCGTCACGACGCTAGACGCCCCTGCCCCACGCCGCCGATAATAAAGGCATGGTACCGAACCTCGAACAGGTGCGCTGGGTGTTCTTCGACTTCGCTGGCACGCTGGCCTTCAACGACCCGGCGCGGCCGTGGAACTACGTGCGCACTTGCGCCCGCCACGGCTTCTTCTTCGACCGCCGCGAGGTCCGGCCGCACATCGACGAGGTGTGGGGCCAGATGGACACCGAGGAGGGCATCAGCCATCCGCACCACAGCAGCGACGCCGAGCGGTACGACGACCTGCGCGCGCACTTGGAGCGCCAGATTCTGGTGAAGTTGGGCATCCCCGACACCCCCGAGCGCGAGGAGATGGTGCGTGAGCTGATGGACGTGCAGGACGCGCCCGACACCTACACGGTATACCCCGAGGTGCCGCCCGCGTTGGCGCGGTTGCAGGCCGACGGCTACCGGCTGTGCATTGTGTCGAACTTCAATTGGATGCTGCCGGAGATCGCCGAGGGCATCGGCATCGCGCGCTACATGGACGCGGTGGTGACCAGCGCGCGGGTGGGCTACCGCAAGCCCCACAGCCGCATCTATGAGGCGGCGCTGGAGATCACCGGCGCACAGCCGGCGGAGAGCCTGTTCGTCGGCGACTCGCACGGTCCTGACTACGAGGGCCCGATGGCAGCCGGCTTCCAGGCGCTGATGATCGACCGCCGGGTGACCCGCAGGCACAAGGCGCCGACGATTCACCGGATGACCGATCTGCCGGAGCTGCTGACGATTGCGAGAGCGAAGCCCTGAGATAAGGAGTAACACCGCCGCCGCCCCAGATCCCTCCTGCGTCGGGATGACATCAACGTTCTGTCATGCCGACGCAGGAGGGATCTGGCGGGGTGGCGGTGCAGTGCACGGGCACAGTGCCGCTTCGGGGTAACGCGCGCTGCCGCGGTGAGGGTGGGCGGACCGCCCCACCCCAGATGCCTCTTGGCGTCGGCATGACATCAACGGCGCTTGGCGGCGCCCTTAGGCGGTGGTGGTCGTCAGAAGCTCGCGGGCGACGGTGGGGTCGTGGAAGGGGAGGCGTTGGCCATTGAGGGGTATGTAAGTCTCGTGGCCGCGGCCGGCCAGCAGCACGGTGTCACCCACGCCTGCCAGCGCGAAGGCCGCCCGAAAGGCTTCACGGCGATCGAGGATGCAGTGGAGGTCGCGCTCCTGGCGGAAACCGAGGTCCTGCGCGGCCGCCTGCATCTGGGTCAGGATGGCGGCGGGGTCTTCGTCGTAGGGGTCGTCCATGGTCAGGATCACGGTGTCGGCACGGCCCCGAGCGGCTTCCAGCAGGCCACGGCGGTGGTTGATGTCTCGGCGGCCGGCGTGGCCGAATACGGCGATGAGGCGGCCCGGCGTGATGGGCCGCAGCGCATCGAGCGCGGCCGCTAGGCCGTGGGGAGTGTGCGCGAAGTCGACGAACACCTGGAAGGGGCGGTCGACGGTGAGGCGCTCCAGCCTTCCCGGCGGCGCGCTCGTACGGGCGGCGGCTTCCACAATGGGACGCAGTCCGGCGCCGGCGGCGAGGGCGGCAGCGGCGGCAGCCAGCCAGTTCTCGACATTGAAGGCCCCCAACAAGCGGGTACCTACGGTGACCTGCCCGGCCGGGGCAGCCAGCCGAAAGCTGGTGCCGTTGGGGGTATACCGCACGTCCAGTGCCAGCACGCCGGCGTTGGCGAACCCGAAGGTGACACAGCGGGGGGCGAGGCCTTGGAAATAGGCGGCGTTGGGGTCGCCGGCGTTCACAATGCCGGTAGGCACGCCGCTCTTGGTGCGGGGCGCAGCCAACATAAGGAAGAGCTTACCCTTCTCGGCCCGATACTCCTCCAGGGTGTGGTGGTAGTCCAGGTGCTCGGGGGCAAGGTTGGTGAAGACTGCGATGTCGAATTCGCAGCCCGCCACCCGCCCGGTTGCCAGCGCATGCGACGACACCTCGAGCACGGCGGCGGTGCAGCCCTGCGCCACAGCGGCCGCCAGAAAGCGCTGCACATCCATGGCTTGTGGGGTGGTGAAACCGGCGGTGTTGGGCATGGCGGCGACGCCATCGTGCACCTCGACCGTGGTCAGGTGGGCGGTACGCAGCCCCGCCTGGCGCAGCACCGCCGCCGTCAGCGTGGTGGTGCTGGTCTTGCCATCGGTGCCGGTCACGCCGATGAGTTTGATCTGGCGTGAGGGGTGGCCGTAGAAGGCGCTCGCGAGCATTCCCAGCGCTTGAGGCGCATCGGCCACCGCCGCCACGGGGATCGGAGGCGTTGGTTCGGGGGGATGCTCGCACACGATGGCGGCGGCGCCGGCGGCCACCGCGGCCCCAATGAACGCGTGGCCATCGAACTGCCGGCCTGGCAGCGCTACGAATAGGTCACCGGCGCGCACGGCACGGCTATCGGCGGTGATGCCGGTGATCGGCACATCGATAGTGCCGTGCACCGACAGCACCGGCAAGTCACGCAGCAGCTCGGTCAGGGTCATGGCCTCAGTATACGGGCCATGTCCGGCGCCTCGTGCTAGCATGGGCGCGATGACTAGCCTGCTGCCGCTGCCGACCCTCAAAGCCGCCGTGCTGGTGGCCATTACCTTGCTAGGTGTCGCCGCCGGCTGGGGTGTGGCCTTGGCCATGAACGGCGTGTTGTACCCCGAAGCGGCGGATGCTGCCACCGCGCTCAATACGCTTGCCGACCCCTTTGCCTACTGCACGAGCGCGGGCACGGTGGACGCGCCTGAGCAGCGTGCCGTGGGAACCGGCGTGCACCCAGCAGTGACGGCCGCGCTGCACGCGCAGGGTGTCGCAATGGAATCGGTACGGTGGCGTTGTGTGGACGGCAAGGTGTACGCCTGCGGGGTGGCCGCCAACGTGCCCTGTGGCCGCGCCGACCCGCTGACCCGCGGCAACCAGGATATCCGCCGCTTCTGTCAGCAGCAGCCGAACGCGCCGTCGGTGCCGGCGGGTGTTGCGGGCCACCGCACCCTGTATCACTGGCGTTGCGAGGGCAGCGAACCGGCCATCGTGCAGCAGGTGGCCCACGCTGACGAGCGGGGCTTCGTCGCCGAGTACTGGCGCCTCATCCCCAACCCTTAGGGGCCGATTGCGGCGCGGACGGTCGCTGCGTATACTCACGGTGCTTTCTGGCCCGCGGCTTCGAGCCGCCCAACACTCTCACCTGTCTTTTGGAGGCTTCCATGCCTGTTACCCGCATCGAGATCAAGCAGCGCGGCGCGCTGAACAGCGGCAAGGCCTTCGGCGAGGTCGGGCCGTACGAATTCCTGACCGGTGTGATGCACTTCATGGCCGATCCCAAGCACCCGGATCATGCCGTGATCTGCGATCTGGATGAGGCCCTCACCAATGCCCAAGGCCAGGTACCGTACAGCGCCGAGTTCCATCTGCTGAAGCCGGTTAGCCCACCACCGGGCGGCCGAGTATTGGTGGACTCGCTCAATCGCGGCAACATGACTGCGCTGTCGATGTTCTGTGATGCCGCTCGGCGCACGAATGGGGAGCCCGACGTCGACACCGGCAACGGCTTTCTGATGCGGATGGGCTACAGCGTGATGAGCATTGGCATCCAGTGGGATCCGCCGGAGTCGCCGGAGCGGATGCGGGCGTGGTTCCCGGAGGCGCTGGAGAACGGGCAGCGGCTGACCGGCCCGGCTTTTGTGCAGTGGTGGCTGAACGCCGTCACACCGCACCAATTGCTATCAGACGCCGGCCATAAGCCTTACCCCACCGCCGACATCAATGACCCGCATGCGGTGCTCACGGTACGGGAGCATCAGGACGGCCCGGCGACGGTGATACCCCGTGCCAAGTGGCAGTTCGCCAAGGCGGTCGACGGCAAGCCGGTGCCGAACGCCGACTACCTCTATCTGGAGGGCGGGCTGCAACCCGGCAAGGTGTACGAGCTGACCTACACCGCGATCGGCGCGCCGGTGGTCGGCCTGGGGTACCTGGCATATCGTGATGCGGCGTCGTTCCTGAAGTACGGCAGCGCGGCCGAGGGCAATCCGCTGGCGGATACCTGCCGCTACGCCTACGCCTGGGGCCAGAGTATGAACGGCCGCTGGCTGCGGGAGTTGCTGTACTGGGGCCTGAACAAGGACGAGGCAGGCCGCGTGGTGTTCGAGGGGATGTTGCCGCACATCGGCAGTTCGCGGCGCGGCGAGTTCAACCTGCGGTTTGGGCAGCCCAGCACGAACATTTTGCGGGCGCCCGGCAACATCTACCCCTTTGCTTTTGAAGCGACGCCGGACCCGGTGTCGGGCGACAACCGCGGCCTGCTGGACCGCACGCGCGCCAACGGCAGCATGCCCAAGATCGTGCATTCGAACTCGGGCATGGAGTACTGGTGGAGTGGGGCATCGCTGGGCCACACCACGGTGGATGGCAGCAAGGACTTCCCGCCACCCGATGATGTGCGCCTTTATTACCTGTCGGGCGCGCAACATGGCCCCGGCGCGCTGCCGCTGACCGACCGGACGCCCGACAAGTTTCAGGGCAAGCAGCCGCTGAACACGCTGGATTACCGACCGGCGATGCGCGCGCTGCTGACCGCGCTGGACAAGTGGGTGCGGGAGGATGTGGCACCGCCGCCGAGCCAGGTGCCCACCATCGCGGCCGGCACCGCGGTGCCCCGCGAGTCGCTGGAGCAGACGTACACTGCCATCCCCGGCAGCGCATGGCCGACGCATCTGCCGCAGCGCCTGCGGATGGACTTCGGGCCCGACCCAGATCGCGGGGTGCTGAGCTATCCGCCGGAGGAGTCTGGCACCTATCCGATTCTGGTGAGCACGATGGACGAGGACCGTAACGATGTCGCGGGCATTCGCCTGCCCGACGTCGCGGTGCCGCTGGCCACCTATACCGGTTGGAATGTGCGGCACGAGAGCATGGGCAACGGCGGCCTGATGACCAGCGGTGCTCCTTTGTTCGGCACCACGCTGGTGTTGCCGCGCACCAAGGCCGAGCGCGAGGCCAAGGGCGACCCGCGGCTTTCGATTGAAGAGCGCTACGGGTCGAAGGATGCGTATCTGGCGAAGGTGCGCGCTGCTGCTCAGGCCATGGTGGCCAGTCGCTACCTGCTGGACGAGGATATCGACCGCTGTGTGGGTGTGGCATCGGCCAAGTGGGACGCCTTCCACAATGCGTGAAAACTGGCTAAACTGTCGTAAGCGCTACGGAAGTAGCAGCAACCGTTCGGCCTGACGCCGGGCGAGCATCACTAGGAGGTTTCTTATGGCTGACATAAACGTTCGCCCCAACGGTCCCCTGATCGTGACCGGCGATTTCAAGCTGTTGGACGTTGAGGGCAAGGAGTTTGCGGTGGAGAACCAGCGCGCGGTGTTGTGCCGCTGCGGTGCTTCGGCCAATAAGCCCTTCTGCGACGGCACCCATCGCAACAATGGGTTCGCCAGCGAGCCCAAGGCGTAACCCACGCCAGTCTGTGTGCTTTGCGCCCGGCCGTAAGGCCGGGCGTTTGCGCGCCAGGGCGCGAAGTTTCATCCCCTGGGCAGGCGGGACGTGGTGGTGGGGTGACCCTCCGCCTGAGTAGCGCGCCGGTGTCAGGGGGCTCGCGTTGTTGGTGGGCCGAGGGCGGCGTAGCCGTGAAGAGGGGCGCGTGTGGCCGGCGGTGGCCGGGGGCTAGTAGGCGCCTCGGGGGCTCGGTGTGACATCGTGGTAGCTGTGCTGGGGCCGGCAATATCGGCCGGGTGACCCTACCCGGTGCGGTTGGGTCTGTGGTACGATATTCAGCGTATGCCGTTAAGGCCGGGTTAAGTTCGCGAAGAGTGGGTTAACTCGTCGCAAATTGGCCTGGTTGAGGGACGGTGCACGTGTAACACGACGGGGCGCGCGAGCGTTTTCTGACGTGAAACCTTATCTCCGGGTTGGCGAGTGACGCCGCTCCGGACACTCCGTCGCAAGCTTTCGGGCTGCCCGTTTTGGGGGCTCGGCCCACAAGACGGAGCCCGGAAAAAGGACGGCGGAGCAGCTAAAGGAGAACAGGCCATTACATGCTGAGGCGGCCGCGCAGGCCGTGGAGCGGAAAAGGGGTTGTACCAACACAGCACCATATGTGTGTAGCGCCGCAAGGCGCAGTACTGGTAAGCGAGTATGTTAGGAGAAAATGTGAATACGCACTGGTTTTCAAAGAATAAGAACCTGTCGAAGGGCCTACGGATCGCTGGCGCCGCACTGATGGCGTTGACGGTTTGGGGCGGCCCCATGGCGGTAGTAGCACCGGTTGAGGCCAAGCTCCTGGAGTGGGGCGATGTACGCATGCCCTTGACAACTGACTTCGATACCGATGCCACCGGCGGCTTCGACGCGCTGCCGAACTTCAGTACCACCACCCATAATATGGCGATAGCCAACAACGGCGACATCTTCGTTGCGGGTGGCGCCGCTGGCGCCGCGAAGGTGTACATGTCGAGCAATGGTGGGAAGAACTGGAAGTCAGCCACGGTGACCACCGCCTCGGTGGCCGCCGCCGTTATTGTGGGGATTGTGGTCTCGCCGGACTACCCGTCCGACGGGTTCATTGCCGTGGTGTTCAACGACGGCGTGGCCGCCACCGAGGCCGGTGACAACGGCATATGCTGGGTAACCGCCTTTCCGACGGCCGCTGGCGGCGACTTCGCCGCCTGCCTGAGCTACGCATCCGGTGGCCTGTTCGAGAGGCTGATGCTGAGGACGGTTGCGCTGTCTCCGGACTTCAACTGGGCCAACGGTAACGGCGAGATCGCGATCGGCGGGACGGCGGAGACCGCTGCCACCACGGTCTATATCGCCCAGACGGCTGCCCTGAAGGCTACGCCCGCGGTAGCCGACTTTGTCGTGACCGTCGATGCTACGGTCGCAGTGAACGACTCCACCGTTCACTTGGCCTACACGCACGATGAGGAGCCGATTTCACTGGCGCGCTTGTATCTAGGCAGCACCGCTGCCGCCACTTACGGCGAGATCCTGGGTTCGGCCGGCTGGGCTGGCACTGCTTCTCCCGTGATAACCAATTCCGCTGGCGCCGCCTGCGCAGTCACTGACGGCCAGGTAGCGTTTGATGATGAGTACTCAACAGGCGGCTCGTTCTTTGCAGCCGTTACCTGTAGCGGCGCCGGTCTCGGTGGCATCTTCCGCTTTAACGGCACCGCCTGGTCCAACAAGACCGTAGACGATGCCGACTGCACC
>SHYE01000032.1 GCA_009692935.1 Dehalococcoidia bacterium | reverse complement strand
GACGGGCTCACCACGAACGGAAACCGGAAAGCCCCCAACCACGTCGGGGGCTTTCGCAAACTGGGCCGGTGCAGCTTACTCGACGATCCAGGGGTCGTTGGCGCGAGCGTAGCTTAGAATCTGTGAGGGCTCGAAGAACAGCGCGATCTCCCGCTGGGCGGTGTCGGGCGCATCGGAGCCGTGAATGAGGTTGCGGCCGATATCCACCGCGAAGTCGCCGCGAATGGTGCCGGGCGCAGCCTTGCCGGCGTTGGTGTCGCCCATGGTAGAGCGCATGACAGCGACGGCGTTGGGCCCCTCCAGCACGGCGGCCACGATGGGCCCTGCGGTGATGAAGCTTACCAAGCCCTTATAGAACGGCTTGTCGACGTGGGCTTCGTAGTGCCGCCCGGCTAACGCGGCGTCCATCTGAAGCAAGCGCAGAGCGGTGATCTTCAGGCCTCGCTGTTCCAGGCGACCGAGGATTGCTCCGACCAGTCCGCGCTGCACCGCGTCGGGCTTGAGCAGAATAAGCGTCTGTTCCAAAAACTGCACCTCAGTAAGGGGATGGCTTGAGTTTACCGGATTACCAGCTTCATTCCAACCAACATCAGGCCAATTCCCACTATCCGGGTTAGGTCGACTTCGCGGTAGCGACTCAGTGTTGAGTGGACATGATCATTCCGACCAGACGGAGGAATCCCTTTGCGCCGGGGCAGTGCGCCAATGCTGAACGACGCGAGATAGCGTTAGGCTTCGAGCAAGGACGGCTCCTGCGAACGGGGTTGGGGTACGGGCGGCGGCCGGCGCAGATAGAGGGGCTGCAGCGCGTTCACGTCATCCAGCAGGCCGGCCTGAAGGCGGCGGTACCCCAGCTCGGCCAGCAGCCCGGGACGGCGCACGCGGGCAGCGAGACTCGGTATGATCGCCCGCGGGCCCAGGGCGCCCTGCAGCAGCACGAGACACCCTTCGGGAATTTCGCCGCAGAGTAGCGTCCGGCCGCGCAGGCGCGCGGCCAAGGCCTCGGGCGACGTAATCTGCGGTTGAACAGTGCAACGCCACTCGGCGGCCGGCCCCCGATAGATTGCCCACGCCACCTCCTTGCGGCCGGCATCGTGGATGGCACAGATGGGCCAAGGCGCCACCGCGTGGGCATAAGCCTCCACCTCGAGCGAAGTGGCCGACACGATGGGCAGCCCAAGCGCGACGGCCAAGCTCTTCACCGTGGCCAGCCCAACCCGCAGGCCGTTGAAGCTGCCGGGGCCGGTGGCAACGGCCACAGCCTGGACATCCGAGAGCAGAAATCCGTTCCCCTTCAATACGGTGTCTACAGCCGGCAACAGCTGCTCGGTATGATGCTGGCCAGCCAGCCACGTGTACTCGGCCACCACCACGTCGCCGCGCGCAATGGCGACGCCGGCCATCCGGGTGGAGGTGTCGATGGCGAGCATCAGCGGCGGCTGGTCACTCACGGTAACACTGCCAGTGCCGCGGCCAGCGTCTGCGCCAACGCGCGATAGCGGTCGCCGAAGCCGGTGATGGTCAGCGTGCGGTCAAACGCGCCCGCGTGGTCGAAAGCTATCAGCAAGTGATCGGCAGGCAGCGCATCGGGAGCTTGTTCCGGCCACTCCACCACCGTCACGCCCTCGCCCTCGAGGTACTCGTCGAGGCCCAGGGAGTCGGCGTCGACGGCGCGCTCGATGCGGTAAAGGTCGACATGAACGATACGGAGCGGTCCATGGTACTCGTTCACCAACACAAAGGTAGGGCTGGTCACAGGGTCAGGGCTGCCGGCGGCGCGCGCGAGACCCTGGGTCAGCCGTGTCTTGCCGGCGCCGAGGTCGCCCTGCAGCAACACCACGTCGCCCGGTTGCAGCAGCCGGCCCAAAGCTGCGCCAGCCTCGGCGGTTTCGTCGGGACTGTGGCTGGTGATGGTGAAGCTCATCGTGGTGATGGCGCCAGGTGGTCCCACCCACCGCCGATATCGATAGCCTTGCCCTGTGCATCCCACACCGTCACGTGGCCCGGCGCCCCTGCCACAATACGGCCCAGCGTCGTCACCGGGACGGCCGAGCGTTCCGCCACCGCGTCAAGAACCTCCGGCGGGGCCACCAACAGCAATTCGTAGTCCTCACCGCCGGTCAGCGCCAGCCTCGCCCACGCATCGGGGAAGCGGGACGGCAGTTCGGCATGCACCGGGACGCGGTTAAGGTCAACCTCGGCAGCGACGCCGCTCGCGCCGCAGAGCTTGGCCAAGTCGCCCGCCAGGCCATCGCTCACGTCCATGCCGCAGCGAACGCCCGCCTCCAACGCCAACCGGCCGGTAGCGAGCCGCGGGATAGGGCGGAGGTGCGCCGTGATTGCGGGTTGCCATTCACCACCGGACTTCAGCAAGGCTAGGCCCGCTGCCGATAGGCCAACCGTGCCGGTGACGGCTACCGCGTCGCCGGGGCGAGCGGCCGAGCGCAGCAACGCGTTGTTGGGGTAAGGGACGGACGATACTGCGTGACCTATGAGCGCCACGGTCACAAAGAACGCGGGCGCCGACACGATATCCCCGCCCGCGAGCGCACAAGGGAACTCGGCAGCACAGGCCAACAGCCCGCCATACAGGTCATCGATGGCCTCGACCTCGGTGTCGGCGGAAAGGCCCAGCGTGATGAGGGCGTAGTCGGGCACGCCGCCCATAGCCGCGATGTCGCTCAGGTTCACCGCCAGCGCCTTCCAGCCGATGTCGTGCCAGCCGGCATACACAACGTCGAAGTGAACGCCCTGCACCATGGTGTCGGTGGTGGCGAACTGCGTGAGTGCGCCGTACTGCGACACCGCGCAGTCGTCGCCAATGCCGGCGAGCAGCGCTGGACCGTTAGTCACGGCTGGGGCGGCCGGCGCGCCGATCAGATCGCGCAGGCGCGCGATGAGGCCGAATTCGCCGAGTTGGGAGAGCTGCACGCCAAAAGTATACTGGAAGAATCTTGAAAGGGACGCTGATGCGCATTCTGGTGCTGGCCGACATTCATAGCAACCTGCAGGCGCTTGAGGCAGTGGCGGCCGACGCCGAGACTCGTGGCGGATGGGATGCAGTGTGGTGCCTGGGCGACGTGGTGGGCTATGGGCCCGACCCGAACGCGTGCATCGCCTGGCTGCGGGAGCAACAGGCCACGGTGATCGCCGGCAACCACGACCTCGCGTGCGTCGGCGCCATCCAGCTGGTGGACTTCAACGCGTGGGCCACCGCCAGCTGCCAGTGGACGCAGACCAAGCTGACGCCGGCGAGCGCTGCCTACCTGCGGGCGCTGACCAAGCCACCGCTGGTGGTGGGCGACTTCACGCTGACCCACGGCAGCCTGGTGGACCCGGTTTGGGAGTACACCACCACCGCGCAGGTGGCCGCGGCCAGCATGCTGCGGCAGACCACGCCGTGGTGCCTGGTGGGGCATGCGCACCTGCCGCTGTCGTTCGGGCGGCCGGCCCGTGGCGGCGACGTGACGGCGACGGCGCTCACAGAGGGTGTCGCTATCACCGCGAATGGACGGCGGGTGCTGTGCAACCCCGGGAGCGTCGGCCAGCCCCGCGACGGTGACCCGAGGGCAGCGTACGCGGTGGTTGATTTGGCGGCGGGCACGCTGACGCCGTACCGGGTGGGCAGACGACGTGGCGGCAGTGCAGCGGCGGATGCGGGCGGTGGGACTGCCGGAGCCGCTGGCGAGCCGACTGGCTGTAGGTAGGTAGGATGTACACAGGTACACCAGTGAACAACCATACCCGCCTATACCTCCACAGGTGACCTGTCCACATGGATCCAGTAGGCAATTCCACTTGTGCACCATACTACAGGTATGTCGGTGCACCTTTGAGCTGGTTAGCTTGTGGACTGGTGTCCATGCCTACGTGTGTTAAGTAAGAGCGGCTACTCCCGCGTCAAGGAGATGGGGACTCCGTTACGGGCTGACGTCGTGACTGACGGAAGAGCAGTTCGCGGTCGACTAGCCGGCGGCTCCTGGCCCCCGCTCATGCTGAGGCCCTCGAAGCACGAGCGGGGGCCGCTGGCTGGGAGCTTGTTCTCCGCTCACCCTTTTAGTGCCTCAGGGTGAGCATCGAGCGCCGCCTTGGTCATGTCCGGCAGTGCCCCCGGACCGGGGCCTGGAGCATAGCGGACGCCTCGACGCTGGTAGGAGTTCGGTGTCGCGGGGCCAAATGACGTCTCACCTACCGAAAGGCTCCGTCCGCAGCAGCAGTCCCGGACCGTCTGTCGGGAGTTTGAGGGCGGCAGCCCTCATGAAACGTACGTGGGCGGGTGGGTGGGAACCACAAGGCTCATCCGTAGACCGCGGCCGGGAGGGGGGTTGCACCCCGGTCCCACAAGACTGAAGACTTACCGGCGTCCGGGGGTGAGGGCAGTTGACAGCGCCGTACCAGCTTGCTAGCGTTAGCGGAGTACAAGCGTCGATCCAGACGAGTACGCCGTGAGCGGCGATCCAGAGAGCCGGGGCAAGGTGAGAGCCCGGTTCGAGCGCAACGGCCGAATGGCCTGGTGAGCTGTGGCCCGAGAGGCGGGGGATAACCCCGTCCGCGTAGGCGCCACCGGAGCGGCTCCGTTATCACGGCCGTTGGGTATACCCACGCAAGGTGGTCGTACTCGATAGAGATGTCCGGGATCTGCGGGCAAGAAGGGTGGCATCGCGAGACCATCGCCCCTTTGAGGTGACGGTCTTTTTTGTTGCCCAGAAAAGTGACTTAGGGACGAAGTGTAAACAACTGGGGTCGAGGCCCTAACCCTCTCTTAGAGGGAGAGGGTATTAAAGAGTGACTATGAGCGAACCTAAACAACGAATACTGACAGGCATCCGGCCGACCGGAGCGCTGCACTTGGGCCACTATGTGGGCGCACTGGAGAACTGGGTGCGGTTGCAGGACCAGTACGAGTGCTACTTCCTCATCGCCGACTACCAGGCGCTAGGGGACCACTTCGACGACATCGAGCGCATCCGCAAGTCGGTGCTGGACGTCACGCTGGACTGGCTGGCCGTCGGACTCGACCCCAACAAGGCGGTGTTCGAGGTGCAGAGCGCCGTCCCGCAGCACGCCGAACTCCACATGCTGCTTAGCATGGTGATGCCGTTGGGCTGGATCGACCGGAATCCGACGCTGAAGACCGAGATGCAGAAGCTGGAGGACGAGAACAAGACCCTGAGCCTGGGCTTCTACAACTACCCCGCCAGCCAAGTGGCCGACATCCTGCTGCCCAAAGCGCATCTAGTGCCGGTGGGCGAGGATCAGCGCCCTCACATCGAGATGACCCGGGACCTGGTGAAGCGCTTCCACCACATGTTCCAGGTGGAGGTGTTCCCCGAGCCCGACATCCTGGTCGGGCGGGTCGGCCGGCTGGTGGGCATCGATGGGCAGGCCAAGATGAGCAAGAGCCTAGACAACTGCATCTACCTCTCGGACGACGAAAAGAGCGTGACCGAGAAGGTGCGCCGCATGTACACCGACCCCACCCGGCTGCGGGCCACCGACCCCGGCCACGTGGAGGGCAACCCCTGCTTTGTGTACCACGACGCCTTCAACCCCGACACCGCCGAGGTCGAGGACCTAAAGGCCCGCTACCGCGAAGGCAAGGTGGGCGACGTGGAGGTCAAGCGCATCCTGGCGGCTAAACTCAACGCCTTTTTAGACCCGATCCGGGAGCGGCGGGCCCAGTACGCCGCCCGCATGGACGACGTACGCGACATCCTGGAGGCCGGGTCGGGACGCGGGCGCACGATTGCCGAGGCCACTATGGCAGAGGTGCGGTCGGCCATGCGCCTGACCTACACCGAGAAGGCGGGCTAGCGTGCGCCTGCTGTCGTTCGGCGGCTTCGCGACGCATGGCCGATGCCTGGAGGCGATCGTCGCCTACCAACCCAACCCAGCGCTGCTGGCTGCCGCCGCGGGCCGGCCGCTGTGCCTGGCGGCGCACCTCAGCGGCGCCGATGGCGTGCCCATCGTGTGGGAGGGCCCGCGCAGCCGTCCGGTGGCGGTGGACGAAGGCGGCGAGCAGCACGTCGCGGCACCGTTGCCGGTACCCGTAGCGGCCGGCCACTACAGCGTAGCGGTGGAAGCGGTGATCGACGGAGTGGCCTGGGGCTCATCGTTGGGCGACGCTGTACTACCGCTGGGTGCTGAGCGGCTGGCCGGCGGCGGTGTGGTGCTGACCGTCCCCTACGGCTGGGGCGAGGACCTGAGGTGGATGGTGCAGTACGACGCCGAGCGGTTGGCTCGGCTGGTGAGCTCCAGCGGGCTGTATCTGGCAGGGGTGGAGCACTATCACTACAACGGCGGCTGGACCGGGCCGGTGGCGCCCGAGGCGCTGGCCGCCGAGAGCTATCGCAGCGACGAGCACTCGGCCTCGG
The DNA here is from genome assembly GCA_009692935.1 of Dehalococcoidia bacterium. Lineage (GTDB taxonomy): Bacteria > Chloroflexota > Dehalococcoidia > SHYD01 > SHYD01 > SHYE01. Next base: position 9,153 of record SHYE01000032.1, on the reverse strand, counting down.
CGGTGGCTTGCATCACGCTGCAGCGCGCCCCAGTGGCTGCGGCGCCCGCCGGCCTCGGCAGACTGCTGGCGCGGGCCGACGCCGCGGTGCGGTCGGTGGTGCATTTGGCGTCAGTTCAGGTTGCGGGCGCGTACGGTTGGTGGGGTTGGCTGTGGCGTCGCCCCGCCCGCAGGTGGTCTGGCTGACTGCGGGTGGGGCCTCACGGACGGTAACGCCGTCCGCAGCCACCGGCCGCAGGGCGCACCCCGCGCTACATCCAAGGAGACAGACATGTTTACACCAAGCTTCGATGAGGTCCGCACGCTGGCCAAAGACGCCAATCTCATCCCCGTGTACCGGGAGATCACCGCCGACCTGGAGACGCCGGTGTCGGCCTACCTCAAGGTCACCCGTGGCGCCTACTCGTTCCTGCTGGAGAGCGCCGAGGGCGGCGAGCGGTTCGGTCGCTACAGCTTCATCGGCACCGAGCCCTACAAGGTGTTGCGCACAGGGAAGCCTGGCAGCAAAGCGGCCGCTGCCGACCCGCTGCTGGCGGTGGAGGCCGAGCTTTTGCCGTTTAGAGTAGCCAAGGTGGCGGGTGTGCCACGCTTCCACGGCGGCGCGGTGGGCTACCTGGCCTACGAGACGGTGCGCCACTTCGAGCCTCGTGTGCCGCTGGCCGAAACCGACGTGATGGGGTTGCCCGAAAGTATCTTCATGATGGCCGACACCCTGCTGGTGTTCGACCACCTGCTGCACCGCATCAAGGTCATTACCCACGTCAAGACCGAGGGCGATCTGCAGGCCAACTACAACGCCGCCTGCGACAAGATCGACGGCATCATCGCCCGGCTGCGGCGGCCGGTGCCATCGCCGGCACGGCCCCACGGCGAACGCCACGTCGACCACGCCCAGGGCGAGATTCGCTCGAACATGCCGCGCGACCTCTACGACCGGATGCTGGCCAGAGGCAAGGAGTACATCATCGAGGGCGACATCATCCAGGTGGTGCTGTCGCACCGGTTCGCCCGCCCCACCTCCGCCGAGCCCTTCACCCTGTACCGCACCCTGCGCACCATCAACCCCTCGCCGTACATGTACTACCTGCACCTGAAAGACTTCCACATCATCGGCACCTCGCCCGAGATGCTGGTGCGGGTGGAGGACGGCCAGATCGACTACCACCCCATTGCCGGCAGCCGGCCGCGCGGCCGCACGCCGGAGGCCGACGACGCGCTCGCCGAGGAGCTGCGGCACGACGAGAAGGAGCAGGCCGAGCACGTGATGTTGTTGGACCTAGGCCGCAACGACGTCGGCCGGGTGAGCGTGCCGGGCACCGTGAAGCCCACGCAGATCATGGACGTCGAGCGCTACAGCCATGTGATGCACCTCGTGTCGCACGTGCAGGGAACCCTCAAGCCGGGGCTGACGTCGCTAGACGTGCTGCGGGCGGCGTTCCCGGCCGGTACCGTATCGGGCGCACCCAAGATCCGAGCCATGGAGATCATCGCTGAGCTGGAGCCGGAGCAGCGGGGGCCGTACGCCGGCGCAGTCGGCTACGTCAGCTTCTCGGGCAACCTCGATACCGCCCTCACCATCCGCACCATCGTGTATAAGGACGGCGTGGCCTACGTGCAGGCCGGCGGCGGCATCGTCTACGACAGCGTCTCGGAGACCGAGTTCCAGGAGACCGTGAACAAGGCCAGCGCCGCGCTGCGGTCCATTGAGGCCGCCGAGCGGTTTGAGGCCGAGGAGTTCGAGGCGCTGCCAAAGACGCTGACGCGGGCCAAGCGCCCAGCGCCAGCGGCACGGCGATAAGGAAACGCGATTATCAACGATACTTCTACCCTCCCCTAACCCCTCCCTGCAAGGGAGGGGAATCGGACGCTTATTCCTCCCCCTTGCAGGGGGAGGTTAGGAGGGGGTAGAAGCGTGGCTCATAAGCAAGGCTTGGAGGCCTACCATGCTGCTACTCATAGACAACTACGACAGCTTTACCTACAACCTCTATCAGTACTTGGCCGAGCTGGGCGAGCTCGCCGAGGTGTACCGCAACGACAAGCTGACCATCGGCGACATCGCGGCGATGAAGCCCGACCGCATCGTCATCTCGCCGGGGCCGTGCACGCCGCGCGAGGCGGGGATATCGGTCGACATCATCCGCTGGTTCGGGGCCACGCTGCCGATCCTCGGCGTGTGCCTGGGCCACCAGTGCATCGGTGAGGCCTACGGCGGGGTGGTGGACAAGGCCGGTGAGATCGTCCACGGCAAGATGAGTACCATCCACCACGACGGCAAGGGCGTGTTCGAGGGCGTGCCCGACCCGTTCCTTGCCATCCGCTACCACTCACTGGTGATTGTACGAGACACCATGCCGGCAGAACTCGACATAACGGCATGGACCGACAAGGGCCTGGTGATGGGCGTGCGCCACCAAACCCACCCAGTGGAGGGCATCCAGTTCCACCCGGAGTCGATTATGACCAAGGTGGGTAAAGACCTGCTGGCCAACTGGCTGCGGCAAACGGCGCCGGTACCGGCCGGGCGGCGCTAACTCAGAACCCTCTCCCCCTGGGAGAGGGCAGGGTGAGGGAACCATGCGACAAGTTGTCATCACACTTCCGAACCAACTCGCCGACGACCTAGTGGAGGTCGCCCGCCGCCGCAGACTGAAGCTCGACACCCTGGTGCGGCGGGCGGTTCAGTTACTGTACGAGGATGACCTCGACGCCTTAATTGTCGAGAGGTCACTAGCCGAGTACAAGCGGAATCTGTCGGGCACCATGTCCATCGAGGAGTACATGCGTCGACGCTTCCCTGACGTGGTGCCGGCGGAGGCGGAGTGATGATTGCCTGCAACGCCTCTCTAGCCACTGGTCCAGACATCACGGAATTCTGGTCATGGGCATACTCGGATCTCCTGAGCAACACGGTGAGATCAATCTACGCTGAGTACCTTGTAGCCAAGGCGCTCGACGCTCTCGAGGAGGTGCGGTTGGAATGGGACGCCACCGACCTGCGCTACCATGGCTACAAGATCGAAGTGAAGGCAAGTGGTTATTTGCAGTCATGGAGGCAAGCAAAGCGATCCGTGATCGAGTTTGGGATAGCTCCCCAGAAGAACGGCTGGGATGCCCGCACAAACACCTACTTGGGGTCAGGACGACCATCGCATTGCTATGTCTTCTGCGTGCACACTGACATGGGTCGTGAGCACGCCGCCCCGCAGGACCTAGGCCGGTGGCAGTTCTATGCCATTCCGACGAGCCAAGTCAACGCAACTTTCAGGGACCAGAAGTCCGTTAGGCTATCCCGTATAAGGGCTCTAACCGCCGGGGTAGGCTACAAATCGCTTTGAGCGACTATAGACGAGACACTCAGGTCACAAGGACTGATGAATACATGATTCGAGAATCAATCGACCAACTGGTGAACGGGCGAGACCTCTCCATGGAGCAGGCCGCCCAAGTGATGGAAGAGATCATGACCGGCGAGGCCACGCCGTCGCAGCTCGGCGCATTTCTCACCGCACTGCGCATCAAGGGCGAGACCATCGACGAGGTGGCCGGTATGGCGCAGGTGATGCGGGCTAAGGCGCTGCAGGTCACCCATCCCGGCCCGCTGGTAGACGTGGTGGGCACCGGCGGCGACGTAGCGGGCACCTTCAACTTCTCGACCGCCGCGGCCCTTGTGGTGGCGGCGGCCGGCGGCAAGGTGGCCAAGCACGGCAACCGGGCCATCTCCAGTCAGGCGGGTGCCGCCGACACGCTGGAGGCGCTGGGGGTAAAGCTGGAGCTGACGCCGGAGCAGGTGTCGGCGTGCATCGACCAAGCCGGCATCGGGTTCATGTTTGCGCCCGCGTTCCATCCGGCCATGCGCTTCGCCGGCCCCACCCGGCGTGAAATCGGCATCCGCACCGTGTTCAACGTACTGGGACCGCTGACCAACCCGGCCAACGCCACCCACGAGCTATGCGGAGTGGCCGTCGAGGCCCTGGCATCCAAGATGGCGGGCGCGCTCCAGCGATTGGGCGCCATCCACGTGCTGGTGGTGCGGGGCACCGACGGGCTCGACGAGATTAGCCTGTGTGCGCCCACCCAGGTGTGGGAACTGAAGGATGGGGCGGTCAGCGAGTACTCGATTACGCCGGAGGAGTTCGGGTTTACCCGTGCACCATTGGCGCACATCAAGGGAGGGACAGCGGCGGACAACGCAGCGACGTTACGACGGCTGCTCAGCGGCGAGACGGGACCGATTCGCGACATGACGCTGCTGAACGCCGGCGCGGCGCTGGTGGCGGCCGACCTTGCGGCGTCGATCCTCGAGGGCATTAAGCTGGCGAGCGTGGCCATCGATTCGGGGGAGGCGCTACGGCGGGTAGAGAAGCTGGCTGCGGTAAGCTCGAGCTTCGGCGGTGGGGCATGACGACGATCGCCGCACCGCCATCCATTCTGCAGAAGATTGTGGACCACAGCCGCCGGCTGCTGCCCGCGGCCAAGCGACGAGAGCCTTTGGCCACGCTGGAGGCGCGCATCGCCACCCGCAAGGCGCCGCGTGACTTCCCGGCGGCGTTGCGGGGCGACGGCATGCGGATCATCGCCGAGGTAAAGAGTGCGTCGCCCTCGGCCGGAGTGATCCGGGGGCGGGTGGACGCCGTGGCCCAAGCCCGCCGCTACGCCGCGGCAGGGGCGTCGGCCATCTCGGTGCTCACCGAGCGCAAGCACTTCGGCGGATCACTGCGACGGCTGGGCGCCATCGCCGCGACCTTCGAGCCGGCGCCGGCCGCTACGCCGCTGCTGCGCAAGGACTTCCTGTTCGACCCCTACCAGGTCTATCAGGCCAGGGCCTACGGCGGCGACACCTTCCTGCTGATCGTCGCAATCCTGGAGCAAGCGGCGCTGACGGATATGCTGGCGCTGGGCCGGCGGCTGGGCATGGAGCCACTGGTGGAGGTGCACGACGAGGGCGAGGTTGAGCGTGCAGTGGCGGCGAACGCACGGGTCATCGGCATTAACAATCGCGATCTCAACACCTTCACCGTCAGTCTGGAGACCACCGGGCGCCTGCGCAAGCTCATCCCCGCCGACCGCATCGTGGTGAGCGAGAGCGGCATCAAGACGCGGGACGATATGCACCGGCTGCGCGACTGGGGCGCCGACGCGGTGCTCATCGGCGAGACGCTGATGACCGCGCCTTCGCTCCCGGACAAGATGCGGGAGTTGCTGTCATGACCCGTGTCAAAATCTGCGGCGTGCGCGCGGTGGAGCACGCGCTGGTGGCCGCCGAGGCCGGCGCGCAGTATGTCGGTGTCATCTGCTGGCCCGGCAGCAAGCGCTATGCGCCGCCTGAACGGGTGCGAGAGATAACTAACGCACTAAGGGCGGGGTTCGACTACCAACGACGACCGCTGGTGACCGGCGTCTTCGTGAACGAGCCGGCGCCGAACATCAACGCCCTGGTGCGCGATTGCGCGTTAGATTGCGTGCAGCTCAGCGGCGACGAGCCGTGGGACGCCTTCCAAGCCATTGACGCGCCGGTGCTGAAGGCGCTGCGAGTGCCGTCCGACCGGGCCGAGGCCGGACTGCTGACCGAACTGGCGCGCGAGACGCCGGCGCTGCACCAACGGGCGGGGCGCGTGCTGATGGAGGCGCTGGTGACGGGACAGTACGGCGGCACTGGGCAGACCGCCAACTGGAACCTGGCAGCCGCGGCGGCACGCAGATTCCCGCTGCTGCTGTCGGGCGGTCTGAAGCCGGATAACGTGGCGGCGGCCGTGCGCACGGTGCGCCCCTGGGGCGTCGACGTCGCGTCGGGCGTGGAGACCGATGGCGTACAGGACCCCGGCAAGATCCGCGCGTTCATTCACGCGGTGCAGCAGGCGGATGCAGCAGCGAGAGTACTACCGGCCGGCGTTCGCTGAGCCGCAGGAGAACATATGACTACCAAGGCACCCATCGATTACGTGCACCAGCCCAATGCGCTTGGCCACTTCGGGATGTTCGGCGGCAAGTTCGTGCCCGAAACGCTGATGACGGCGCTCAAGGAGTTGGAGGAGGCCTACGCCGCGGCCAAGGCCAACCCCGACTTCATGGCCCGGCTGGCCGACCTCAACCGGCACTACTCCGGGCGGCCAACGCCGCTGTACCACGCTCAGCGGCTTACCGAAGCCATTGGTGGGGCGCAGATCTACCTGAAGCGCGAGGACCTGGCCCACACCGGCGCTCACAAGATTAACAACGCCCTGGGACAGGGCCTGCTGACGCTGCGGTTGGGCAAGCAGCGGGTCATCGCCGAGACCGGCGCGGGTCAGCACGGCGTGGCCGCCGCCACCGTATGCGCCGCGCTGGGGCTGGACTGCATGGTGTACATGGGCGAGATCGACATCCAGCGCCAGAGCCTGAACGTGTTCCGCATGAAGCTGCTGGGTGCCGAGGTCGTTTCCGTCACCAGCGGCAGCAAGACGCTGAAGGACGCGATCAATGAGACTATCCGCGACTGGGTGACCAACGTCGAGACGACGCACTACATCATCGGCAGCGTGGTGGGCCCGCACCCCTACCCCATGCTGGTGCGCGACTTCCAGTCGGTCATCGGCATCGAAGCGCGCGCCCAGAGCCTAGAGCAGATCGGCCGGCTGCCGGACTACGTGGTCGCCTGCGTGGGCGGCGGCAGCAACGCCATGGGCATCTTCTACCCCTTCGCCCCCGACGCCGGCGTGAAGCTGGTCGGTGTCGAGGCCGGCGGCCATGGCGTGGAGACGCCCGAGCACTCGGCGACACTGGTGGCAGGCCGCCCGGGCACGCTGCACGGCGCGGCATCGTACCTGCTGCAAGATGCTGACGGCCAGATCATGGAGACCCACAGCATTTCGGCGGGGTTGGACTACCCCGGCGTGGGGCCCGAGCACTCGTACTACAAAGACACCGGCCGGGCGCAGTACGTGGCCGTGAACGATGAACAAGCCCTGGAGGGCTTCAAGCTGCTATGCCGCACCGAGGGCATCATCCCGGCGCTGGAGTCGGCCCACGCGATCTACCACGGCGCCCAACTCGCCAAGAGCCGGCCCGCCAGCGAGGTAGTGGTGATCAACGTCAGCGGCCGCGGCGACAAAGACATGCACACGGTGGCGGCGGCGCTGGATGTGACGCTTTAGCACGTTGACATGTGGACAGGTGCACGTGCAGACACATGTAGGATGACCAGAGGTTCCGTTCGTGGTGAGCTCGTCGAACCACCCCACGCCACGTCCTTCGACAGGCTCAGGGCGAACGGTCTCGCGGATCGCCGTACGGACGCTAGCTTGGTAGCGGAACCCATGGCATGACCATCCGTACAGTGCTGTTCGACCTCGAAGGCACGCTGATCGACGGCGCCGCGGCCCATGCGCGGGCGCTGGACGAGGTGTTCCAGGTGCTGCTCCGCTTCAGGCCAAAGCTGACTCGTGCCGACCTGGAGCGCCAGTTCGCCGGCTCGCTGCGCATGAACGTGCGTGGCCGCACCGGCGTTCCCGCCAGCCCACAAGCCATCTACACCGAGCGCTTCAAGCACACCCTGACCTGGCTGGGGCAGGAGGATGACAACCTAGCGGCGCGGCGCGGCAGGCTGTACGCCTCTCTGCTGCTGGACGACGCCGTGGCTTATCCCGATGCGCTGGAGGCGCTGCCGCTGTTGGTGCGCCTGGCCACGCTGGTGGTGGTGACCAACGGACGGGAGACAGATATCAAGCGACACCTACAGGCCACCGGATTGGCCCAGTGGATCACGGCCGTGATCGCCGGCGACGACCCGGCTGCCGCCAAACCGGCGCCCACCCTCGTCCACCAGCTGCGTTGCACGCTACCGGCACCCCAGCCGCCGATGCCGTGCTGGTGGGTGACTCTCCGGAGACCAATATCGCGGCGGCACAGGCTGCCGGCGTGCCCACAGCCTGGCTCAACCGCAGCGGCCGCCCGTGGCCGGAGGCCCTGCGGCCCCCCGACCAGACGATCCGGCAGCTCACCGACCTGCTGTAGTGGTCTAAAACAGCGGGTTCAGCGGCTTCAGGCCGAACGCGACCCGGCCCGCATCCTCCATGCTGACGCGCTGCAGGTGGATCTGGGCGATGGCGCCATGCACGTCCCGCAAGCAGCGCTCGAAGGGGTAGGCCTCGAACAACGAGGTGGCGCCCGCGGCGCGGCAGATGCGGTCCACCGCCTCCATCGCGCTCTCGGCGGCGTGCACCTGGGCCCGGCGCACCTTGGCCCGCAGCTCCATCGACAGATCGTCGCCGGTCACGCACGCTTCCCACATCTCGCCGATGCCAGCCAGCAGCGCGATGCCGCCGGCCTCCACCTGCGCCTGGGCCTTGGCCACGTCGTAGTGGGCGGAGGCGGTGTCGCGCAGCTTGGGCATCCACGGACGGGTTTGCTTATCCTGCGACAGTTCGATGAAGGCCTCGACGGCACAGCGGGCAATGCCCAGGGTGACCATGGCGAACTGTGAGCCGAAGGGCACGCCAAACCGGAAGATCGGGTCGTCAAGCCGGGGCTTCACACCGCGGATCACCAGGTGCTCCTCGGGAATGAACACGTCCTCGGCCACAAAGCCGGTGGAGCCGGTGCCCCGCATCCCGCTCACCTGCCAGCCGTCGATGATGCTGACGGCGCTCTGGGGCATCAGTGCGTCGGCCGCCACTGCGCCGCCATCGGCCGTGCGGCGCTGCTCGTCGCCGTCGTACACCCGGCAACCGCCAGCCACCCAGCTAGCTTGGTACACGCCGCTGGAGAATGGGAAGCGGCCGCTGATCCGATAGCCGCCGGGCGTCGCCACCGCCCGGCCCACCGGGTTGAGCGAGGGCGCGACCATCGCTCCAGGCGTGGCCAGGAACGCGCGCCCCCAAGCCTCGGGCAGAAAGCCTACCCAGCGCTGGCTGAACACGCCGATGGAGAAGTTCCACCCGGTGGAGCCGTCCATCGCCGCCACCGCCTCCACCAGCCGCATGCAGGTGACGGGGTCGACGCCGAAGCCGCCCAGTTCGACCGGCAGCATCGCCTGCATCAGGCCACGGTCGGCGAATGCCTGCACGATGGCGGGCGGTAGGTGGCGGAGCTGGTCAGCCTCCCGCTGGTGGGCGGCGATGATCGGCCGCAGCTCCTCGACCAAGGCGAAAAGGTGGGCAGTGGTGTCTGCGGTGGT
>SHYE01000031.1 GCA_009692935.1 Dehalococcoidia bacterium | reverse complement strand
GGTTTGAGGGTTGAGGATGCGCTGAACGTGGCCGGCCCCGGCCTCAGAGAGCGTCCCCTTCGCCAGGCCAAAAGGCACCGTGGCGGCGCCAAGAATGCGATACAGCTCCAGCAGATCGGGCGCGTGCGCTTCGAGTGCGGCGAGGTGACGTTCCAACGTCGGCCCGTCGCCCCGTGACACCGGGCCAGACAGTGCTTGGGCAGTGCCGAGGCGTTCGGTGTTCGCCAGCGTACGGCGCATCATCAGGCGCAGCGCGTCGGCGGCTACTGCGGGTTCTACGCCGGCCTGCGTCATCAGCCGCTCGCCGGTGGCCAGCAGCGTGACCAGGTAGTTGCAGGCAATGACACCGCCTGCGTGATACAGGGCCTTCAGCGCCGGGTTAACCAGTACCAGCCTGCCGCCCAGCCGTTCGGCCATCAGGCTGAGCACCGCCAGCGCATCGATGTCACCGTCGGCCCCGAAGGTGACCCCCGCAAGAGCCGGTGTGGGGTCATCGAACCCTGCGAAGGTGGTGATGGGGTGAAAGGCGGCCACGGTGGCTCCATCGCGCTGTGCCTTGGCCAGGATGGCGGCGGTGGCAGCTCCGCTGCAGTGGGCGACCGTCTGCCCGGCGCGCCAGTGCAAGCCGTCACAAGTCGCTTGAATGGCGCTGTCGCTGGTAGTGACAAACACCAGGGTCGCTGCATCTGCCGCTGCCTGTGGCGCTGCGGCGACGCAGCCCGGAATCCGCTCGGCGAGTCTGCGAGCGCTCTGGATGGTCCGTGAAGCAATGGCGATGACCGGGTAACCCGCAGCCGAGACTTCGACCGCGAGGGTGTTCGCCAGGCGTCCTGCACCGACAAACGCGACCGTGGGCAGTGCAGTTGCGGCAGTCATGCCACGCCCCCGAGGTCGCGGGCAGCGGGGAGGCCGCCCGCGGCGGTCGCTTGCTGTACCGCCCGCACGATGGCCTGCGTTACGCAGTCTGCGGCCAGCGCGCCGAGGGTGCTTAATGACAGGCTGGTTTGCCTGTGGCCCGTCGCCAGCGCGAACACGGCATCGCCATCCATCTGGGTATGGGCGGGGCGAACGCAGCGGGCGATGCCGTCGTCGGCCATGTTGGCCAGAGCGTTGGCATGCTCCTTCGTCAGCACAGCGTCGGTTGCCACCACCACGAGTGTGGTGTTCTCCATGTGGGTGGCATGCGGAGACGTGGCCGGTCCTTGCATCACCTCCACCGTGGGGGCGAACCCACTGCCGGTGTGATGGCGGGGGCCGGCCAGCACCCGGCCGGTGGCGGGGTCGGTCACTTCGCCGAATGCGTTCACCACCGCAAGGGCCGCTACCCGGGTTCCATCCGCTGCGGTCGCTGCCCAACTGCCCAAGCCGCTCTTCACGGCTCGATCCATACCCAAGGCTTTGCCTGCGGTCGCGCCACAGCCGGCGCCGATACACCCCTCGGTGACCGGGCCTGCGGTAGCGGCTCGAGCGGCCGCGTACCCGTCCTCGGCAGTTGGGCGAACGGCGGCGTCTCCCAAGCCAAGGTCATAGATAACGGCGGCGGGCACAATCGGAATCCGGGCGTGCCGCGTCTCGAATCCGATGCCCTGCGCTACCAGATAGCGGACCACGCCCGTAGCGGCGTCCAGTCCGAATGCGCTGCCGCCGGTCAGCAGCAAGCCGTGCACTGAAGGGGTGAGGGTACCGGGGCGTAGGGCGTCGGTCTCCCGCGATCCGGGGGCGCCGCCACGAATGCACACGCCAGCGGTGGCTCCCTCGGGGCAGAGGATGACGGTGCAACCGGTGAGGTGAGCGTGGAGGGTAGCGTGGCCTACCAGGATGCCGGGCACAGCTGTCAGTGTGGTGTTAGTCTCTAGAGACACCACAGGCCTTCCCGACGGTACGAGAAGGCCCAGCCATACAGCACTGGACCGCGCTCGTTCCGTCTCGGTCACGTACGATCCAAGCGGACAATTGAGGCACGGTTTGTTCCTATAGGAAATCGACACCCTCATGATAGAGCGGGTCTATGCAGACGTCAAAGCGGGTGGGGGCACCGGCAGCGGCCTAAGCCGGATCCGGCGTTGGATGCGGGGTTGGAGCTTGCTGGCGGTTCTGGCGCTGGGGCCGGCTGGGTGTGCCTCCGATGGGACGTTGGCGCTGCCCTTCCTGCCCACCGCGACCCCCACGGTAACACCGACCGCGACGCCCACCGCCACGCCTACCGTAACCTCCACACCCACACCGAGTCCTACGGCGACGCCTTCGCCGACGCCAACCCCTTCGCCGCTGCTGGTCGAGGTGGACGCTCCGTCGACGGTGCGGCAGGGCGGCCTGTTGGTGGTTACGGTGTCTGCCAACTACCCGATCAGCAGTATCAAAGCGGAAGCTGGCGGCCGCCCCCTGCGTTTCGACATCAGCGGGACCACTGCGACCGGGCTGCTGGGTTTCCGTTCAGACGCGAGAACGGGGGCTGAGACGCTTTCGCTGCAGGTGGTGGCGAGCCGCGGCGGACCGGCGCTGTCGGAGCGCCGATTTCAGGTGCAACTCGGCGCGTGGCCGGTCGAACACATTCAGATGGCCGAGAGTGCGGCCGGGTTGCTGGCGCCTGCGGTATTAAACGCCGAATGGGTGCTCCTTCAGGCGATTGCGGGGCGGGTGACCCCGCGGCGACTCTGGGACGGGGCCTTCCTGCGGCCGGTGCCCGGCCCGGTAACCAGCGCTTTCGGCACCCGCCGGTCGTACAACGATGGTCCGCCGGGCAGTCCGCACGAGGGCTCAGACTTCGCTGCTGCGGTCGGCGAACCTGTGATAGCCGCCAACAGCGGAGTCGTGGTGGTGGCCGACACCTGGGATGTACGGGGCGAGGTCGTGGGTCTTGATCACGGGCTGGGGGTGTTCAGCGGCTACTATCACCTCTCGGAGCGGTTGGTGGCAGTGGGCGAGGCCGTGACCAAGGGGCAGGTTATCGGGCGTGCCGGATCGACCGGCCTTTCCACCGGCCCGCACCTGCATTGGGATGTGATCGCTCAGGGCGCTAACATGTCTCCGTTAGAATGGACGCAGCGGGCGCTGCCGTAAACAGCGCACCAGGGTAACCGAAGAAGGAGCTATCGAATGGAGCACGCGAAGGGGCTGGTGTTGTTCGCCCACATGATGGCGGGCATTCTGTGGGTCGGTGGACTTGTTTACGTACGCTTTGTGCTGCTTCCCGGGCTCGGCCGCCAGCAGCCGGCGGTGCGTGGGCCAATAGTCGCGGATGTGGGGCCGCGCACCGTGAGCTACCTGCTGCGCATGGGCGAGATTACCATGGCACTGGGCATAGTCAACGTGTTCATCTTTGGCCGTATCACCCAGATGGAGCAGTTCGTGACCACCACCTGGGGGCTGACCATCACCCTTGGGTTCGCCTTCTCACTCGCAATCTACCTGATAGGCCAGATGGTTACCCGGCCGGCTACCGCCAAAATCGCCGCCACCGTGGGCGCGGTCGCAGCGGGTACGCCACCGCCCGATGCGCCCGCGCTGCTGGCGGCGCTGGCCGCTCGCCAGGGGAAGGCGCTGCTGGTGCAGTCGGCTTTGGGTGTGCTGGCCGTGCTCACCATGGCGACGGCGCGGTTCTCGTAGCGCGGGGAGTGCCGTTAGCCTGCGTGACGCGTGAAGCTCACCGGCTCGGCCCGCAGCACCAGCCGGTGGGTATAGATGAGGTCGGGGTAGCAGGTCAGCAGGGTGAGTATGTGCGTATCGGTCGGGTCCAGCACACTGATCTCGGTCGGTTCCACCACGCGCCGGCTCACCACCTGGTAGGTGTAAACGCCTTCGCTGGTGGTCAGCACCACCTCAGCGCCCAGCCTTACTTCCGGCAGCCGGTTGAACACATTGCCCTCGCGCCGAATTGGGCTGCTGATGTGCCCCGAAAGCACGACATTTCCCAAGACACCAGGTGTGGCGGTGCCGGCATGATGGCCCACGGCGTGCTTTGGCGTCTCCCACTCTAACTCGCCGTCCTTGTTCACCACGATGCCGGCGGGCACCACCGGCGACTCGACACCGATGATGGGGATGACGATCGTGTCGGGTGGGGGGGAGGCGCGTGGGGTTACCGCGGTGCCATCATCCAGCCTGGCCAAGTCCAGTAGCAGGCCGATTTCGGGGTGGGCAGATGGCCGCTGGTCCCTCGGCAGCTCTTCGTTGGGGAAGTTGGCCGCGTCGTGGCGGGCATATGCAACCAGGCCGAAGTACCCGCCGCTGGTGAGCAGGAGGAGGGCGCCGACGACCATGAGTGCGGTGCTAAGCCATCGAGTCTTCATGTACCTGCTGCCAGTTTAGCGGAAATGCTCGCTGTGCTGCTGTGCCCTGGCTTAGCGTAGCGTGAAGACCTGTGGGGTAGCGCGTAACCTTTCGGCGCGCAGGATGGCCTCGGTGTCGTCCACGGCCTGCTGCAGCGCCCCCTGCCGGTTAACCACAACGTAGTCGAAGCCATACATGGCAGCCAGCTCGCGGCGCACAGCTTCCGTCCGTCCGGCCAGTTGCTCGGGCGTCTCAGTACTTCGAGCCGCCAGGCGGGCCGTAAGGTCGCCGGCGGATTCTGGCGCTAAGAAGATCAGGATGGCTTCAGCCACCAGGGCTTTGATGCTGGCCGCGCCCTGAACATCGACCTTTACGATGACGTCGCGCGCCTCGGCCGCTGCCCTGCGCAACTCAAACTTCGGCGTGCCGTAAAAGTTATCGTACACGGCGGCCCATTCCAGAAACTCGCCCTCAGCCAACATGCGCTGAAACTCATCCCGCGATCGGAAATAATAGGGCATGCCGTCGCGCTCGCCGTCCCGGGGCGCTCGAGTGGTCACCGTCACTGCGTAGTGGCAGTCGGGGTGGCGGGCCTTCACCTGGTCGAGCACCGAGTCTTTGCCCACGCCCGAGGGGCCGGATATCACGAACAACAGCGGCGTGGTGGGGTGACCGAGGGCGTTAAGGGCGCCGGCCATGCGCTAGCGGGATTTGGTGTCCGCGTCACCGCGGGCGCCGGTCTTGCGTTCGACGTCGGCCAAACGCTGGTCCTGCTGCTTCAAGAACGAGGCCACGCCACGGCCGACGAAGAGGTCGGTCATCATCTCCGATGCGTTCGGGAGATCGCTCTCGGCTTTGTTCAGCCCCTGCCGGTCCGCCATCCAGAGCAGGCGCTGGTCACGCGCTTTGTCCATAGCGGCTAGGAACGCCTCGGGGTCGTCTTGCAGCAGGTTGCGGAAGGTCGCCAGGGTCTCCTGCAGGCCGTCGATCCAACGCAGTACGCTGGCCTGGTTGGTTATGCCGATGCCACGGGTCAACCCGGGATCGCTAGCGGCCAGACGGGTGGTGTCGCGAAAGCCCGAAGAGGCAAGCAAAGCCATTTCACGCCAGGCAGGACTGCCCGCTGCGGTGGCCATCAACGCCGCGGACAGAACCAGTGGCAGGTGGCTAATGCCGCCAACCAGCACGTCGTGCTCTTCCGGGTCGGCAAAGAAGGGCTGTGCGCCGACCTGGCTCGCAACGCCCACCAGCAGTTCCACCGCCTCTTTCGACGCCGTGGGCGCCGGCACGATGCAGTAGCGGGTTCCTTGGAACAGCGTGGCTGAAGCGCCCTCGATCCCGGCCACTTCTTTGCCCGCCATTGGGTGGCCGCCCACGAAACCGATCTTTGGTGGCAGGTGCTCGCTTGCCCAGCGCAACACCTGGGCCTTGGTGCTGCCTACGTCGGTCACCACGCAGTTGTCCGGCAGGTGGGGTGCGATGGTTTGGAACACTTCGGGGAAGGCCAGGATTGGGGTGGCCACAATGACCAGACTGGCGCTCGAAACGGCCTTGGCCGGATTGCCTTCGGTGCTATCGACGGCGCCCAGGCGCTTGGCCTGGTTGAGCACGCCGCGGTCGAAATCGACGCCAACCACTTCGATGTTCTTGAGTTTGGCCGCACGCAGCGCCAAGCCCAGCGATCCTCCGATCAAACCCATCCCAATAATGACGATTCGTTCCATGATCCTCAGGTCCCTAGTTGTCGTCGTCTGCCTGTTGCAGGGCGCAAAGCCGCGGGTCGCCCGGCGCCACCCGGTAGTGCTCTCGGATGAGCTTCACGAGTTCATGCGATCCGCCGGCCGCCTGCACCTGCTGCGCGCTGGCCTCAGCATGCACATAGTTTACTCGTAAGCCGAGTACCGCGCCCAACGGTGTGGCCCGCGCCAACCACGACCGAAGCGATACCGACGCGGCCCCGAGCAGTACCCACGCAACGCGGTGTATGACGTGAAGGCGGCCTTTCGCCACGTCGTGCAACAGGCCGGCGGAGAGGAGATCGGCGTCATCCCAGCCTTGCTGTCGCAGCCTGCTGTAGACGTCGAAGGCGTGCCGCTGGGCCCCAGGCTTCATGTGCCGGAAGGCAGCATAGAGCGCTGGCGATAGCACGTTAGCCGCCTCGGCCTGCTCTGCCGTTGAGAGCCCGCGCGAAAAAGCCTTGGCGAACTGGAGCACCCGGTAGCGCCAACGGCGGAACCCGGCCGGTCTTACCGAATCCGTGCCAACCATGACCTGCAGCCGGAAGCCGGGCGGTGGCGCCTGCTACGGCCCAATGACCAGCGTCCGCATCACGAAGGTGACCACGGGATTCAGCAGGTCGCCCAGCCCAAAGGGGGCGAAGTTCAGATAACCCACCATGAGCAGCAGCATCAGAATGCCGGGGCCATAGGGCTCGAGCCGAGCGAAGTTGACGGCGGCTTGCCTGGGGAGAATGCCGAGCGCCACTTTGAAGCCATCGAGCGGGGCGATGGGCAGCAGGTTGAACACCCCCAGGAGTATGTTCAACAGGACGATAGTCGCCAGCAGGTAGCCCGCCAACTGCAGCGGGTCCATGCCGACCGGTACCGAGAGCCGCACGGGGAGGACGTCGAATCGAAGGGGCAGCGAGGCCACGGCGGCAAAAGCGAAGTTCGAGGCCGGTCCGGCCAACGAAACCAGCGCTCCGCCGGTGCGGGGGCCACTGCGCAGCCAGTTTTCTCGCACCGGCACCGGCTTACCCCAGCCGAACCCCACCACCAGCATCATCACCGTTCCGACGGGATCGAGATGGCGTATGGGGTTCAGGGTGCAGCGGCCAAGGCCGCAGGCGAGGCCATCGCCCTGCCAGCGGGCGGTGAAGGCATGACTCGCCTCGTGCACGGTGACGGCGGTCAGCAGGCCGACTGCGGTGGCGACCATCGCGACCAGAAAGGCGAGCGGCGAGACGCTGATGAGGGGCCAGAGACTAAGGAGCATGGTACATCCAGCGTAGCATAGCGGTGCTGGCGGTTGCTGAAACGGCGTTTGCCGGGTGCCTCGCTGGCGCAGCATGACATGCAGTTAGCTGCGGCGCGGCAGCACGAGCGTGGCTTCGCCTACGGTTGTTGTCTCGCCGTGCTGGTTCACCGCACGAATGTCGAGGTTGACGGCGCCGGTCTGCCCGTCGGGGTCTGTGGCGGTCACGGTTGCCTGGAAGGTGAACACGGTTCCGGCGACGTCCATACCCTGGTAGCGGGTTTTGGCCTTCCGGATAGCGGTTTGGCTGCCGGCCCAGTCGGTGAGGCAATCCAGCAGCATGGCGAACTTCATGGGGCCGGCGATGATGACATCCGGCAGGCCCTGCCGCAGCGCCTCGGTCCGGTCGTAGTGGATGGGGTTGAAGTCGCCCGAGCCGGCGGCCCAGCGCGCCATCATCTCGGTTGTCACGGGCCCACGCTGACCCAGGGTGAATTCCTTACCCACAGTGCAGTCGTCGAAGTAATGCATGGTGGTTACCGCCAGACGCCGGTGGGCCGCTCGATCATCACCAGCTCGCCCCGCTGGTTGTAGTAGCGGGTCTCGAAGGTGGTGATGATGAGGTCGCCGGTGCTGCCCTTGCGGTGGCGCGCCTCGGTGAGCGTGGTCTCCGCGGTCAGGGTGTCGCCCTCCTGAATCGGGGCGATGAACTCGCAGTCGTCGCCACCGCGGACCCGGCGGGTGAGCGGCAGCTTGAGGTCAAAGTCGCGATCGGTGCCGTTGGGCACGTTGTAGATTGGGTAACTCAAAGGCGCTGCTACACCGGTGTAGCCGGCGGCTTTGGCGGCCGCGTCACTACGAAACAGCGGGTTGGCGCTGCCGATCGCCGTGGCGAACTGGCCGATAGTGTTGCGGTCCACCACTTTGGGGGCGCCGCGGCCGGTGCTGGTCCCCACCATGGCCATGGTCTCCGGGGGAATGAGCGAGTCTTCGGGCAAAACGGACCTCTATTTATCGTTTCGTTTAGTTTACGCCGTGCCTAGCTCCAGCTGAACGGCGGTGATGTCCGGCAGCACCGATGTCCTTTAGCTATCGAAGGGTACGTCGTGCCAAATCTCCATGAGCACGCCGAGCACGCTCTTGGGGTGATACCAAGACACCCGCGGGGCGCCGGGCCGCGCAGGCGGCAGCACGCCGATCTGCTGCAGGCCGCGGGCGTTGAGGTACGCCACGGCGCGCTCGGGGTCAGGGGCGTAGGGACAGATGTGGTGGATAGCGGCGCCCTGTCCGGCGAAGCGCTCCACAAACTTGCCGGTGCCGCTGCGCATATCACGCGGCACGCTGACCTCGATCTCGGTCTGTCCGACCGGCATGTCGAGGATCTGCACGGGGTCGGAGGCGGGACGATCCGGGTCGTAGTCGGCGCCCACCGGCCGGCCCTCGGGCAGGGGCGAGCGCCGCATATCCACCGGACAGCCCACCATGTCGACCCAAAGCTGACGGGCGTCGGCCACCGATCGCATGGCGACCCCGCAGTGGTGCAGCTTGGTGAACACGCCCTCTCCGTGGTACTGCGGGCTCACGTCGTAGCCGTCGTCGGGCCACAACTGCACGATGACGCCGGCGGTGGTGGCCGGGTCGAAGTAGACGGGACTCTTGCCATCCCAATCGCTTTTGGTGGGCGGCAGCCACAACCGAACACCGGCCGCCATCAACCGGGTGACATCGTACTCAGGAGTGTCGGACACCAGAGACACGTGGTGTGCGCCGCCGCCGGGCCGCTGGGCAAGGAACCGGCCCATGGGGCTGTCGGGCCCGTTGGGCCGGAACACCCGCACGAAGCCCTCACCGAGAGGGAACTCCAGCACCTGGGCCTGCATGGTGGCGTCAAGGGCGCCGTCTGCGCCCGGGGTTCGGTCTTCGTTGACCCGCAGGCCCCAGCCCTCGCCCAGCACCTTCCGGGCGCGTTCCAGGTCATCGACCACGATACCCATATGGTGGACTTGCCGGAACATAGGCGCACCTCTCAACAGATTGCTGCCAGTATAATCCGCTCCAGGGCGCGGGCGGGCCTTCTACCCGGGGCGTCAGCGCTCCGACTTCGGGTGCCGGGGCATGAAAATAGACGACGTCATATTGCGCTCATGCTGAGGCTCTCGAAGCACGGGCGGGCTACCGCGTTCCGGTTAGCTGGTTCTCCGCTCGCCCTTCAAGGGCCTCAGGGTGAGCGGGCCAGGCGGTCGCGACCGGCGCCGGCGAACCTATTTTCGTAGCAATGACATGTTTCCCTCACCTCTGAGCACCTACGCTGGGACTCGCCCGGCGGGGGGCGGTACAAACGTTTAACCAGCGTTAACGCAATAGCCCTGGTTTGCACCGTCAAGGCCATTGAATCTAAAGCACGCGAGTATCAGTATTGACTGAGATAGTGATCATGATCAGGTTGCCTCACTTGCTCCGGCGGAGGTTGCCATGTTCAGCAATAGCACACTTACCACAACCAAGGAACGCCTAGCGTCCGCCATCGGTCACTGGTCTCCGCCTTGGCGCCCCACGGTGGAGAAGCTGCACCGGGCGCCCGACCACTACGTGTTGACCGAGACCCATGGGGCTGTCTGCGTGCTCACGCTGAACGACCCCGGCACCCGCAACTCGCTAAGTTCTGCGCTAGCGGCGGAGCTGATCGCCAAGGTTGGGGCCTTCGATGAGGACCCCGCCCTCAAGGTGCTGATTCTCACCGGCGCGGGACCGGCCTTTTGCTCCGGCTTCAACGTCGGCGAATTCTCGGCCGAGTTGCAAGACCTTGAGGAGGCCGGTGGCTCGCCGCAACCCCGTACGTGGGAGCAGCTCGACCCCGCGTACACCACCGCAGTCAATGGCCGCCGCACGCCTCTGAACACCTGGGATATCGTGCTGAAGCTGATGGGCCTGCAAAAGCCGGTCATCGCTGCGGTGAACGGGCCGGCGACCGGTTTGGTCCTGGGCATGGCGCTGTGTTGCGACATCCGGGTCGCATCTGAGCGCGCCGTCTTCAAGGAGAGCTTCGTGAACATGGGCATACCCCCCGGCGATGGCAGCGCGTGGACGCTCCAGCGGATTGTGGGCAGCGGCAACGCCATGCTGATGCAGCTTACCGGCGACACCATCGGAGCCCGAGAGGCCTACCGCATCGGTCTGGTCAGCCGGTTAACCTCCCCCGACGAACTCATGGCGACCGCCCTTGAACTGGGGCAGCGGATTGCGAAGGGCAGCAGTATGGCGCACGCCATGACCAAGCTGCTGGCCCGTAAGGTACAAAACGAGAACTTTACCAAGCACCTGTGGGAGGCGCAGCGGGCCTTCGCCATTGCGCAGGCCGGCAGCGACCACAGAGAGGGCGTGCACGCCTTCCTGGAGAAGCGGGAACCGAAGTTCTCCTGAGGGCGTTCGCTCCAGATGCGATTGGGCCCGTAAGCCATCAGGCGCGCCGCCGGCTCGACTGATGGCTTACGGGTGCCCCAGTAGGAACTGCGCGCGCTTCCTGCACCATCCCCTCGCCGACGCCAGTCGCGAGCCCCGGCCCGCTCACCCTGAGGCCCTCGAAGGGTGCGAGCGGAGAACCAGCTGACCGGAACGCGGTAGCCCGCTCATGTTTCGGGGACCTCAGCATGCGCTGAACATGACGTCGTCTTATCTTTATGCCCGGTGGCACCCATCACCAGGGCAATGTCCGAGTCCGGCCGGAGCGAGGAATCCCTTTGCGTCGGGGCAGTGCCACTCTACGGGAACAACGGGATGCCTTGCATCGGCATGACACCAGATCCCGCAGCTGTCCCCTCAAGTCTGAGCTCTTACGCGCGCGGTGTCATTGGGAAGCGGCAGGCGTTGCGGTGTAGAATAAGGAAGTAGGCTCGTTCTCAACCGAAGGAGCTCTCTCTATGAAGGCAGTGAAGATCGTCCTGTTCGTCTTTCTGTCGGTAACGGTGGTGCTTACGGCATTCACCTCCGGGTTTTATGTGGCTGGCCAGACCGACACCACCTCGGCGGCCGCTCCGTTCCCGCTGCCGTCCGCACGCTCGGGAGCGACGTCGCCCAATGACGTGCCGAAGCAATTCCAGACCCTCAACGAGGTTTGGCGGGTGTTGCGCGAGGAGTTCATCGACGGCAAGAACCTCGACGCTGACAAGCTGGGTAAAGCCGCCATCGACGGCATGCTGAGCGCCCTCGACGACCGCCACACCCACTTTCTGGACCGCCAGACCCGTGAGGCTGAGAACTCTGCGCTGCGGGGTTCCTACGAAGGTATCGGCGCACACGTGCAGATGGACGACGGCGTGCTCACCATCGTGGCGCCGCTGGCCGGTTCGCCTGCCGAAGCCGCCGGCATCCGCCCCGGCGACAAGATACTGGCTTTGGACGGCGTGAATCTGCAGGGGATGAACCTCAGCGATGCCGTCGCCAAGGTCAAAGGCCCCAAGGGGTCGAAGATCACGCTGACCATTCAGCGGCAGGGCAGCAACACCCAGCAGCCGATAGAGGTAACGCGGGACGAGATCAAGACCGCGAGCGTGGTGCTTGGTATGCAGCCCGATGGTATCGCACACATCCGCATTAGCCAATTCGGCCAGCGCACCGCCGATGAGTTGCGCGACGCGTTGAGCAATGCCCGAAGGCAGAACGCCAAGGGCCTGGTGCTCGACCTGCGCAACAATCCCGGCGGGCTGTTGGATGCGACGGTGGAGATAACGAACATGTTCCTGGACGGTGGTATCGCCGGTTACCAGCTAGATAAGAACGGCCGTCGTGAGACGCTGCGACTGTCCGGCAAGGGCGACTACACCGAGATTCCGCTGGCTGTTCTGGTGAACGGCGGCTCTGCCTCGGGTAGCGAACTGTTGGCTGGTGCGCTGCAGGATCGTAACCGTGCCAAGCTGGTGGGCACCACCACGTACGGTAAGGGCAGTGTTAACCACCTGAAAGAACTGACAGACCGCTCGGCCCTGTACGTCACGATTGGCCGCTGGCTGACCCCGAATGGCCGGCTGATCGAGGGCAATGGACTGACGCCTGACTTCCCCATCGCTATCACTGAAGATGACCTTAAGGCTATGCGCGACGCGGCAGCGGCGATGGCGCCGGCATCCACCATCCCCTCTGTGGCGCTGCTGGATGCCGACCCACAGATGAAGAAGGCCCGGGAGTTGTTGCGTGGCGGCGGGCGCTAAGCCGGCCGCCAAACCGGCGCCGCCGGGGCTCGAACCGAAGGTCATCAAAGATGTCTCGGTCAACCGCAAGGTGTTCCATGATTACCACATCATGGAGGGCATGGAGGCCGGCATTGTGTTAACGGGCACCGAGATCAAGGCCATCCGTGAGGGGAAGGCCGACCTGCGGGATGGCTACGCACAGATCAAAGAGGGCCAAGTCACGCTGTACAACGCCCATATTGGGCGCTATGACCCCGGTAACCGGTACAATCACGAACCGGAGCGGCCCCGCCGGCTGCTGTTGCATAAGCGCCAGATCGCTGAGTTGGTGCGCAAGACGCAGGGCACCGGCCTGACGCTGGTGCCGGTCCGGCTCTACCTCAAGGGCGACCTTGCCAAGCTGGATCTGGCGTTGGTGCGGGGCAAGAAGGAGTACGACAAGCGGCAGGATCTGGCGAAGCGCGATGCCGAGCGCGACATTGCCCGGGCCATGCGCCATCGGATGGCGACCGGGTAGCGTGCCCGAGGTGGGGAGCAGGAGTTCCGCAAGAGGCCGGTTGCGTAGATGCACGTTTGCCCCCGCGCTCGTCGAGGTCTGGGTCCCCGCCCGTCATTTGAAGAGCGCTTGGAGCGTGCCCCCAAAGCCGCCCGCAGCGACTGCCGTGGACCCGAGCGTGTTAGCTACCCGGTGATAGCGTAGCCAACTGGCCGGGTTTCTCTTGATAAGGCGGCCCCAGAACCAAAGGTCTTCGTTGAAGGTGAATCGCGCTAAGGCCTCGCGTTGCCACAACCCCATCGCCCCGCCCACAAGCAGGACCAGGTGATGACACAGGTCGTTCTGGATATCCGAGGTTCATAGGAATAGAACGCCGAACAAGACAGTTCCGGCCGCACAGCCGAGCCAGGCCCTCCCCGATATCTCGGAGTCTCCGTCGGGCGTGCACTCACCATCCTTGGCCATGCTCGCGACCCCCTAGGGCTCTGAGGTGTCCTCGTACACATCGCGCCCGTTGAGCGGCTGGGTGTAGCGGCTGTTGAACTCGAACAGCTTGCGGAACTGCTGCACCTGGGTTTGCGCGATGGTGATGGGCGTCTTCATCAGGAGCCACAGCACCCCCTCGAAGCACGGTGGCGTGGTGAGCGACCCCTGGTAGCGCAAGGTGGACAGTGAGCGCGGCAACAGGCTGTTGGCGCTGAACGGCTTGTCGGCCACCTCAGCGGTATCGGGTTTCTGCGGCATCGCGGCCCAGATGGCATCGAACGCTCCGTTATGGAGTCCGATGTCCATCAGCACGCCAACGACCGCCAGGCTCTGGTCGTCGGCCTGGTGCACCAGTTGCACTTCCATGGGGAACTGGCGGCCGTTGATGGTATGTTCGCTGGGGCGGTGGAAATTGAGGTGCCGCAGTTTGTACACCTTGTTCTCGAGTGTGATCTTGCCGCCGTCGTAGCCCGACGCCGGCAAGTAGTCCACCTGGATGGTGTGCCCGTTGTTCCTCACCTTTACCGGCGCCAGGTTGTAGTCGTAGGTGATCTTGGCCAGCGGCGTCAGCGTGGCGTGCGCGATGTTGATCGGCGACTGGGCGGAGCCATCCACACACTTGAGGTTCGACTGATCGAGCTCTGACCAATAGCGTTGACCGGTCGGACCGGTATACTCCCAGTGGCTCGGAGCACCGGCGTGAGCGCCCTTTGCGGCCGGCTTGCCATGGCCATCGGTGGCCGGCGAACTGGACGCTGTGCCCTTGGTAGCCTTCGGCGGTTCGCCGTGGGCAGCCTCGGCGCTTGAGGGGTCATCGCCTTTGCTGCAGGCTAGTGTGCCGATGGCGAGAGCCATCACGAACATTGCTCGGGATGTACGACGCAGATACCACGCCATCGGTTTCCTCGCGCTCAGCCCCTCTTCGGAGAGGGTGATTTGTTCTTTATTCTCGGCAGGCAACGGTGTCTTTGCAGTGGCGCTAGGCCCGTGGTGAGGCTGTGAAGGGTGCGCCGCTTGGTGGTAGATTCCCGCAGAGCAGTCGCACCGCGGGTGGCGGGCCGAAGGAGATAGTGCGGGAAGGGGTGCACCACCTCCCTGCCCGGGTTGGGGAAGGACGTGCTCCCCCGAAGGCCGACCAAGCCAGAACTCAAGGCTCTCAGCCCACCGTGCTGCCCGGTGTACGGCAACATGTTGTTCCCGGCCTTGAAAAGGCCGCAAGCAATGACGTTGAGCGAATGCTATGCTGAGTGCACGGGGACGCAGGGTTTCGACAGGGGGATCTGTGACTGCCATTGCAAGCCGAGGTGCCGGTAACCGTCTCGTAAATCAACCGGCAAAAAAGTAACTGGCGAACCCAGCTACGCTCTCGCTGCCTAACTAGGCGGCGACGTTGCACCTAGCCTCCTCCCGATGGGTTGGGCTGCAGCGACACTTTATCGGGATGCTGCGGAGGGGACGCCGATACCCGAAGCCTAAGACCTTTCGGCTGGCACGGCCCTACGCTGCCGGTGGTGGCGGGCCAGTGCGAGAAACCAAATCACCGGAGAAGCTTGTGGGATATGCTGCGCAGTCCTTTCTGGACGGGGGGTTCAACTCCCCCCCGTCTCCACCAATTTCATGTCGTCAAGGGTCGTAGCTCACCGCTACGGCCCTTTTCGTGCCTATCTCGGACCGATCAGCGGGTACCATGGAGGCCGGCAAAGGCCGTTATAATCCGTCAAGTATCGCCCAGGTTGGGGTCAAGATTGGGGTCAGCAGTTAGGCACGGCGCAGGCACCGTCCGGAGGGTAGCCCGCGGGATGGGACCCACAGCCGGACCGGGTCACTGGATCGTCACCAAGCCCTCTCAAAACGCTCCAGCTTCCACAGCGAAAACCGGGCAATGACTGACGTATCCCCTACGCTCGCCTGACCTCAACGCCGGTCTTCACCGTCTCGGGTGGGGCGATCCGACTTGGATCGGAACAGCCATCCCAGCAGCAAGAAGGGTGCCAGCACGGCCAGGAACACCTTCGGATGCCGGGCGACTGATGCCACCAGGAAGAACGCGACGCCAATGATGATCACCCATGCCGGCATATCCATTACGCACCTTTAGAGTCGGCGCAGCGAACCCGCGCCGGGTA
>SHYE01000030.1 GCA_009692935.1 Dehalococcoidia bacterium | reverse complement strand
GTCGCCAAGGCCATAGACCGGTTCGGCACGACCGAAGGCCTCGAACAGCTCGCCGAACTCCGTGAATCCGATGGTGATGAGCCAGAGCACCGCCCGCTCGATGCGGTCAAGGCCATCCTCCGGCGTGAGCAGACGGTCGAGGTGGGCTTGCAACGCCGCTGAGAGGCCAGCGAACTGCAGGCGGCGGCACAACAGGGCCTCAAGCGGAGCGACGGTTGGTGCACAGCAAGCGTCCCACGCCTCGGCGGCCATGCTGATATGGGCGGGCAGCAGCGATCGGCGTTGCGGATACCATGCCGCCAGTTGTTCCGGCGTAACGCCACCCAAGGTCTTGCGGCTCACCAGGCTCAATGCGGACCGCTTGCGGCGCTGCCGATACCAGGCTGCGACGTACAGCAGGTTGGCCTGACAGAACAGGTCATGCTCGAACCACAGCACCACTTCGTCTTCCGTCAGCGATGCCTTCAGCCCCGCTTCCAGAGCGCGCCAACCCGCCGTCGCAGCCTGCCGGGTGACGCCGTACTCTTGCGCCAGAAAGCGGGCACGGGTGCTGCGCCACGCCCGCCGGGGTCAGCCCCGCGGGCGTGGGGCCGTCGCAAAGCGCTTCCCGCCACACCAGCGTGCTGCCGGGGAGGCCCGCTAGGGCGAAAGGTTCCGCCAGGGTGTCGCCGTTGAGGATGTGGAGCATGTTCGGCCCTCCGGACGCGAGGCAGGGTGCCCTGAGGCACCCTGCTCCAACGCTACTCGGTTATGGGTGCCCTCACCCTAGCCCTCTCACAGAGGGAGAGGGTATAGGAGGCCCCTGTTACTGCGCGTACTCGATGGCGCGGGTCTCCCGAACCACCGTCACCTTGATCTGGCCGGGGTACTCCAGGCTGTCCTCCACCCGGCGGGCGATATCGCGGGCCAGCCGCATGGCGCCCAGGTCGTCGATGTCGCCGGGCTTGACCAGAATGCGAAGTTCGCGGCCGGCTTGCACGGCGTAGCTCTTCTCCACGCCGGGGTATGACTTGGCGATCTCCTCCAGGGTTTGGATGCGCTTGATGTAGCGCTCCATCGACTCTGCCCGAGCGCCGGGACGGCCGCCGCTCATGGCATCGCCCAGCTGCACAATCGCGCCCTCAAGGGTGTTGGTGAACCAGTCGTCATGATGCTTGGCGATGCAGATGATCACCTCGCGGGATTTTTCGTACCGCTCCATCAGATTGGCGCCGATGAGGGCGTGCGGGCCCTCCATGTCGTGGTCCATGCCCTTGCCGATGTCGTGCAGCAGGCCGCCGCGGCGAATGACGTCGACGTTGGCGCCCACTTCATGGGCAATGTTCACGGCGAACTTGGTCACCTCGATGCTGTGGTCCAGCACGTTCTGCCCGTAGCTATAGCGGTACTTCAGCCGGCCCAGATACTTCAGAGCGTCGGGGTGCAGCGTGTGCAGCCCGACCTCCATCACGCTCTGCTCGCCGGCCTTGATGATGGCGTCGTCGATGTCGGCCTGGGCGCGCTGGACAACCTCTTCGATCCGGCTGGGGTGGATGCGTCCGTCTGCCACCAGTTTAGTGAGCGCCAGCTTCGCAATCTCCCGTCGCACCGGGTCAAAGCAGGAGAGCGTGACGGCATCGGGCGTGTCGTCGATAATGATGTCGACACCGGTGGCATGCTCCAGCGCCCGGATGTTGCGCCCTTCCCTGCCGATGATGCGGCCCTTCATCTCCTCGCTGGGAATGGGTACCGTAGACGTCGTGCTTTCGGCAATGACGTCGGCGTTCAGGCGTTGCATCGCATGCATCAGGATGTCGCGAGCCCGCCGGTCAGACTCCTCCTTGTATGCCTTCTCCAGCAGCAACAGACGGCGATTGGCGTCTTCGCGCACCTCGGCTTCGATAGCCTGCAGCAGCATGTCCTTGGCTTCGATGGTGGTCAGCGAGGAGACGCGTTCCAGTTCCTTCAGAGAGTCGTCCCGGACCTTCTCGATTTGGGCCTTGATCGCATCGTATTCTTTTTCTTTGTCGGTGAGTTGAGTCTCCCGGCGCTCGGTCACCTCAATCTTGCGCTCGAGTTGTTCTTCCTTCTGCTGAACCCGTCGCTCTTGGCGTTGCACTTCCTGACGGCGTTCCCGCACCTCCGCTTCGGCCGCGGTGCGGATCTCGGTGGCCTCTTTGGTAGCCTGCAGCATGAACTCCCGCTGCTCTACCTCGGCCCGGGCCCGGAGTTGTAAGACGGCGGAGTTCGCAGCTTCCACCCGTTGCTTGGAGGTGTTCTCGACGATGAAGAACCCTCCAGCTGCGCCCGCGGCAATGCCTACTAGGATGAGGACACCCCAGAGTAAAGGCTCCATACTCGTAGTCTCACTTTCATCACGTTAGAGTTTCAGGTTTCATTTAATAGTCAATACAAGCTACTTGGGATCATAGCACCTGCATTTGACATAGTGTCAACCCGAAGCGACGTAACGCGCGTTCTTCAGCCCAACGCCAGGAGCCAGAACCGCCCCCCTCTGGGAGAGTGAAGGGCGGTCCTTCACTCTTATCCTCACGTTTTCCTCACGGCGCGCGATTGACACCAGTGCGTTACGCGACAACCATAGAAGTACGTTGCGGCTTGTTCCCTGCCGCGCCAAGCATCATTCGACGAAAGGGCATTGACACCCCATGCTGACACGTGAAGAGAACAATCTAGCCTGCCAAACTGGACCAGGTACGCCTATGGGTGAGCTGTTTCGCCGGTTCTGGTTACCGGTGGCCCTGGCAGAGGAGATCCCCGGGCCCGACTGCGATCCGGCGCGCGTGCGGGTTTTGTCGGAGGACCTGATTCTGTTCCGTGACACCAGCGGCCGGCCGGGCTTGGTCGATGCCTACTGCCCGCACCGCGGCGCGCCGATGTTCTTCGGCCGTAACGAGGAGGCGGGGCTGCGGTGCGTCTACCACGGGTGGAAGTTCGACGTCAGCGGCGCCTGCATCGACCTGCCGAACGCCCCCGAAGGCGAGACCTTCAAGAACAAGGTGACCATCTCCGCTTACCCCTGTGTCGAGAAGGCCGGGATGATTTGGGCCTACATGGGCCCCAAGGACAAGCAGCCCCCGCTGCCTGGCTTCGAGTGGCTGGATCTGCCCGCCGGCAACACCTACGTCAAGAAGTTCCGCCTTGAGTGCAACTATCTGCAGGCGATGGAGGGCGACTACGACGCCAGCCACGCCAGCTTTCTGCATAGCACCCTGGGCGACAGTAACTTGAACCCGGCCATCCAGATCGGAGGCATCGGCAACAACTTCTTCGACAAGATGGCACATTATGTGTCGGTGCAGGAGACGCCAGTCGGTCTTACCTACATCTCCACCAACCAACGGGCTGATGGCAAGACGTCGTACAGCGCGGGCCACTGGATGATGCCGATCTTCTGCACCGCGGGTATCGCTGGCCCGAACATCTACTCCAGCAATATGCGCATCCCCATCGACGACAATGCGCTGATGTTCTACCGTTTCCGGTGGAGCTACGACCCGATTCCTGAACGGGAGCTTCAGGAGTACAAGTGGGGCGGCTATGTGTACCCTGAGCTGATGCCGGGCACGTTCGTCACGACCGACAACAAGGCTAACGACTACAACGTCGACCGCGTGGCCCAGCGGAACTACAGTTACACCGGCATCAAGACATTCCCGCTGCAAGACATTGCGATGATGGAAGACCAGCGCGGCACGGTGATGGACCGGACGAAGGAACACCTCGCGAGCTCCGACGAGCTTATCATCCGGGTGCGGCGTCAGTTGATTCGCGCTGCCCGCAACCTGATGGAGGGCAAGGAGCCGTCTGCGCCGCACGCGGGCAAGGCCTGGGCCATTCACACGGCTCGTGTCATTGTGCCAGACACCATGCCGCAGGCGGATGCACTGGCAAAACTAAACCCCATGATTACCGATCCCACATCGATGAAGGTCAACTTCATCAGCTAACTGCTTGCCCGATCATCGTATTGGTACCTAAATCCGCCACTGAGGAGCGACCACAATGCTGACACGCGAAGAGAATGAACTGGTCTGCAGCACCGGACCAGGCACCCCCATGGGTGACCTGTTTCGCCGGTTCTGGCTGCCGGTAGCCCTGGCAGAGGAGATTCCCGGGCCCGACTGCGATCCGGTGCGCGTGCGGGTCTTGTCGGAGGACCTGATTCTGTTCCGCGATACCGAAGGCCGGCCGGGATTGGTGGACGCCTACTGCCCGCACCGCGGCGCGCCGCTGTTCTTCGGCCGTAACGAGGAGGCGGGCCTACGGTGCGTCTACCACGGGTGGAAGTTCGACGTCAGCGGCGCTTGCATCGACCTGCCGAACGCCCCCGAAGGCGAGACGTTCAAGAACAAGGTGACCATTACCGCTTACCCCAGCGTCGAGAAGGCCGGCATGATTTGGGCCTACATGGGGCCTAAAGACAAGCAGCCGCCGCTGCCCGGTTTCGACTGGCTGGACATGCCCAAGAGCAACACCTATGTGAAGAAGTTCCGCCTGGAGTGCAATTACCTGCAGGCTATGGAAGGCGATTACGACGCCAGCCATGCCACCTTCCTGCACAGCACGCTGGGCCAAGGGCAGGCCAATAACCCCGCCATGAGCGCCAGCGGCGGCCGCATCGTGCTGTCGGACAAGATGGCGCGTTATGTGTCAATCGAGGACACGCTGAGCGGCATCCTGATGGTGTCGGCCAACCGCTGGCCCGATGGCCGGGTGCAGTACGGCGCCGCCCCGTGGATGATGCCGATCTTCTGTACCGCAGGCATTGCCGGCCCAGGCGTGTACTCCAGCAATATGCGCATTCCCATCGACGACCATGCGTTGATGTTCTACCGCTTCCGCTGGAGCTATGAGCCACTGCCCGCGAAGGAGCTCTCCTCCTACGAGTCCGGCGAATACATCTACCCCAAGCTGATGCCCGGCACCTTCATCCCAGTGGATAACAAGTCCACCGACTACAACATCGACCGGGTGGCGCAGCGCAACTATAGCTACACCGGCATCAAGACGTTCCCGTTGCAAGACATCGCGATGATGGAGGACCAGCGGGGCCCGCTGATGGACCGCACCCGCGAGCACCTCGCTTCCTCTGACGAGGCCATCATCCGCGTGCGGCGCCGCCTGATCAAGGAGGCGCGGGCGCTGGCTGAGGGCAAGGAGCCGGAGGCCCCGTGGCATCCGGAGGCATTCACCTATCACAGCGCGGGAATCGCCCTGCCCGGCGACACCCCGGTGGAGGAGGCGGTGAAGCGCGTGCGCGCGCTGGCCACCGACAAGAGCAAGACCGCGGCGCTGGCCCCCAGCTAGCCGCTGCTGCGAGAGACGACGAAGAGGCCCGGAGCGAACGCTCCGGGCCTCTTGCTGCCTGCATTCGATAACGCCCATAAGCTACACCGGCACGCTGCCCTAGTTGTCGAGGTTGTTCAAGCGGCGGCGCAGCCAGCCGATAGCAGCTCGCGGCGAAAGCCCGGCGAGGACGCCCACCCGCTCCCGGGCCCACGCAAGGCCGGTGACAGAGAGACGAACGAAGGCCATCAACTCGAGTCCGAACACCAGCGCTGTCAGCAAACCTAACGCCCAAAGAGTGATAGTGAGTCCCCACTCTAGCGAGAGCGGCTCGTACCGAAGCGAGAGGTGATGCGGGCCGGCGGTGGTTCGAACCGCTTGGAACAGGTAATTGGCGCGATAGATGGGCACCCGTTCACCATCTAGGTAGGCTTGCCAGCCGGGGTAGAACGAGTCGGTGATGACCATGTAGCCACTTTCGGGACTGTCGTAGGACACCTCAAGGCGCATGGCCGTCAGCTCGACCATCGTCTCCGCCGCGCGAAACAGCGGGCGAGAGGACGCTAGACCGCCTGCCCGCTCGGAGGTCCCATCCGAACGCGGAAAGCCGTAATGGAGCGGG
Source organism: Dehalococcoidia bacterium (assembly GCA_009692935.1). Taxonomy (GTDB): domain Bacteria; phylum Chloroflexota; class Dehalococcoidia; order SHYD01; family SHYD01; genus SHYE01. The sequence continues at coordinate 9,729 of SHYE01000030.1, read as the reverse complement.
TCTTCCAAGAGAACCAACTCTCGAGGGTTGAAGTCGAGGTCCTGCATTTCGGCGAGCACCGACGAGTCGGATTTCCGCTCCTCGCCGCGGTTCACAAAGTACGCGCGCGGCAGCGCGTTGGCGTTCTCGTGTATCACGACATCGTTGTCGCGGTAGATCTCCTTGTAGCGAGGCTTGGTTCGAAACTGCCCTCCGGCCCAGCTGCGGGTGTCGTACACGCCGACGCCGTACACGCGCACGCTGCCCCGGTTCTCCAGATAGCGGTACTCCACGGAGGTCACTTCGGCCCTCCGGGCCAAGGGCATTTCGCCGTACGACACGTTGAGTGCGATGGGCTGCTCTTTTCCGTCGGTATCAATGCCCTTGGTAGAGAAGGCCACTTCCACCGGAGTGTGCTTCATGTTTGCCCGAACGTCGGGGCGCTCGTGCGCCCACTCGGCCACTTCGCGGCCGGCACGCATGACCAAGACCTGGCGGCGGCCATCGGAGGTGACCACGGTGAACTCTGCAATGGGCGTGTCCTGGGGGATGTCCCAGCCATCTCGCAGCGCTGCCACCACGCGCAGCTCGTCGCCGGTGTACTTGTCACCGGTCAGGGTGAGTTTTGAGCCGGCGTTCCCTTTCATGCCCTGCACAAGTGGGCGCTTCGGGTCATACGACACCCAGTTGTAGGCGGGCAGGGCCACGAACGTTGCCGGCGACACCAGGTACTTGACCCCTGCCGTGTCCACCAGCACATCTGGGAAGGTGTCTGCGCCCTCCTGCAGTGGGGCGATGTACTCCAAGTGGCGCTGTGGCGGTAAGGAGCTGTAGCCGCCCAAGGTGCGGATGCCGCGGGAGAAGAAGCGGGTGGGCTCCAAGGCGCCATCCTTGCCTCGCACGAGCACTCGGGAGGTCCCGGCGTGCTCTGTCAGGTACCGCGCCGCGGGCGTCGTCGCGACCAGCGACTCCACATGGGCCTTGGGATGGTAGGCTGCGCCAAAGGACAGCAGATCGAAGGCCAGCAGCCCCAACAGCACACCCTTCCACATGTGACCGAAGCGGGGCATCACGTACCAGCCTGCTACGGCAAGAACCGTCACTTGCAGCAGCGCGAGGCTGGTCATGACATTGGGATTCCAGAGATTGACTAAGGGCGCTAAGCGCGCCGCAAGGCTGTTGAAGACCGCAAAGTCAAACCGGTCGGGCCTTGGCGTCCAGATGCCAAGATCGGCGAGAGCGAAGCGTGGGAAGTCTATCACCCACTGATGCGCCTGCAGCACCCCGTAGACTGCGAGCACCGGCAACGCGACGAGAAACGCTACCCACAGGCCGAACCATCCTGACCGCCAGTGCCGTTGCCAGCGCACGCCCCCCTGCTGCACCCAGTAGCCGGCAAGCTTAGTATCGAGCCAGTGCGCACCCCAGCCGGCTAGACCAGCCAGCGCGAACACCACCAGAAACGAGAAGCGGCCTGGTGCGCGGGTAGAATCCCACCCGGGGAGCAGCCACAAGAGCTTGTGCAGGTTGATCGGGGAGTTTGGCCCCAAAGCCAGCAGGACGGCCAGCACTCCCAGGCCAAGGAAAAACCACGTGTGCCGATTGCGCGCCCACACAACCGCAACCAGCGCGAGGATCAAGGTCGGTATGCCAGCGTACATCGTGGTTTCCCAGGTTGCCCAGGTGATGAACCACTGACCGGCCGGCAACTTGAACATGGACGGAGCCAGCAGCTGGGTGAGTCCGCCTAGCGGCAGGGAGTACTGGGACGCGAACTCGTAGGGCACGCCGGCACCCCGCTGCGAGAACTGCACCAGCTCATAGAGCGGCAGTAGCTGGACAGCGCCAATGGCCAGGCCCGCGGCGCACACCAGCACCAGCACCGCCAGCGCAGCAAACCCGCGGTTGACCACGAACAACGCTACGTTGCTGGCGGCTCGAAGCAGCCGGGCTACGAACCGGCCTCCCATGAGTGTCGGGGCGAGACGTACGGTAGCCGGCCCGGCCAGAACCCGCCAGGCCACGTAGAGGCCCAGCGCCAGCAGTGTCATCATGACGACCTGCGGGTGCACCGCAAGCGCCTGGATCCCCAGCGCCAGACCACCCAGCGCGAACCACTGGTACCGGCGCCGGCCGTAGCTCCGGAAGCCCATCTCGACACCGCAGAATATCAGCGGCAGCCAGATGGCGGTCTGCAGCATGTTCGAATGATGCAGTTGGGTTACGAGGAAGCTTCCATAGGTGAACACGACGCCGGCAATGGCCGCGGCGAAGGGCCGAAACCCCATGGCGCGCCCAAAGGCGAACATGAACGTGCCCGCCAGGGCAAAGGCCGCAACTCGGCACCAGATGGTGGCTTGGAGCGGATCGAGTTGGCTGAAGAATACGAGGTTCAGCGGATATAGGATCCCGGCTTCGGAGTCGGCGAAGAGTGGGAAGCCCGCGAACAGTGCGCTCGTCCACAGCGGTAACGTACCCTGCTCAAACACCGAAGCTACCCGCTGGGCCAGGGGCAAATAGAACGCCCAGGTGTCCTTCTCGTAATAGATCTGACCCCGGAGCACCGCGTCACTGTGGAAGAAGAGGGACAAGCCGATGAAGAAGAGCACCGCAACTGCGTCTACCCAGTACCGCCAGGTGAGCACGTTCCAGAGGGCAACAGATAGCCGATGGGCAAAACCACGGGCCGGGCCGAGCGGGACCGCGTGGGCGATGACGGCTGCGAGCCGCAGCGCGTCGCCAACGCCGACCCTGAAAGGCGAGCGAGCGTCAGTCACATGCTGTAGTAGGCGTGGGAGCACAGTGTTAAGGCTCCAGCTTCAGCTGGTGTGCGTCAACGGACGGAAACGACACCTTCACCAAGGATGAGTGCGTAGAGACTCACACTTGGGTAGCGCGTCGCTCTCGTGCCCGGCCACCAGCGGCAGGCCGTCCCAGTATAGTGTGCCACTTTCAAACGGCACGTAGAGCACGACGAAACCGGGCACCGTAGGCGGTCCCGTCACGTCCCAGCCGCCACCCTCACCGGCAGTCGCGTTAACCAACCCCAGCCGGTTGCCCGCGGCAACCAAGCGTTGGGGTCTCATCGCTGCTGGGTAGGTCTCCACCAGCCGCCTCCAACAGCTCTTGGGCGGCCTGCTGTGACTCGACATCCCACAGGTTCAGGTTATCGGCCAGGCGTTGAGCGTGTGCGGCGCGTCCCCTCGCTGTCCGGTCCATCTCGTTGCGAGCAGCTACCGTTGGGTTGGGCAACTCGCGTTGTACCCGCATATCGGCCCACATTGCGCGGGCTCCAAGGCGGACGCCGGGCTCTCGCTCGGTCACTAGCCGTAACTGGTGCACGCCTCGAATGACGATAGTAACGGGATAGGGGTCCTGACTCACATCCAGCGGTGGTGTCTCGAGCACTTTGTCGCCGTCGGCATACACCAGGAAGCGCACCCGGCGTTGGCCGGAGGGTTCGGGACGGTCATCGGGCTCGACGCCGACGACCCCCTCCAGGCGAGAGAATGCGCCCTGCAGTTGGAAGCTGACCTCTGACGGTGTGAACACCCCGAAACCCTTGCCGTAGACGTGGTCGCCGATGGTAAGAGGGTTGCCCGTAAGGAACGCGCCATCACCAACCGGCGTGCCTTCCTTGCCCATCATCAGCCACGAGGTGTCGGCGAACTCCCACGGGCGGTACTCCCACTGCTGTTGCTGCAGGACAGCGGGCACCTGGAATTGACCACGCTCGGTGAACTGCCCAACCAGCCACGCGACCGCCACCACCATCAGCGTGGCGCGAAGCCGAGGGTGCAGGCGGGGCCTTGGCGTGTCGCGACGGCGCATCAGGTTTGAAGCCGGCCCTGCGGGCGCGGAATGGGTTCATGCCGCACAACCGGAGGCCGGGCTCCCACGTGCAGGTTCATCCGTCACGGGGCGACGCGGGCAGCGCCAGCCTGCGGGGCTGGCTAACGGTGCTCACTAACCCAGGCCTGCACCGCCTGCAGATCATCGTGTGATATCGCCCCGGTCTCAACCGCGACATCCAACAGCACCGCGATGCGCGACAGCGGGTGCAGTTTCGCCCCCGCGGCCTGGAACGCGGCCTGCGCTTGGCCCCACTCGTACGTGAAGATCGACACGCATTGGTCGACCACGCCGCCGGCTTCGCGCACGCCCTCGACGCCGGAAAGCAGGCTGCGGCCGGTGGTCACCAAGTCTTCCACCACCACCACGGGGCTGCCGGCAACCAGCAGACCCTCCACCCGTTGACCTTTGCCGTGGCCTTTTGGCGCATCGCGCACATACAGCATAGGCTTGCCCAGCGCCTCGGCCAGCCAGGCAGCCCAGGGAATGCCGCCTGTGGCTACGCCTGCCACCGCCTCGAACCGATCGACGCCGATGGCTTGGGCGACCACCGTCACCATGGCATCGACCACAATCCGGCGTTTGTCTGGGTACGAGATGAGGAGCCGGTTATCGCAATAGACGGGGCTCTTGGCGCCCGATGCGTAGGTGAACGGGTTGGCGACGTTGATGACCACTGCGCCCGCTTCCAACAGCACCCGGGCGACGGCACGCGCCGTTTCGTCGGAGGTGCTCAGTGCGGCCGGTGGGAGCTGTGTGGTCATGCGGGTTCCTCTGCTTGGTGCGGGCTGGGGTTCATGATCCCATACGTGCCGGGAGCTGTCACCTACTGAACGGCGAGCGCAATGTGCTGTTGCCACAGGTCGGACACCCGCTTCCGCACCTCGTCCAGGCTGCCACGGGTGTCCACCACCACATCCGCCAGCTTGGCGTGCTGGTCTGGCGGCAGCTGCGTGGCCATGCGAGCCTCGGCCTGTTGACGGGTTAGGCCACCGCGTTGTGTCGCCCGTTGCAGTGCGATCTCACGATCGACGACGACGACCCAGAGCTGATCGAATCCCGTGCTCTTGTCGGCATAGAGCGCGCCTTCGATGACCGCGACGCGGGCCCCCTGCGCCTCCGCCTGTTGCACCAGTGTGCGCCAACGGGCGGCGACCCAGGGGTGAATGAGTGCGTTGATCTGCCGGCGTACCTCCTCATCGGCGAAGATCATGGCGGCGATCTTCGCGCGGTCGGCACTACCGTCGGCCGCTACCGTGTCGGGCCCCAGTAGCTCGGCAACCAGGCGGGTCAGCTCGCCGCCCGGCCCGTAGGCCTCACGGATCAGCTGATCGGTGTCGAACACCACCGCGCCGAGATCGCGCAAGATGCTGGCCACGGTGCTCTTGCCCGAACCGATGCCGCCGGCCAAGCCGATGATGAACACTCAGCGCCCTCCCAGCAACCGAGGGAGGAGGTGCAGCGAGCCAATGCGCGGGCCATGCCAGATCTCACGGCCGAAACGGGCGTCGTTCTCCGGTGGGTCGGCCGGCCGGCGGATCTGCACCGCGTGCATGCCGGCGGCCACTGCGCCCGCCAACTCGCCAGAGCTGCCATCGCCGATGAACAGGCAGCGGTCAGGCGCGATACCCAAGCCCGCCGCCGCATGGCGGTACATGGCGAGATCCGGCTTGCGGGCGCCCACCACATTGGAGTAAATCGCCACCTTGAAGTGAGAGCCCAGCGGCGAGCCCGGCCAGAGTTCATGGACCAGCGGGGGTGCGTTGCTGACCAGCGCCACCGGCAAACCCGCATCCCGCACGTGGCCTAAGCCATGAACAGCGTCGGGCCAAGGCCGGAGTTGGGTGTCCTGGAAGGCGCGCCAACGGTCGAGCGCCAGGCCGAGCCGATAGGGGTCGGCGTGACGCGCTCCGGCCCGCTGCGCTGCTTCGGAGAGGTATGCCGGCAGGCCGAGCACGCCGGTCTCCAGGTCGTGATAGCGGACTTCAAGCTCGCTCGCAAAGGCGGCCGCGGGTGCGTCCAGCCAGTTCGCGATCGCATAAGCGCACGCGTCGTACTCGGGGAAGTTGAAGCCGGCCAGCGTGCCAAACAGGTCAAACAACACGGCGTCGACGCGTGGTGTGGCTCCGCTGGTCATCGGCCACCCCCGGTATCGAACTGCGACAGGTCGGGAATAACGGGCGGCGGGTTGAGCATCAGGCTCAATTCGACTGCCGTGGTGAAGGTAGCGATGCCCGCAGTAGCACCCAGCAGCGCCCATCCCATGCCGCGCACCTTCCCGTTCGACTGGAAGGTAACGGTACCAGCCAGCAGACCTGCGGCCCCCGCGAATGAGAGGAGGTGTTGCCAGGCGCCCGCCCCCACGTAGGCCAGAGCCATCACCCACCCCAGGAAGCACGCGCTCAGCAGCAGCATGCCGCCAGCCGGCAGCGCCGTCACCATTGCCCGGAGCCTCTCACTGGGTCCCGCCCAAAGTCTGGCAGCGTAGAAGGCGGCGCCGGCGCTCAGCGTGGTATGGCTGAGAAACAGCGCCACCCAGAATGCGGCGTCGGCCAGAAAGGCGGCTTCCGCCATGGTGAGGGTCATGTCGAGCAACGCTGGAAGCGCTGCCACCTGTGCCGCCGCGCCGATGATGAGCAGGGTGCGAGGACCGGCTCCCAGCATGGCCCCAAGTATGCCGGCCAGAGCAGCGGCGACCACCGGGACCACTAGTTCGCCCAACCCGAGCGCGGTAGCGGCGTTGGGGTTGGCCTGCAGGTCCATGATTCTGGGCAGTATCTGCAGTACCAGCAGTGCGGGAAACGCGGCCACCAACAGCGGCAGGATGAGCTGCGGGCGGAAGCCGCCGGACGGCGCTCGCCCCGATGGCCGTGCGCTCATGATGCCACCTCGCGCTCACCCAGGTCTTGGAAGAACCGCAGGAGGTAGCCGTCGGGGCCCAGGACCACGAACGGCCGTTTGCCCAGCAGCCGATCGCTGCAAATGACTTCGGGTACGAGCGCCGGCGGTGGGTGATGACGTTGCTTGCGCATGGCAGTCAGGACTATGCAAACCGGTCGGGGAGAAACGGTGTCAACTGGGGGCTCACCGTTCCGTCGATGATGCACTCGGCAAGGAGTTTTCCGGTGATCGGACTCAGCGTGATACCACTGCGGAAATGGCCGGTGGCTATGGTGAGGCCCTCCCAGCCGGGTGCAGGGCCCAGAATGGGGAGGCCGTCGGGCGTCCCGGGGCGCAGGCCCACCTTGATCTCGGCGATTTCGGCGCGGCTCAACGCCGGTACCAGCATGGAGCCCACGCCGAGCATCGCCGCTACCCCTTCGGAGGTGCTGCGGGCATCGAAGCCTGCCTCCTCTTGGGTTGCTCCCACCACGATGGTGCCATCGACCTTTGGCGTAACGTAGCCGATGCCGTGCATCACGGTGAGGCGCATGACGCGGGCTGGGGCATACAGGTGCACCAACTGCCCCTTGACCGGCCGGACCGGGAGATTGAGGCCGATGTCGGCCCCGAGCTGGCTGCTCCAGGCGCCGGCCGCGATGACCACGTGGTCGGCGCTCACCTGCGAGCCGTCTGCCAGCCGAACCCCGGTCACCCGCTCGCCCTGGTAGGTGAGCCCCGCCACCGGAGCAGTCAGCCGGTAGTCGGTGCCACGGTGCGCGGCGGCTCGGGCGAAGGCTTGCGTCAGCTTCACCGCCCGTATCTGATGCTCGCCGGTGGTGTACATCGCCCCGCGAATGCCCTCGGACAGCGCCGGTTCGGTCTGCATCAAGTCGTCGTGGTTGATCCAGTCGGCCTCCATGCGCTGAAGCTGGGCCCAAAGCTGAAGCTGTTTGAGGTCATGCTCCTCCTGCTCGGTAAAAGCCACGCGCAGCAGCCCCACCGGCACATACTCGGGGTCGAGGCCGGTCTCTTCCTTCAGAGCAGCGCAGGTGTCCTTGAGCAGGCGAATGCTAGCGGCGCCCAGCTTGAACAGGGGCGATGAGCGGTCGTGCTCGGGGATAATCGACATGATGCCGGCGCCCACGCCCGACGCCCCGGAGGCCACGTGATCGCGCTCGAACACCGTGACCTTCGCGCCGGAGCGTGACAAGTTATAGGCGATGGCAGAGCCGATAACGCCGCCGCCGATGATGGCAATGTCAGAAAGTGGGGACAATAGTTTGGCCAAGAGTCAGAATCGGGATTTTGGGAGGCGGTCCGATCTCCCTACGGTGCTATTGAAGGGGTGCCGACCGCCAAGTCATTCTACTACGCTTGGCGGACCTCCCTGTGCCAGCAGGACCAAGCTGGTATCGAGCCCGCACTCTCATTGGCCGGAACGCCCACGTCTGGCCCGGGTTAAGGCGAGCGAGCTACCGGACCGCTCGGTGTATTTCGGGGCCGAGGCCCCGGCGGGAAGGTGATGGGCTAACCCTCGTCCAAGAGAGCCTGGAGAACAACCATCAGCGGGGGCAGGTCGGCGGTGAGGACTTTCCAAACCCTCTCGGTGTCCACCGCCTCATATCCGTGGGCCAACACATTCCGGAATGCGACTATTGCCCGCAACTCAGGGATCCGAGCGGCGAACACTGGATCCGCCCGCGAAAGTTGTAACAGCGCTTCGCCTACGATCTCGAGTTTGCGTTCAACTGCCGCCTGGAGAAACTCGTCGTGAGCGTAGTGTTCGAAGCTACGACCAGCAGTGAACTGCCTCGCCAATTTCGCAGACTGTAGTGCGTCCCAAACGTACTTTCGAGGATCATCAGGCCGCGTCATAGATGCCCACGCGGCCGGCCTCAACGCTGGCCGCAAAGTACGGATTTCTGATCATTTTAGCAGAGACCAGATCGACATCGACATCAAGAAGGATTCCTAGTGCCTCCTTGAGCCTATCGAAGGCGATTGCATACGGGACCGGCGCCATTGGCTCGAACTCCACCAGGAAGTCGAGGTCGCTGGTAGCGGGGTCGAAGCGGCCGGTCGCGGCGGAGCCGAAGAGGTCGAGGCGCCGCACGTGGTGGCGCCGGCAGAGGTCTGCCACTTGGTCAAGCTTCTCGGCAACCAGCGAGATCATGGGTTAAGTGTACCCCTCCCCGACCGGTTAGCCGCTGCCATCTGACACTGCCCAGCGATACAGCAACACCACGAGAGCGCTCATCGCGATTACCTCCACGGCGATGGCGGCGAAGACCGGCGCAACGCATTCTGGCGGGAGGCCTCCAGCTTGGGGTCTTGTTGCTGAGTGAGCGCCAGCCGTAAGCCCTCGCCGGTTTTTGCCCCGGCCGCTGGCAGACCATGGCGTTCCCGATGCAACGCTGCGAATGCCACGAGGCGCTTGCTGGCCGTCACGACCAGTGCCGCCATGGTCGCCATGTAGAAGGCGAACAGCACGGCCAGCGTTGCAAACGGCATGTCGCACACGCCTAGTTCGCCCAGTAGAGCTTGGTTGGGTTGTCGACCACGATGCTCTTGAGCGTCGCTGGGTCGGGGACAATCATGCCGAGCAGGTTCACCAGATGGCCGTCGTTGGGCATGTTGCGCACGTTGGGGTGCGGGAAGTCGGTGCCCCATAGGACGCGGCCGGGCGCGGCTTTCACCAAGGCCTGAGCGAAGGGAATGGCATCGGTGAAGGGCGGACCCTGTGTCGAGATGCGCTCGGGGCCGGTGATCTTCACCCAGGCCTTCTCTTCCTTCATCAGGTCCAGCAGTTGCGTGAATGCGGGCTGCTCTAGGCCCTCTCCGGCCTTCACGCGGGCCATATGGTCGATGACGAAGGGGATGGGCAGGCCAAGCAGCAGCGTCGACAGCTCGACGATGTCCTCGGCATCGAGGTGGACGACGAGGTGCCAGCCCATGGCCTTGATGCGGTCGGCCATGCGCTGCACCACCGCCGGTTCCGGCACGCTCTCCAGATGC
>SHYE01000029.1 GCA_009692935.1 Dehalococcoidia bacterium | reverse complement strand
CGGGAGTGTCGACGCCGCGGGGCAGTGTGCCGTGGTCCCGCAAGGCGACGGCGGCCTGAATCAGGCGGCGGCGCACGCGGATGATCATCGCGTCGGTGGTCCCCAGGTGCTCTTTGCTGCGGTTGTAGATCGGGCCCATCGTCTCCTGCATAGCGTGGTCTTGCACCGGATTCGAGAGGATGCCGCAGAACAGCTTGGTCTTCTGCAACTCGTAGTCCAGGTAGTAGTCGTTCTCGATGTTCGCTTTGAACCGCCAGCGACCGCCGGGCTCGCTGGCGGCGGGCAGAAAGCCGAGGGCGCTGCGCACGTGGGCCAACTGCTCGCGCTCCTCGTCGCTCCAGGGCTTGCCGGGGCGGTAGTGCCACTCCAGCACCAGGGTGTTCTCGTCGTCCATGGGTACCCAGGCCTTGCCGTTGAAGGTTGTCAGCACGCCGTTATCGTCGATGCCGCCACCGATCATGGTGTGGAAGGGGAACAGGAACGGGTGAATGCGGTGGTACTCCTGCCCGTCGGCCTGGCGCTTGGCGGTGTACAGGCAGCCGTAGGCGGTGTCGATGACCTTGAGCCGCGGCGAGTTGTCTTGCTGCGACAGCAGGATGTTGTTGATGCCCGGCCACTTGGCGCCCGGCACCGTGGTCACCTCGCCGTCCATGCGCCGGTGCAGAAAGTTGATGTGCGAGGTGTCGATGTCGCCTTCCAACGTCTGCATCCAGTTGCAGACGCGGTAGTTGCGCCACATGAACGGAGTGTTGTCGGCGTCCATGTTCCAGGGGAAGTCCGGCAGCGCCGGCGGCGTCTCACGCGGCCCCATGTAGGCCCACACCAACCCGTTGCGCTCGATACAGGGGTAGGCCGTCAGCCGGATCTGGTGCTTGAAGTTGCTTTCGGCGGGCTCGTTGGGCATATCCACGCACGCGCCCGCCCGAGGCGTCGAACTTCCAGCCGTGGTACACGCAACGCAAGCCGTTCTCTTCATTGCGGCCGAAGAACAGGCTCGCGCCACGATGCGGGCAAGCGTTTGCCACCAGCGCCACCGTACCGCCGGTCTCGCGAAATGCGATCAGGTCCTCGCCGAGCAGCCGGACCCGCACCGGCGCGCCATCGGGCTCGGCCAGCTCCATCGAGAGGATGGCGAGCATCCAGTACTGGCGCATCAGGGCGCCCATTGGCGTCCCCGGGCCCACCCGGCACATCACTGCGTTCTCTTCACGTGAGCATCGAGCACTCCCTTTCGCTGCGGGTTGGGAGCGGCTTGACGCTGCTGCCCCGTCGCCGCCGGTCTAACGAGAGCCGTGGCGGTGGACAAGCGGCGTGTGGTCTACGCTTGCCGATATCGAGGGCTACGGAACGCTCCAAGAGACCTGGCGAGAGGCGCCGGTCGGTTAGGGGTTTTCCTGACGTAAGATAGCTTTGTCTGTTTCAAGGAGGCGTTATGCCCTACGACCAAACCCTAGCTGACCGGGTTCGCGGTGCACTGAGCGAAAAGGCCGGCATCACCGAACGAAAGATGTTTGGGGGCCTGTGCCTCATGCATTGGGGCAACATGGTATGCGGTATTGTCGGCAACAAGCTGATGCTGCGGGTCGGGCCCGATCGGTATGATGACGCCATGGCACAACCCCACGCCGCACCGATGGACTTCACAGGCAGGCCGCTGAAGGGCATGGTGTACGTGCTGCCCGAAGGCATGCGTACCGACGAGGCGCTCGGTCGCTGGGTCGATCGAGCCTTGCGGTTCAGCGGCAGCTTGCCCCGTAAAGGGCTCTAGCAAAGGAGGAACGATGGCAGCACCACAGTTCACGGGATTCCCGCCGGAGACTTTCGCGTTCCTGCAGGAGCTGACGGCGAACAACAACCGGCTCTGGTTCGAGGTGCACCGGGCGGAGTATCAAGCCTTCTATCTGGAGCCGGCGCTTGCGTTAGTGACGGCGCTGGGGCCCGAGCTGCAGCGGGTCGATTCGAGCGTGCGGTTCGAGCCGCGCCTCAACGGGTCCCTGTTTCGCATCAACCGCGACGTGCGCTTCTCAGCCGATAAGACACCCTATAAGGCATATATCGACCTCTGGTTTTGGTGTGGCGCTCGCAAGGCTTGGGACACACCGGGCTTCTTTTTCCGTATGCTGCCCGAAAGTCTCATCGCCGGTGCTGGCATGCACAAGTTCACCCCTGCGCAGCTGAGCGCCTACCGTGCGTCTCTGGCCGGTCCGGCGGGTGCTGAACTGATGGCGCTGACCGAACAGATTACCGCCAGCAGCAAATACACCCTTGGCGACCCCGACCTGGTGCGGCTGCCCCGCGGGGCCGCAGTGCCGGTCGGCCGCGAGACGCTGGCCCGCCGGATCGGCCTGCACCCGATGTATGAAGGCCCGGCGCCACCTGAGGCGGGCGGCGCCGGGTTCGTCGACTGGTGCATGGCTGTTTACCGCGATCTAGCGCCCATCAACCAGTGGCTGATGGGCTTAGCGGGCTAGTCGTGCGATGCGCGCCGTGTTGCGGGGCTCGGCTCGCGGCCTTCGGATGGGCGCGAGGGTTCCCACCACCCACCCATGGTACTTTTGGGAGTCGAGGGGGTTTCCCCCTCGAACTCCCGCACCAGAGAGGGCGGCCGCCCTCTCTGGACTCTCCCGCCTTCGTCGAACATCACTGTACATGCATCACACCAACAGACAGGCGCTTTCATCAACGGTGTTTGGCGTTGCTTGGCGGAGGCACAGATGGCTCATTCGTGGGCGACCGCAGGCATATTGCCAGCCACCCGTTGGAGCGCTTCCGCCACGCTGGAGCCGCCGCTGAGGGTGCTGATGCCCGGCACGCCACACAGCACATCGCTGGTGCCAAAGCCAGCGCCGCGATAGGCCACCAGCTGGAAGCAGGCGCCGGCAGCACGCTGAAGGTCTCGGCAACGGCCGAGAAGGTCTTGACCACGCTGTCTTGCGCCGTGCGTACGAGTTCGACGCCCAGTTGCTTTACCGCATCGTCGACCTGCGCCTGTACCTCGGGCGAGACATGCGCCTGAAACTCCTTCAGCCAGCCCTGCACCTGTGCCTGCGATTCGTCGAGATAGCCCGGCAGCGCGACAAAGAACCCCGAGACTTGCTGAAACAGCGGCGGAATGGCGAATCCGAGCAGCAGCGCCAGAGCCGCAACCGCAATGCCGTACACCACGATCACCGCCAGCACCCGGGCCACGTCGGGGCGGCGCTGGCGAAAGGGCAAGAGCGCCTCCACCCGGCGGACGGGCGGTGTGAGGAGGTAGGCCAGTACCAGACCCACCCCGAACGGTGTGAGCGCATCGTGCGCCGAGAGCACCAGCCAACTGATGCCGGTGAGCGCGACCAGCACCAATGCGGCGCGGGGGCGGAGGCGCGGCCGACCCGTTAGGGTTAGATTCACCCGCGACCACCACGCCGCGCTAAAACTAGACCAGCATACAGATGGTCGTTATCGCTGACCGCGAGACTTGTATGAGGGTTTGGTGTGGGCGGGAGACTCATAATCATCGTTTGCGCCCGTGCGGTAGTCGGGGGCGTGCAGAATGCATACGGTACTTATTCGGGGATCCCCCATCCGACTTGCGATAGCCGGAGATAACAATGAGAGCTGGTCGCGGTCAAGGCTGGTGGTGATAACCGTGGGGAGCTCTGCGTTGTAGCGGTGGTTCAGGAGTTGAAACAGCTTCTCCTCGGCCCAGGCGGTGGCGGAATGGGCGCCTAAGTCGTCCAGGATGAGAAGTGTGGCTGACCTAGCGGCTTCAAAGGCGGCGTCATAGGTCGTCGGGTTACTGGGCGCAAAAGTTGCTCGAAGATGGTCGAGGAAATCAGGCACCACGATGAACAGCGGAGATGCAACGCCATGCACTTGGACGTAGTAGCCGATGGAAGCGGCCAGATGGGTTTTGCCGCTCCCGATCCGTCCCGCTAAGACCAACCACCCGGAGGGAGCCTGCGCAAATGCTTGCGTCTGCTCGAGAGCGCTCCTTAACGTTTCCTGTTGATCGGGCCGAGCATCCAACCCGGTGGTATCAAAGCGGTCGAAGGTCATCTTCTGGAGGGTACCACCTGAGAAGACCCCCGCAGCTTCTAAGGCGGCATCACGGTTCGCCCGGAAGCGCAGGACCTTTGATGAAGGACCGCTGAGCCGAGACTGTAGCCTTTCGTCCACGGTCTCCAGCGGACGACTTAGGGTGATAATCGTTGCAAGCTCCGCGTGAAATCTGTGGTTCAGAAGTTGGAAGAGCTTTTCGTTGGCCCAAGGCGTCGCTGCCTGCTCACCTAAGTCATCGAGAACCAGGAACTCCGAGTCCCGAACCTGCTCAAACAACTCATCATAGGAGATGCTGGCGCTCGGAGCGAAGGTAGAACGCAAGTGGTCAAGTAGATCCGGAACACTCACGAAGAGCGCCGGATACCCGAGGTCTATGCGGCGATTGGCAATCGCCGCAGCTAGCCGTGTCTTGCCAGTCCCAGACGGGCCATCAAGGACAAGCCATCCGGAAGGGCCCTCAGCATACACCCAAGCCTGCCCCAGGATTGCTTCCCAGTAAATGCTCTCCGGTGTGTCTCGCCTGCCGCCACTGTGCAGTGTTGCAAAACAGTGCTTCAAGAGGGGACCAAGATTGCTATTCCGCCGCAGGCGGGAGGTGCGCTCTTCTTCGGTTTCGTTGGCGGCGCATGCGCACTCTGTGGCACGTCCATAACTCGGATCATCAACGCCAGCCTCAAGGTAAACAAAGCCGCGGCCACCACATATCGGGCAGTTCCGGCCACCGTGTGAATCCCCTCTGTCAGGACGCCCCCCGTCGCCTGGGGGTCTCCCACGTGGAATAGTCCGCGGTGGGTCTTGACGGGATAGGATTTCGCTTAGGCGCTCCATTGTTCTTTCCCTTCTGCTTCCAGCGCTGCAGGATTGCACTGGCGTAGCGCCAATGCCGTTGATTGGCCGCTACCGCGATACCAATGGCTTCTGCGATCCAGCCCGGCGGATAGTCGCGCTCCGCCTCGGCCAGCTGTTCTACAATGATCGGGGTCAGCATCCCGATATTCTCTTCATACAACGTGTAGATGTCGGCTGCTGCTACGGGCGGCAGTGAAGAACGCTGGGGTTGCCCACCGGCGGCGTCCGGCAGCGGCGCCTCTCCCCGCTCGATGGCGACTGCGGCCCGCTGGCTCGCCGGTTGGTTGAGCAGGAGCACTGGCTCGCCCCGCGGCGGCGCCGCCTGCAGAAACACCCCACACTCTAGTGTCAGCGACAGCCCTCGGGTCGCCTCAGCCACGTGGTCGCGGCCTAGGCTGGTGAATCCCGCTGCCAGCAACGGGTCTTCCAGCAACAGGTGGCGGGCGACCGCCGGCGGATAGCCGCGCTTGGCCGCCAGTAGGCGAAAGAGATGGAGGCAGACCAGCAGTTCGGCCGAGTCGGTGATGCGCGGCAACACGTCGCTATAGAAGGCTTTGGGAATCGGCACGTAATCGAGCCTGCCCGCGAAACCGGGGAACTGCGCCATGCATCGAACCATACCTGGGAGGCTCGCTGCGTGTGGTGAACACGAGGCGGCGCCCTTAGTTTACCGCTTTTGGCGGTGCGGAGGTGACACTCGATGGCCTGCGTAAGAGCTCAGAGGTCGGTGAGTTGGCCTTGAGACCTGCGGGCTAAAGCCACGTCGCACTACCAAATGTCACTGATGGGCATCGTCTCGGCGGCGGAGTCCTGAGGGGACGGCGAGTCCGTTAGGCGGGGGTGTCGGGGGGCCAGTCCTGAGCCTGTCGAAGGCCCCCCAGTTCGAGACCATTGGGGCGGGCGGGAAGAGCAGCGCCCATCCGAAGGCCGCGGACGCCACAGCCCACTGGCGATGCCACCTCCACGCTTACTCTTAAAGGCCTGTGTGAATTCTTGTGCTTGGTTGATTGCTTGCGCTTAAGTACCGCGCCGTTAGGTTCAGCGTATCCGTGCCACGACCCGTGCTGCCGGGGGACTCTAGAGTTCGGGGAGGCGGCCAGCCGGACTCGCACGGTCTTCGGCGCTCGCTGCCAGTACCCACGATGGCCACCGAGCGTTTGATGGCGCCGGTTGAACGCGGCGCTAGTCCCGAGAGCGGGACGACGGCAGGCGGCGGCGCTGCGTGAGATAAGCGAGCGTCGCAACCAGCACCAGTGTTGCCAGCGTCATCAGACCGATGGCGTACAGTTTGGCCATACGGGTGGAGAGCGCCAGCGAGAGCAAGCCCAGTACCAATGACGCTGCGTACATGCCAAGCACGATCTGAGTCTCGCGAAGGCCAAGGCTCAAGAGGCGGTGGTGCAGGTGACTGCGGTCGCCAGCAAACGGCGACTGACCGCTCAGCACCCGGCGCGCGATGGTCCACCCGGTATCGACTACGGGGAGGCCGAGCACCAGCAACAGCGTCGCTGCCTTCGTGCCTCCCGCGACCGACATCGCTGCTACGGCAAAACCCAGAAACAGCGAGCCGCAGGAGCCGAGCGTGGCCTTGCTGGGATAGAAGTTGAAGGGCAGGAAACCAAGGCAAGCGCCGGCGACGGCCAGCGGCAGCACCATGATAGTAAGCTGGCCCAACAGAAAACTGTGGGTAGCCAGCACCAAGGCTGCTACCGCCACCACCCCGGCCGCCAGACCATCGACGCCGTCCAGGAAGTTGATGGTGTTCATGGCCCCCACTATCCAGAACACCGTGAACACCATGGCGAACCAGCCGGGGAAGTGCACCAGGCTGTCTTCCACGGTTCCGGCAAAAGGGTTCGTGACTTGGTCGATGACCACGCCGGCTGCGGCGGCGATGACGGCTGCCGCCACCTGGGCGGTGAACTGCGCGATCGGCGGCAACTCGAACTTGTCGTCTACGGCGCCCACCAGCACCACCAATAGACCACCGGCGGCTATCCCGGCCATTTTAAGGGTCTCCACCTGGGTGCGATCGGGCATCATGGGATAGACCACGGCTACGGCCACGACGAAAGCCAGGTAGATGGCCACACCGCCAAGCCGCGGCTTCAGCGGAGGTTGTCGCCGTGGGTGCGGCCGGTCGGTGAAGCCGAAACGCTTAGCAAACCACGTCGCCGCGGGGGTGGCGAAGTAACTGAGGAAGAAGGCAATGACAAAGGCGAGGAAGGGCGTCAATGGAGGGGGCCGCCGGTTCCGAGCAGCGGGAGCCCGGGCGGTGCGGGCAGCAGTGTAGAGCTAGGCAGTGCCCGGTTGCCGCTTTTCGAAGTCTTCCAGGTCGAGCGTGTTGATGAAGTCAGCGAACGCACCCAAGCGCTTCCGCTCTTCTTCGTCGACGATAGGGGAGCCATCAACGGCCTTCATCTGCAGCTTGCCGGTCTCAGGGTCGAGCAGGACGCCGGCCTTGTCGAGCACCTCTTCCTCGGCGTAGATGGGCACGTTGACCCGAACGGCCAAGGCGAGCGCATCGCTAGGGCGGGAGTCTATCTCGACTTCACGGCCGTTGGCGAACAGGTGGATGCTAGCGTAGAAGGTATCATTCGCCAGCTTGTTCACCACCACCGAACGAACCTCAGCGTTGAGCGCGCTGATCACCGAGTTCAGCAAGTCATGGGTAAGCGGGCGGGGTACCTGCACCTCCTGGAGTTGCACCACAATCGCCTCGGCTTCGGCAGGGCCAATCCAGATCGGGAGATAGCGATCAAGGCTCTTCTCCTTGAGCACGACCACCCGCTGGTAATTCATCAGGCTGACGCGAACGCTGTCAACCGCCATTTCAATCATAGAGGACTCCGGTACCCGTCTAACGCCAGTCTAAGACCCGCGCCCAGACGTGTCAAAAGCTTGAAAGAAGAGACGAGAGGGACTAAACTTGAATCGTTCAACAAGGGAGGAGACAGAGTCGAGAAGAACCATGGCACAAGCGCCCGACCGCACCGAACAACTGTACGCCAAAATGGGTGAACCCTCCTGGCTAGTGCTTCGTGCGTTGCAACTGTTGCACAGCCCAACGCGTGTCGCCCTATCTCGTCAGATCGCCACCACCCAGACTGCGGTAGACCCATCGGAGGGGAAAGCGATTGATCCCTCCACGCTGCACTATGCACTGAAGCGCATGATCGCCGATGGTATCGTGGAGGAACTAGCAGCGCCAGGCACCCACAAACCCGCTACCATGGTAGCTGAGGCAACTGTCAGCTATCGAACCCGCGGATACCGCCCGACGTATGGGCTCACCCTGCTGGGAAGGCAACTTCTGCAACTGCGACAAAGGCGCATCTCATTGGAGGTCCTTATGGATACACCGATTCTCAACCGGCCGAAGCCGACCATCTTCGGCATCGCAAGCTCGGGCGATGGCAACCTCTCGGAGCGGGCCAGCAACGAGCGTCCGAAGCCACGCGATTGGCGCTCGTAGTCGATACCGGCCCGCTGCTGGCGGCCATGGACCGCAGCGACAAGCATCATCTCGCCTGTCGTCGGCTGCTGGAAACGACCAGCGAGACCCTGGTGATTCCAGCGCCGGTCTTGGTGGAGGTGGATTACTTCGTGCACGACCGACTCACGCCGGCGGTCTTCGTGCAGCTGCTCGACGATATCGCGGCGGGGGCATTCGTCGTGGCCGATCTGACGGCCGCCGATTTTCCGCGGGTGCGTGAGCTCTGTGCCCGCTACGCAGGCGCCGACATCGGCTTTGTGGACGCCTCGGTGTTGGCCGTTGTCGAGCGGTTAGGTGAGCACAAGCTCGCTACCATTGATCACAAGCACTTCGGGATGCTGCGTCCACGTCACGTCGCCGCGTTGGATCTGCTACCGGACTGAGGTACCGCCCCTGGGCCGGTCTCGGGCAGGAGCAGGCCGACGGCCAGCAGCACACCGGAGAGGGCCACGCACAGCATGAAGCCGGGAACGAATGAGCCGGTGACGTCGACCAAGGCGCCGACGACGAGGGGCACGACAAACACGCAGAAGCCCGTCAGTGTGAAGACCACCGATAGGACTGCCCCCACGTCCACGGCGGAAATGCCCGGCAGTTCCATCGGAATGGTGACATAGGCCGGGTTGAATCCCCAGGCCAGCAGTCCGAACAGCGCCAGTACGCCCACCAGCAAGGCCGGATCGGTGACCAGAAAAGACGCCAGAGCTGTCGGAGGCAGCAACACACCCGGCAAGATGATAAAGGGCCGACGCACGCCGGTGCGAGAAGTGAGCCAGCCACCGAGCAGAGCGCCCGGTACGCCAGCCAAACCAAGGACTCCCACGAGAGTTGACGCCTGGTTAAGGTCCATGCCTCCGACGGTGGAGTAGTAGGTGGGGAGCCAGGCGGTGAAGGTGTCGTAACAGGCGATGGGGCCGGCGAACCCGATCGCCAACAACCAGGTGCGGCGCTGCATGTAGACGTTTCGCCGTGGAGTCACCTCGGCAATGGCGGTGCGTTCGGGCCCGCCGTATGGACCGTCGCGCGCTAGCAGCATCCAGAGCGTGGCGACGACTGCTGCGAAGCTTGCGTAGAGCGTCAGAGGCATTTGCCAGCCCGCACCCTGCACCAAGGGCACCGTCGCACCGAGGCCGGCGGTAAATCCCAGGCTGAGGCACACAAAGGCGGCGCTGTTGATCAGCGGGAGGGTCCGGTTGCGGAACCACTGTACGGTTATGGCGGTGCCGAGCGGCAGCACACCTCCCCCCATACCCAACAACGCCCGGCCGCCGAGCACGCCCCAAAAGCTGGGGAAAACCAGCACCAGCAGGCCGCCAGCCATCAAGACGAGCCCAAGGCCATACGTCATGCGCAAACCGATACGTGCGCTCAGGAGACTCGCAGGGATGCTGCAGGCCGTGGTGAAGAGCGGAACCACACTGAACAGCAGTCCCGCCTGCGCGCTCTCGATCCCGAAGTCGGCCATGAACACCGGCAGCAGCGGGGACGCCGCCATGAAGTTGACGCCGTTGGCCGCGCCGGCCGCCAGCAACAGCGTCGCCACCAGAACCCGATAGGGGCCCGGCGCACTGCCAGCGGCGGCACCGTTAGACGCTGGGGTTATGGCCAAATGTGCCTTCGTAGTCACGCTGCTGCTCGCTGGGCAGGTAGCGCTCCTCAATCTCCTTTACCTTCGACTCACCGACTAACTCGCCAAAGCTGGCGATTCCCCAAGCGCTAGCGCGGGTCCGAGCCTGGACGTCGGCGGTCGCGGCCATTCCGCGTGCCTTGAAATCATGGAGGTAGTCCCACACGTATTGCAGGCCGGGTGCAGTGGTCATTGCCGGGAAGATGGCCGCGGCTGCCCCCCAAGCCTGCCATTCGTCAAGCGTGGGCTGGGGTTGTGGCCCGGCGTAGGTGGCGATGACCGGCCCGGGGATCCGCCGGAGCGCCTCCTGGACTTGCAGGCGGTCGGGGATAGTGTTGATCCAGATGAGGTCGACGCTGGCCTCCCGCTTGTAGCGAACGCAGCGCTCAACGGCCGCCTCGAAGCCGCCGCTTTCGGCGCCGATGAGGTCGCAGCGGGCACAAATCACGAAGTCGGGATCCAACTCGCGCGCCGCATCCACCGCCGCCCGGTACTTCCCGATCGCCTCATCGGCCGAGATGCAGCGTCTGCCGGCCTTGGTACCCGAGCGCTTAGGGAACTCCTGGTCCTCGATGTGCAGGCCGGCGGCGCCTGCCTTCACGTATTCCTGGACTGCTGCCCGCACGTTTACGGCGTTCCCGTAGCCCGTATCGGCATCGGCGAATATCGGGATGGTGCTGCCGTTCGCCAGCCTGCGCACGCACTCCACCATGTCCCGCATGCTCACAATGCCCACGTCGGGCAAACCGAAGATGTAGGCGGCGACCTGCGAACCAGACATAAAGAATGCCTCGTAACCCGCTTCTTCACAGGCGCGGGCATGCAAGGGAGTGAAGCCACCAGGAATGAGCAGTAACTCAGGCCGGTTCAGCACGGTGCGGAACCGTTTCGCCTTATCGGACATGAGGCGCCTCCGGTTGGCTGACTGCGGGCTGGTAGCCGGTGTCGCCCGCATGCTGCAGCGCTGCCACCCATTGCTCGGGAGTCAACAGCGGGGTCCACTTATGTTCGCGAGCTGCGCCACCCGCGCCGAAGGCAAGCGCGAGCGAAGCCATCGCCGCTTCTGTCGACATCTCGATGATCGCCACGAAGTGGACCGGATCGCTCACGGCATGCCACGCGCCGATGAGCTTCCCGCCAAGCCGCTCAACCGGAACGCGGGTACGCTCCGCACGGTTGACGGGCTGCTTGACCTGAGTGGCCAGCGACTCGGCGGTGTATTGGGCAGTGTAGAGATAGAGGGGCACGCAATCACCTCAACGCGATGGTCTCGCTAGGATACGGACTGCGCACACCTTTTGTCGAAAGGCTTGACCTATCGGTTGTACCCTGGCATGGTGGGGCAAGCACCTCGGCACTTTTTGGAGTTGTTACCGCGTGCCCACCCACTTGCCTCCAGGTGTCTCCCAACCCCTCGCGGTCATCTTTGACTTCGATGACACGCTGGCGAACTCATTCCCAACACGAGTGGCAGCGCTGCAACGTTGCCTTTCTGACCAGCTAGAGCGACCGATCTCGTCCGTCGAGGCTACGCGGACCATCAACAGCGCCCCGTACATCGATGACCAACTGCTGTGGATGCTCGGTGACGATCCCGCTATACCCAGTTTGGTGCAGGCGTATCGCCACCATTACTACCACCCGGAGCGTGCACCGCTGGAGGCGTTCGAAGGTATTCGCGATGCGCTCTCGGCCTTGGAGCGACAGCGCGTTTCGCTGGCACTGGTCACCAGCCGCTATCGCACCGGCGCCGCTGGGAACCCGCAATGGAGTGTGGTCCACGAGCTGGAGCGCATGGGGCTCAGCGAGTGGTTCGCCGCTATCGTGGGATTCGAGGACACGGCGGGCCACAAACCCTCGCCCGAGCCGTTTCTGCTGGGGTGCCAGCTGCTTGGTGTACCGCCCGCCCGGGTGCTCGCGGTTGGGACACCCCCTTCGACATTGTGGGAGCACGGGAAGCGGGAGCTGTGAGCGCAGCCGCGCTGTGGGGCACGGCAGACCATTCGGCACGGCAGACCGTTCGGCACTGCTGGCTGCTCCACAAGAGGTACTGGTACATCTGTAGCTCCCGCGGCAAGGTCTCAAGCCGCTTCTGACGAGCAGGGCGATGCTGGCCTTGTTTTGAGCGGGAGTAACGGCGCGGAGAATCCGCCGGCACGTCAATAGACTGTACGTCGATGGCGCCCTGACTGTGACGGTTTCCAGAGCGCTAACCTAGCCAGACGTTCGGGCCACGCGGGACGAGTGATCATCCGTGGGCCCGGTGGGCAGTGGGTACGGCAAGTCACCCTAGGCTGGCTGCTGTATGACCTCACCGGGTCGTCGCTCTTACTGGGCGCCCTCAACGGCCTGAGAGCTATCCCGTTCCTGTTCATCGGCCCCGTCGCAGGCGTGTTGGCAGACCGGGTAGACCGAAAGCGGGTGGTGGGGGCGGTCGCCGTGAGTGTTGGCCTCGGTGGCAACGAGAATTGAGCGCAAAGGCCGGATCATGCTGGTGGGGTGGGGTATCTGCATGGTGCTGTTTGCCCGTGCCGGGTCGCTACTGGCGTTGGCCAGCGTAGGAGCCTGCCAGGTGGTTTACAATGCTGCGAACAACACCATCCTGCAACTCATTGTCCCGGCCGAACTGCGAGGAAGGGTGATGAGCATCTACTTTCTGGATCAAGGTTTGCCGCCGGCGGGGGCGCTGATGGGCGGGCTTGCTGCTGCCCAACCGGGGGCCCCGACACCGTGACCATCATGGGGATGATTGTGGTGTTCATGGCCGTGCTGATTGCGTTGCGCATGCCGCGGTTACGTGACTGGAGTCAATAGCATGACCGATATCGCGCAGAAGCCCGAGACGGCCATTGCCCCCGAGCCCGCTCAAGCACCCGGCCCAGGCAAAGGTATCTGGCTCGAGACGTTCTCTTCACTGAAGCACCGCGACTACCGGTTGCTGTTTTTGGGCACCATGTTTATGAGCGCGGGCCAGTGGGTGCAGCAGGTCACCCTCGGCTGGCTGGTGTACGACCTCACCAATTCCTCGGTACTGTTGGGGGCGCTGAACGGCCTGCGGGCGTTGCCTTTCCTGGTAGTGGGGCCACTTGCCGGTGTGGTAGCCGACCGCACCGATCGCCGGCTGGTGCTGCTGTGGGTCGAAGCGGTGCAGTTCATCGCCGCATTCATCATGGGCGGTATTGTGCTGGCAGGAGCGGTGGAGGTCTGGCATCTGTTCGTGTTCACGGCGGTCACCGGTGCGGGCTGGTCCATCATTCAGCCGGTGCGGCAGGCGCTGGCCCCCGCCGTAGTGCCTCGCAGCGACCTGCCCAACGCTGTGGCGCTGAACTCGGTTGGGTTCAATATCATGAAGATCCTTGGCCCGTCCGTCGGCGGCTTCCTGATCGCGGTATTTGGCGCCGGGGGCAACTTCTGGGTACAAGGTTTAGCCTACGCTGGTGTGTTCGGCATGGTGGCGCTGATGCGCGTTCCTTCCCATGGCGCTGGGGCTGTGCGGCAGGGTTCAGCGTTCGAGAACCTCAAAGAGGGTGCGGCATTCGTCCTCAAGACGCCGATTATCAGGGCGATTATGCTGGTTGCGCTGGTGCCAACGTTCCTTGGGCAGCCCGCCCAAGCCCTGATGCCGGTGTTCCAGAAAGATGTACTGAAGGTAGGGCCCGACGGCCTCGGCCTGATGCTGGCGGCGCCTGGCATTGGCGCAGTGGTGTGCACCCTGGCGCTGGCTAGCGTGGCAAACCGCATTGAACGCAAGGGCCAGTTTGCGCTGCTGGCTTTGGCGGTCTACGGCGTGTCGATCATGTGGTTCGCGCTGACCACCACCCTTGAGGTGGCTCTGCTGTCGCTCATTGTGATGGGCGGTGCGCAGATCATGTTCCACGCGACGGTGATGACCATCCTGCAGATGGTGACGCCCGACGCATTGCGGAGCCGGGTGATGAGCATCTATATGCTGGATGCTGGGCTCAGCCCTTTAGGGGCGCTGGCCGCGGGGGTGTCCACCGAGTTCGTCGGAGCACCAGCGACGTTCCTGGTGCTAGGTACGCTGTTGGTGGGGTTCTGCGGTGTGATCTGGGTGGCGTTCCCAGCCTTTCGCACGTGGACAGCAGCGCCGTCGCCGCAAGAGAGCGAGCGGAGGCTGGCTGGCTAAGGCGTCGCCTGCGCCCGCTTGAGGTATGCCTCAGCCTCGGCGTCAGCTGGTTCGAGGGTTGCCAAGTAGAGCGCTCGCCGGTCGACGTAGTGCTGGGCGGTGCCCCGGGTCATGGCTTGCGTCTTCTCCGTCGCTTCTCGTAGCTGCTTGGCGGGAATGCCGACCCACATGGTGCGCGCTGGTATCTCCACGGGCCCCAGTACCACGGCCCCGGCTGCGATGACTGCGCCATCGCCGATGGTGGCGGCCATCACCTTGGCGCCGTTGCCGATCAGAATGCTCTCGCCCAGCACCGATTCGTGCACCAGCACCTGATGCCCCAGCACGCACCGCTTGCCCAACACTACACCCTCGTGCAGCACCGAGCCGTCTTGTACGTTGCTGCCTTCACCCACTAGCAGCTGGCCGGAATCGCCCCGTAGCACGCTGTTAAACCAGATGCTGGCGTCCTCCTTCACCACCACGTCGCCGATCAGTACCGCCGAGGGTGCGATGAACGCGGACGGGTGGACGATGGGGCGCTTTCCGTTGAGGGCAAACAGCATGGCGGGCCTTTCGGGTGAAGTATGGGGGGCTTAGCAGTCGCGGATGAGGACAGCGACGGCGTCATAGGTGGCGGGCACATCGTATCGCTGCCCCTGGACAGTGAGCGCGGTGGTGGGGTCCTTCAGACCGTTGCCGGTGACGACGCAGACCACGCGCTTTCCGGCGAGTGAAACGCCGTCGCGTTTGAGCTTGCGCAGGCCGGCGAAGGACGCCGCGGAGGCCGGTTCGCCGAAGATACCCTCCTGCGATGCCATCGTCCGGTAGGAGTCCAGAATCTCTTCGTCGGTCACCGCCTGAATGTCCCCTCCGGATTCGTCGCGGGCGGTTGTTGCCAGCTTCCAGCTTGCCGGGTTGCCGATGCGAATTGCAGTGGCGACGGTTTGCGGCTCGGCCACGGGTACGCCCAGCACGATAGGGGCAGCGCCGGCCGCTTGAAAGCCCATCATCCGCGGTAGACGGCTGGCCTTCCCCGCCTGGTGGTACTCTTTGAAGCCCTTCCAGTAGGCGGAGATGTTGCCGGCGTTCCCAACGGGAATGCACAAAAGGTCCGGCGCATCACCCAACGCTTCGACGATCTCGAACGAGGCCGTTTTTTGGCCTTCGAGCCGGAAGGGGTTGACCGAGTTCACCAGACCCACGGGATGCGTCTCGCTGAGTTGACGGACAATGGTCAGCGCATCGTCGAAGTTGCCGGCCACTTCAACCACAATGGCGCCGTACAGCACGGCCTGGGCGAGTTTCCCGGCAGCGATGTTGCCCTTGGGTATCAGCACGTAGGTCTTCAGGCCAAACTTGGCGCCGTACGCAGCCGCCGACGCGCTGGTGTTGCCGGTAGAGGCGCAGATGATCGCAGTGTGCCCGTCCTCCAAAGCCTTGGCCACCGCCAGCACCATGCCCCGATCTTTGAAGGAGCCGGTGGGGTTACAGCCTTCGAGCTTGAAGTACAGCTCTGCACAGCCCACCTCCTTGGCGAGGCGAGGGGCTTCGACGAGTGGGGTACTGCCTTCGCCCAACGTCAGCATCGGCGTGGCTGAGGTGATGGGGAGGTAGGGCCCGTATCGAGAAAGGATGCCAGTTTCCACGTTAGGTCCTTGGGGGCGCAATCCGCCACTGC
>SHYE01000028.1 GCA_009692935.1 Dehalococcoidia bacterium | reverse complement strand
GGTGGCTAACGTAAGCATCTCCTTGGGAGGGCTGAGGTACTGTACCAGGTAGGGTGGCAGGGCGTCGAGCCGTTGGTTGGTCACCCGTCCGTCGCGGATGCTGAACCGCAGCCAGCGCTGACGGTACACCTCCTCGTTCACGTGGTACAGCGCAAGGTGGCCCTCGTAGTCGCCGTCGGCGCGGGGCAGCGGCGGCGCGCCGTCACCGCAGCGGGCGTCGGTCAGGTCACCGCGCCACTGCAGGCTGGCGCTCTGAGATCGCTTGGCGTGCAGCAGTTGGGTAAAGCCCGTAGGGATCAGCCCCGCGCTCTCTCTCCGGTAGAACTCCACCGAGCCGGCCGTGAAGCTGTTGCGAGAGCTATGTACATACATATCAAGGTCCAGCTGCGCTGACGTGCCGTTGACTGCGGGCTTGGCTTGCAGTACCACCAGGTCTGTCGAGGGGTGCACCAACTGGCCGCTGCCGGTGGCCTGCAGCATCCGGACCCCCAGCAGGCGCACGCCTTGCACCCCGTTCGGTAGCGCTAGTGAGAGTGTGCTGGGGGTGTCGATGGACTCGGTGCGATAGCGCACCAAGCCGGCGGGAATGTCGACGGTTTGGCGTTGTCCATCCGTTGTCACCAGCACGGTGCTGGCTTGCAGCGCCAAGAGCGTCATCTCCACCTGCTGGCGCTGCGAGGTTGGTGCCGAGGCGCCGGCCAACAACGGCTGTCCGTTGCTGAGTGCCCAACTGTCGGGACTCAAGCGTACCTCCACCGGTGTGGCGGAGAGGGCCACGAGGGCTTGTACGCTCTCCAGGTCGACGTTCGCGGCCCAAGAGCGCGGCCACCGGTACAACGCCACCAGGTCATTGCTCCAAACCAGGTCCGTCGCGGCCACACCCAATTCCTCCGGACGCTCGGAACGCTGGAACAGCAGGTACTCGAACGCCTGGTCGGGCCGTTCACTGCGTACCGCGCCATAGGCCGACTTCAGGTTACCGACCACAGGGTTGTCCATTAGGAAGTAGGCGACCATCGCGGCGAACCGCGGATCAAACCCCGAGCGCCCCGATACATGAACGGCGGTGCCCGGGTCGATGTGGTCGTCGAGCGCTGCTAGTTGCCACGTGCTGCGTGGCAGTTCATTGGGGTCGAGTTCCCAGAAGTAACGGAGGCTCTGCTGCAGGTTCGCCGCCAGTAACGGCGCCGCAGCAATGGTCAGAAGTGTGGCAAGGGCAGCGCTGGGGTAACGCATGCTGCTGCGAAGGCCTGACCAACGCTGAGGCAGCCAGGCGCAGGTGAACAGCGTGGTCAGACCCTGGCCGATGCCCACGGCCAGCACGAAGTAGCCCAGCGAGAACACCTTGAAGTAGCCGTATGGGTAGCCCGATCCGAATCGCAGCAGTGCAGCGAAAAGGCCGAGCCCAAGCAATGCAGCGAGCCAAGAGCTGCGCTCCCAGCCTGCCTTGGTGAGCGATAAGCCGCAAAGGCCGACGACAGCGACGCTCATGGCCGTACCCCACGCTGCGACGGTTCCAGCAGTAAGGTCCGGCAAGAAGGGTGCGCCGGTGAGCCGTTGCTGCACAAGAACAAAGGGCGCCAGACCGGCCGCTTGGCTCAGCGAGAGGAAGTCAGCGACCTTCCACCCCTCCGACAGGCCGTCACGAAAGTACAACGGCAGGAGCAAGCCGAAGCGCAGGTGCGCAATCAACCCCAGGGCCGCCAAAACACCGATGGCCGCCGCGGCGCTCATCAGCAGCTGCGCCCTGCCGGAATGCACCGCGAGTGCATGGAGCCCGATGGGCACGAGAACGGCTGCCAAGACCGCAGCGGCCCCGGTGTAGAAAGACATCAGCAGGCCGGTGACGAACACACCGGTGATCACGGTGGCCGGCCACGTTGGCTGCCGCACCATCCACAAGACCCCAAGGGTGGACAGTGGGAGCAGCACGAACGCCACGACGTGTCCCCCCAAACCGATGGAGGCAACCCAAAGGTTGAGGCCATTGAGCGCCACCAACGCCGTGGCCATCAAGCTGCCACCGGCACCCATCCGGAAACCCCACCGGCAGAGCGCGAACACAGCGGGCGCGCCGAGTCCAAACAGCAGGTGGAGCGTCGGCCGGTAGGTCTCCCAGGAAGGCCAACCGAGCAGTGACCCGAGCGCCGAGTCCAGGTACATGAAGCCCCACCCTGATCCGCCGCGGACCGCAGGGTCGTTCATGGTGGCCAACAGCGGGCTCGGGTGCGTCTCGAGTCCCCCGCCCATGGCAAAGCGCTTGAGGTACTCACTGAGCGGTAGGTAGATCTCAAGGTCCCACTGCACCCCAAGGAACGCGAGGGTGTCGGCGTGCACCTGCGGCAGGTTGGCGATCGTGTAAGCAATCACGCCGAGTGCGATCGCTGTAAGCGGCGCCTTTCCCGGCAACCCCAGCCCCAACCCGTAACGGCGCGCGGTCCAGAGGTTGGCAACGGTTGCGCCTGCAGCCGTCAAGAGAAGGACGCCGGGCATCGGCAGAAAGTAGTTCAGGAATGAGGCGGCGATCACCAGCACGCAGAAGCCGAGCGCCGGCAGTAACAACAGCCGAGCCGCCCGCTCGCGCACTAACAGCCGGGCAGGGGTGTAGCCCAAGTAGCTCAAGAGGGCGAGCGACGCCAGGAGGAAGAGCGCCAGCCGCAGGGCGATGATCATAACCTCAGGATACGTTCGCTGGCTTGGGTCCGGCGAGCGCTCGGTACAGACCAGCCTCCAAGACTCCTCCAATGCTGCCGAGCAGAAGGAACATGCCGGAGGCTATCAGCGAAATGGCCAAGCCCTGCGAGAACGGCACCCCCTGCTGCTCCAGCAGCAACGCGTACGCGCCCTCGCGCACGCCCAGACCGCCCAGGGTGATGGGCAGCAGGTTCAGCAGCGAGACTGTGCTCACTATCCAGAGCAGCGCAGCCAACGACAGCGGCGCTCCCACGCTGACCACCACCATGTAGTTGGCTCCGTAGACGGATGCTTGAAATAAGAGCGCCAGCAGCAGCGCTTCGGCCAACACCAGTGGGCGACCACGATAGGTGAGCAATGCGTCGTTGAGGGCTGAAGCTGCCAGCCATACCTTCGCGTAAAGCCCTGCCGCTTTGGTTGGGGCAAAGGGCAGCCGCTTGCGCGCCAGTAGCACCGGCAGCGCCGATCCGCCCAAAACGACGAGGGCTATCCACACTGCGGCGCCGGCAAAGGGGCTTCCTGGTGTCAGCGCCAAGCCGACCAGCCCGGCGAGCGCCAGTGCCGCCAGCCCCGTTAGGCGGTCCAGCAAGATCGAGGTGGCGACGGCCGCCCGTTGCACGCCGAATTGGCTGAGGCGGACACCTTTGACAATTTCACCGCTAACCTGCCCAGGCAGCACGAGGCTGTAGAAGACGCCAATCAAGTTAAGCGCGAACAGGTCGGAATACGGTGCAGACGAGCCTAACGCGCCCAGCAACCGCTGCCACTTCAGGTTGGCGATAAACCACCCGCCGAAGCCAACGCCGAATGCCAGCACCAAAAGCAAGAGGTCGCTCCCGGTCAGCGAGGCGCCCAGCTCCGCCAGAGGTGAGCGCGTGAGCAGCAGCGCGAGCAGTCCGCTGCTAATAGCCGCCTTGAGCACGAAGCCGCGCTTGCCTCGCATCATTCCGAGGGACGATCCGCTGTGGCGCCCCGCGGCTCGGGGCGGGGCTGCAGCATTGCTTCACTGAGCGCCAGGTAGGTCTGCGCCGTGTTTCGCCAAGTGAAGGCCTCCGCCCGCGTGCGAGACCGGCGGGCGAGCCGTTCGCGCAAGGCCGGCTCCCGACCGAGGCGGATGAGAGCCGCGGCGATGGCAGCGCTATCAGCGGTCGGGGTCAGCAGGGCGTTGTCTTCGTGAGTCATCAGCTCCCGGTGTCCGTAGATATCTGTTGCGACCAACGGCAAGCCTGAGGCCATAGCCTCGAGCACTACGTTAGGCATGCCCTCCTCGAAGGAGGGGAACACGAAAACGTCTGCGGAGCTGTAGAGATTGGGCATGCCCGCGCGCTCGATCCAGCCCAGGAACCGAACGCTCTGTCCCAGGCCCAGTGCTTGGGCTTGGGCGCGCAAGTCAGCTTCGATGGGCCCGGAGCCAGCTACCACCAGCTCGACCGGCCGCCCCAGGGCGGACTGTACGGCGGGGAGTGCCTCAATGATGTAGCGCACGCCCTTCTGCTCCACCAGCCGGCCGGAGAACAACAGCCGGAAAACGCCCTCAGGTTCGGCTGCCGGCCCCGGGACGTAGCGTTCCAGGTCGATGCCGTTCGGCACGTACTCAACCTCCCGCCAGGGTGAACTCTTTTGGGCGAGATCGCGCAGTCCCCGGCTGTTGCCCACAATGGCCGACGCCTCGTGCCAGACCCAGCGTGACACCGGGGCTGTCAACGTGTGCAGCCGACCCAGAGCACCCGGCAGAAAGCCCGGCACATCACCACCGCGCAGCGACAGCAGATACGGCCGTCCGATCAGTCGCTTCACTGCGAGACCAACGGGGCCGGTGGGCATACCGAAGTAGACATGCACCACATCGGGCTTGAAGCGCCGGGCCAGCCCGAGCGCTGGGGCCAGCGCCGCAACTGCGAAGCTGCCCATTTCAAGGGGGCTGCTCTGATCTACCTGGCGGCGCAGCACCCGCACACGGTGCACCGTGTAGCCATCGCGAACCTCCACTCTGGGCAAGTCGCTGAAGTGTGAGGTGAGCACCGCTACCTCACAGCCAAGGCCGGCTAACTCATTGCAGATGGAGGCCGTGGCATTGCCAGCGCCGCCGCCCAGCGGTGGGAATTCGTAGTTAAGCGCGAGAATCCGCATGTTCCAGCGTGGCAAACCCTCGCCAGCTGTTCTCGTTGCGCCATGACAGGCGTGGCGGAGGCAGCTTGGCTTCGGAGAACCACAGGGCGAACTCTTCGCGCCGCAAATAGAAAGCGGTAGGAGCCACCAGGTGGTCGAAGATGACGTGGTGATTGTGGCGGAAGCCAAACTGGCCGAGCCAGCTCAGGTAGCTGTAATACGGCAGCATCTTCCGCCAAGCTCCCCCGGGGCGGTACAGCGCCTTCAGGATCGGGTGCAACACGCCAGTAATGGCCAGCGAGACGCCGTAGAGCACCTTGCGGGGCAACCGCGAGAACACGCGCTCGCGCAGCGGATTCGCCAGGTGCACGATCCAGCCGTTGTTCTCCCGCCCGTAGACCCAGGCGAATATCGACCCGCCCCTCTTCAGATGCTTCACCAGTGACCTGAAGCCACCCTTCGGGTCGGGCAGGTGATGCAAGACGCCGATGCTGAAGGCGAAGTCGAAGGGCTGTTTGAAGGGCAGGTGATAGATGTCGGCCTGGATAACGTGCACGTTCGGCAGATGGCGGCTGTTGCGGTAGGCCGACTCGACTGCATCGCTGAGATCGATGGCCAGGACGTCGCGAGCGCCGAACTCGGCGGCTGCGATCGAGAACCGGCCCATGCCGCAGCCGGCGTCCAGGACCACCTTGTGCTGGAAGAATGAGCGGTCGATCGGGTGAATCCAGTCGAGATATTGGTCTTGGTAGACCTCTGCCTGATCGTGCAGCGCGTCGAACTCTTGCCATTCCCATCCGAAGGCACTGGCGGTTGCCAGCTTGTCGTCGGCCACGTAGCCCGGCATCAGCCGGGGGATGCCGCGCACAACGGGGTACTGGCGCGCGCACTGGCTGCACGTCAACTGCGCGGTCATCACCTCGTCGCCGTTGCGGATCGCACCCTCCGCGATGGCGAGGCTGCCCGTGCAATCCGGGCACACGATGTACTGGAGGATGGTAGGGTTCATGAGTTGCAGGCCAATGCCAGAAAAGTGCTTAGGCTTGGGTTCCTGCCCCCGGCGACTGCATGGTTGAGGTGCTCGGCGATGGCCTGATTATGGACCACGGCATTGTAGCGCATACCGTGGCGTCGAAATACCTGCCGGAGGCGAGCCTTCGGCGAGCACTCGGCGGATATGTCCCCATTCAAGCGGCTCATTGCACTGCCCAACACAACGCCTATCGCCTTCTCATCGGGGAGGAGCCATCCCTCAACTGCCTGTTGGGCAAGTGAGTAGGACACACTGCCCAGCCCTGCCGCCCTCAGTTCGCGCTCACAATTGGCGGCCTTAGCCCGCCGGTCTCCCACACAGTCTTCGTCGATGCAGACTACTATCCGATCAATGCTCCCATGCTCTGCTATGAGAGCCTGAGCTGTTGCCAAGACTTTCTTCGCGTTCAGGCTGTCGCCAACCCCGTTTGTTCGGCGAACCCAAATTGAAGTTGGGCCGTCTCCGCTGCAGCAGGTCTGCAAGAGTCTGCGCAGGCATCTATCATCGCTCTTCCCTTCGACAATCAGTCCAAGCTTCACTCGGGTATCCCGCCGATGCTCCCTGAGTACCAAGCCTCCCCCAAACCCAGCGCCTGAAGTGCCGGTTTCAACCCTTTCTTCCGCACTGCCGGGGTCGC
Source organism: Dehalococcoidia bacterium (assembly GCA_009692935.1). Lineage (GTDB taxonomy): Bacteria > Chloroflexota > Dehalococcoidia > SHYD01 > SHYD01 > SHYE01. The sequence continues at coordinate 9,386 of SHYE01000028.1, read as the reverse complement.
CCTAGTCGCGCCATCTAGCTTCTCTATCACGACGATGTCTTCGGGCTCCAGCAGGTTGAGCAGGTAAGGCGAATGAGTGCTGATCAGCACTTGACTCAGATCGCTTGCCTCCCTGAACACCTCTGCAAGTACATCTAACACTCTCGGGTGTACATAGTTCTCCGGTTCCTCGAAGACCATGATGTCTGGAGGCTCAGGCGCGTACAGGGCCGCCAAAATGCCAAGCGTATGGAGGGTGCCATCTGACAATGACCAGACTTCGGTGACCTTGCGCAGCCCTCGCCCCTTTATTCGAACCAGGGTTTGACCCTGTTCTGTCAGCGGCGTGTAGAGGTCCTCGATCTCGGGGACCACACTTCACGGATCAGGCTCTTCAAACGGGTGAAGCGCTCTGGGTACTCTGTCTGAAGCGTATGGAGCACAGCACCCATGTTCTCTCCAGAATCCTCCATTTGCACGGCACGGCGGGCAGGCGATAGATTGCGCATGACCGTGGGGTTCATTCGGTAGCGCCTCCAGCTGCTCACCTTCCCCGCGAAACTGGCAACGGGGCTAGTTGGGTCGACTCCACCAACCATTCGAAGTGCAGGTTGTCGGGAGTCGGTACTGAACCCCATGAGCTGAGCTCCGTCCACTCCCCACAGGATGGTTGCACCCTGGGGGTTCAACTCCAACAAGACTCTACTTTCGCTGCCCGTACCAATCGTGAAGCTCTCCCTTTCGATTCGATGCTGAGCTGGGCCGCCGACTATAGCGAGGTCATAAGAGAAGGTAGTCGCGCGCCCTGGGCCACGTAGGCTGCCTTCGAACCGGAAGGACATTGACCGAGTCGTCTCTCCATCCCAGACGAGGTCCCGAAAGCCCCCCCTGCCATCGACTGCCCCGCTCCCTTGATCGGTAAGGTCTTTTTGAAGGAAGAAACAGTCGAGGAGATTACTCTTTCCGGCGTTGTTCGGTCCTACAAAGACTGTCAGAGGCCGTAACTTTAGCGTTAGCTCCTTGAGGCTCTTGTAGTTCCTGACCGCTATTTTAGTAATCATTGTTGCTGGGCGTTCCCCACTTGGCTGCTTGGGGTGTTATCCACCTATCGTACCAAAGCTGCAGTACGAGTAATGTCCACAACTGCTTGCGGTTGTCACGCTTGCCGCTAAAGTGCTGGCTCAGCAGCACCTCCACAGCTTCGTAGCGAAACAGGCCCTGCCGCTGCACGCGATCGCGAGACAAGGTGTCGAGCAGCAAGCCCTTCAGTTCGTGCCGAAACCACTTGGCCACGGGGATGTTAAAGCCCTTCTTCGGGCGGTTGATGATGTTCTCGGGGAGCACACCCTTCATGATGCGGCGCAGCAAGTATTTGCGGGTGAAACCCTTGAGCTTTAGCTCAATCGGGACCTGATTCGCCAGTTCCAACATCTCCAGGTTCAGGAAGGGCACCCGTGCCTCCAGTGAGTTTGCCATCGAGGCGCGATCTACCTTCATCAGGATGTCGCTTTCCAGATAGAGCTTCATGTCCATGTGGAGGACGCGGTTAAGCTCGCTGGTCGCGCGGCTGCCCCGGTAATAGGCAGCTGCCATGTCCAGAGCGTCCTGCCCCTTTAGCGCAGCCGCCACCTCGGGCCGGTAAAGCGCAGCCTTTTCGGCCTGAGTGAACGAGCCCAGCCACTGGTGGTGGCGGATATGTACCGGCTCGTCGGCGCCTTGCACAAAGCGCTTCGCCTTGAAGTCGAAGCTGAGGTTGTTGTGCGACACCGGTAGCGCGTTCACCAACGGCCCGATGAGAAGGTGGCGGAGCAACCCGGGCACGCGGTTATAGTAGCCGGTTAGGCGGTGCGCCTGCAGGGTCGAGTAGCCGGCGAACAGTTCATCGCCGCCATCACCCCCCAGGGCTACGGTCACATGTCGGCGAGCGAAGCGTGATAGCAGGTACGACGGGATCACGGATGAATCGCCCAAGGGCTCGTCCAGGATGTCGGCGAGCTGCGGTACCAGGTCCCACATCATCTGCTGCGACAACACCTCCTGGCGGTGCAGTGTACCCAGATGGCTGGCTACCTGCCGGGCGAACGGGGACTCGTCGAAGGAGGCATCTTCGAACGCAATCGAGAAGCTCTGGACCGACCCGCCCGCCTCTTGCATCATCAGTGCGGCGATGGCACTGGAATCCAGCCCGCCGCTCAGGAATACGCCGAGTGGGACGTCGCTCACCAACTCCATGCGAACCGACCGGCGAAACGTGTCGGCGAGCATTTCAGTCCACTCGCCCTCGGACTTCGCTTCGCCGGTCTCGCTCAACGAGAGGTCGACATCCCAATACCGGTTCACGCGGGCGCCGGTGGGGCCATCGTAGGTCAGCGTGCAGCCCGGAGGCAGCTTGGCGACACCTCGGATGATCGAGAGGGGCGCGGGTACATGCTCGTAGGTGAGGTAGGCGTCAACCGCTGCCAGGTCCAGTTCCCTGGGGACCGCCGGGTGGGTCAGAAACACCCGCAGTTCGGATCCAAAGATCAGGTTGCCAGCAGCCTCGGTGTAGTACAGAGGTTTAATGCCAACGCGATCGCGGGCTAAGAACAGCCTTTGGCGCGGCTTGTCCCAGATGGCGAAGGCGAACTGGCCGTTGAGCTGCTCCGGGCAGGCTTCGCCCCACTCCTCGTAGGCATGGACAATGACTTCGGTGTCGGTGTGCGTGCGGAACTGGTGACCACGCTCCAACAGTTGGGCCCGCAACTCCCGGTAGTTGAAGATCTCGCCGTTGAGCACCACCCAGCACGTCTCGTCTTCATTGGCGATGGGCTGGTGTCCGCCCGCCACGTCAATGATCGAGAGCCGGCGCATGCCCAGCGCCACATGGTCGTCGAAGTAGGCGCCCTCGTCATCCGGCCCACGGTGGCGAATGGTCGCCAGCATTGCTGCCAGAGTCTCCGGGGTTACCGGAGGTTGGGTCGAGAAGCCGGCCGCACCGGCAATGCCGCACAAGGAGCTGGTGTACCGCTACCCGATGATTAAGGCAGCGGTGACGTTGCCGGTAACCGTCTGCGTGCCGGGTTGGATCGGTGTCGCGGGGGCCGCTTGGTCTGGAGCCTTAACCGGGAAGGGGCCGGGCACGGCTACTCCGTGCTCGGCTATCGCGTGGACGGTGGTCACGGTCACGCCCACGCCCACGCCCAAGTAGGCATTGGCCATGTCAGGCCGGGCCAGCACCTCGTCTTGACCCATCACGGTGATTGTGCGGGACCCCGCGTCGACGGTAGCGGCGGCCTGATGTTGAAGCCACCAGGTGGAGGCTCCAGCCAGTACCGTCACGCCGAGCACCAGCGTGCTGGTCAGCAGGAAACGTCGAGTGTGCATGATGCGCTCCTAGGTGACGGCCGGCGGATCGGTGACGGGGAGCGCTTGAGGCGGGTCCCCATTGAGCACGCGCTTCACGGTGTAGATCGGTTTGTGCTGCGATTCGTGGTAGGTTCGAATAGCGACCTCGGCATTCAAGCCTTGCAGGATGGCGATAAACCCAGTGGCCCCTAGGATGGCCGACAAGAGCGTCAGCGGGGTCTGGATCAACGAGACGCCAAGGAAGAGTTTCTGCAGCATCGCTACCGTGATGCAGAGCACTGCCAGCCCGACCAACAGCATGCCAACTCCGCCAAACACATAGATGGGCTTCGTGGCGTAGCTAGCCATGAACTTCGCTGTCATCAGGTCCAGCACCACTTTGGCAGTGCGGTTGAGGCCGTACTTACTCTTTCCTCGCACGCGCGCATGGTGTCGCACCGGCAACTCGGTGATCTCCGCTCCGACCAATGCGGCGTAGGCGGGGATGAACCGATGCATCTCGCCATAGAGATGTACCTGCTCCAGCACCTCACGGCGGTAGGCCTTGAGGCTGCACCCATAGTCGTGCAGGGCGACGCCGGTGCCCCACGAGATCAGGGCGTTGGCGATGCGCGAGGGGAAGGTGCGGGTGAGGAAGGCGTCCTGCCGGTCTTTGCGCCAGCCGCTCACCACGTCATACCCCTCGTTGAGCTTGGCGATGAGCCGCGGAATATCAGCGGGGTCGTTCTGCAGATCTGCGTCCAGGAAGACTAGGATGTCGCCCCGGGAGTGATCGATACCGGCGGACATGGCGGCTGTTTGGCCGAAGTTGCGGCGGAACTGCACCACCTTCACTCGCTGGTCGCGGGCCGCGATGTCGGCCAACTCTTGAGCGCTGCCGTCCCGGCTGCCGTCATCCACCAAAATCAACTCATACTGCCCTGGTAGCTCGGCCATAGCCGCGGTCACGCGCTCGTGCAGCGGTGTCAGGTTCCCCTCCTCGTTGTATACGGGGATGATGAGGGAATAGGCGATGTTGCCGAGAGCGGGCTGCGGCGTGGGGCGCTGGTAGGCTGTGGTCATAAGGCTGCTCCGGATAGCGCGGTGCTGTGATCTGTGGTGCCGTCGACGAATACGAGTGCTCTGGCTAGGTCGGCCATGAGTGGGACCTCCTGAGCGGTGACGCCCACGGAGTTGAGTCGCTCCGCTACTTCTTTCAACAGTGGCGAGGGCGAATAAGTTTCCTTTTCCGCACCTAGTTGCCCCGGAGAAAGACAGCGCTCGACGAAGCTGGCCATGCCGCTGGCGGCGGCGGCGAGGCTGTGTTCCCGCTGAACGTAGGCCCTGGCACCCCGACCCAGGTGTTGGCGAGCCTCCGGAGCGTCGAGGAGCGCTTGGAGCACGCGTTCAAGCATCGGGACCTCCTGCGGGCCGGCCGGCAGCTTGAGGCAGGCTTCGTCTGCAAACTCGAGGTTCGCGCCAACGCCGGTGACTATCGTGGGGCGGCCAGCTGCCATACACCGTAACGCTGCGGCCGACGTCTCGCCAGCCGTAGGGTAGCGCAGGTTCACACACACGTTCACCGCTTGTAGGCAGGCATTGAACGTCGTCTCGTCTACGTAGCCCGTTACCGTGACGCGACCCTGCAGGCCCAATCGCTCAACGGTCGTCAAAACGTCGAGTTCGGCCCCGACGCTCCCGACGATCAGGTAATGGATGTCGGCGCCCCGGCTCGCTAGGCCTGCCACGGCTTGCAGTACCTGCGGGATGCGCTTCTGTGCCGTGGCCTGCCCAAACGATCCGACGACGAACCTCGCTGGGGGGATCCGCAGCACGGCCCGCAGTGCGAGCGGGTCGCCGTCGACCGTCGGCAGCGGCATGCCCATGGGAATGCGGGCAACGGGCCCTTCCGGAGCTTCCTTCTCGATGAGGGTGCGGAGATAGTCGCTGTGCACGGCGATGCCCAGGCTGACATCGAGAATCCGCCGGTTGAGCGGGTATTGGTAGAAAGGAACCTCGGTGTGGGTCATCAGGGCTTCCCACGCCGCACGTACGCCGGTCGTCCCGGCGTTGTACGCCATCTCCCTAAAGTAGAAGCCCGAGCCTCCTTCCTCCGCCATCCCCGCCAGAAGGTGATGCAGCACGTGATCGTGCAGCACTGCTACCCCGGGAAAGCGGGCTGCGTAGGGGTAGAGGTAGCGGTGAAAGGGGCTGTTGCCCAAGTGATAGATCACGCAGTCGTAAGGTGCGTCGGCGCGGCGAACCAGGAACTCCCGGTGGGGGTAGACACCGCATGGGGCCGGGACGCTGGTTGCATCGTGCGCGTAATCGTCGATGAAGACATCGACGTCGGCGAGGGCGATGAGCGCAGGCAACAGGTCGCGCATGTAGTCTCCTACGCCGGTGGGTTGTGGCGGTAATGGCGTAAACATCGCGAGACGCAGCCTACCCACTCGTGAGTCCTGCTACCACGTGCTGCCAAGTGATAGTTGCCGTTGCTTGCCGGCTGCCGGCGCCCAGCCGCTCGCACAGTGCCACGTCTTCCGCCACGCTGTCGAGCATTGCGGCCACTGAGGCGGCGGCGGGTTCGCCGACGAGGCCGTTATCCTCGTGCCGTATGAACTCCAACACACCACCAGCGTCGTTCGTGGTGACGATCGGTTTCCCCGACCGCATGGCCTCCAGGGTCACGAAGCCATAGTCCTCGTCGTAGGGGGCGTAGTACACCGCACGACAGGTGGCGTAGAGGTCGAGCAACCGCTCTTCGCTGACGAAGCCGGCGAACTCGACCCGATGCTCAATACCGAGCTCGCGGGCCAGCGCTTCCAGGCGGGGCAGGTCGGGGCCCGTCCCCGTGATGACGGCTCGCAGGTTGTTGTGACCTGCGGCTAACCCTCGCAGCAGTAGGTCCACCCGCTTGATGGCGTCGAGCCGCCCGACGGAGATGACGGTGTCGCCGAATGCGTCACAGCGATAGCGGTCACCCAGCGGGGGCGGCGGATACAGCGGCTCGCTTGCGATGCCGTTGTACTGTTGCAGCCGCGCGCTCACGTTCTTGGCAATGGTGTAGACGTGCCGGGACTCGGGGATAGCGGCCGCATCCATCCGTCGGACTGCGTTGAGTACCGCCTGATCCTCGTGGTGTTCGTTGAGTTCGCCGAACCCGGTGCCCAACAGGTCATAAGCCTGGCGAAACTGGTGGAACAGCCAGGTGACCTTGTGAGGGTGCCGTACCAGGTAGCTGGGAAACTTGGTGCAAATCACCCGATCGATAGTGCGGCCCTGGCTCTCAGTGAGATCGAGCAGCCGCCACGGCAAGGCGTGGGTCAGGACCGTTCGGGGTGGATTCCACTGAAAGGGCAGCGAGACGACATCTACTTGGTGACCGTGTTCCTGCAGCGCCTGCTTAAGTGCGTCCACCAAGAACTCTGCACCGCCGCGGGTGAAAGGCACCTGCACCGCGCAGATACAAATGCGCAGGCTCACGATGGTTTGGCGCCGCCGGCAGGGCCCTGCAGTGCTTTCAACCCTTCCTCTAGGGCTGCGAGCCGAGCGGTGAGTTCGGCAGGTGAAGCCTCGCCGATCCTGCTCCCTGACTCGGCCACTTGTTCTGCCATGCGCTGAGTTGCCTGTTCCAGCACGGCAAGTCTGCGGGTGGCCGCGACTGCGTGGTGGTCATACTCGCTGGTCTCCTGGCGCAGGTAGCGGGCCTCATCCTGCAGAATCCGGATCATCTGATAGGCGTGCTGGGCGTACCGCACCACCGCTGCGTTGAAGTCGATCTGCGGTTGGAGCAACGGCCACGCTAGCGCGCGCAGCACGCGCCCGTACACCGGCGCTACCACCCGGCTGAGTACCGGGCCGATGACCGGCCGGTTGAATGCAGGGACCGCGGGGGCCACGGGCCACCGTTCTTGGAGTTCGGTAACGTGCCCCAGAAGTCGCTCGACCGCAGTCCTGGGAGTGGGTGTGTCGATGGGGGCAGCGATGGGTGGCGGCGTCTCGGTGGCGCTGCGCCGCAGTTCATCCCGCAGTTGCTGCAGAACGGCCTCAGCCGCGGCGGTGGCGGTCGGATCGGTGTTGGAGGTCATGGCTGGCCGAGGCTACGCGTGATCAGGGCTGCCATCGCCAAACCGGAGCCGCTGCAACAGGCTGCTGTAGAAGGCGTCTTTGCGGTGGGCCCGGATGAACCGCGCCTTGTAGGGGCTCAATCCCACCGTGACAGTGTCGCCATCGGTCAATGGTATGTCCACCTGGCCGTCGATGCTCATGGCTGCGCCGTGGTCGGAATGTACCCGTAACTGAACGGTGCTGTGAGGTTCCAGCAGAAACGCGTTGGGTAGCGTCGCATGGGCGGCCACCGGACACAGCAGGAATGACGAGGAGTGCGGATGGAGGATCGGCCCCCCTGCGGAGAGCGTGTACCCCGTAGAGCCGGTCGCCGTCGAGACCACTACCGCATCGGTGCGATAGGTAATACAAGGCTGCTGGTCTATCGTCACCTCGACATAAATCGGGCGTCCCGCTGCTCCCCGGGCGATCACCACGTCATTCAGGGCATGGAAACTCGGGTCGCCGTTCATCAGCGGGTGATGGCGCTCTGCCAGCGCCGGCGGTACCTCGGTGAGCGCGCAGGTTGCCTTGAGCATGGCCCGTTCTTCCAACAGGCCGGGGTCGTCGAGCATGTCCGATACTCGGGCCAGCGCGTCTTCCGGGGATATCTCTGCGAGAAAACCCAGCCGTCCGAACCGGATTCCCAGAATCGGGACGGGCGCCGGGATGATGGCGCGGGCGGCCCGCAGGATCGTTCCATCGCCGCCGATGCAGATCACCGCCGCGGTTCCCGGCATCAGGTGCTTCACATCCTCCTCGGCCCAGGCAGACACCTGCCAAGTGCGGTACCCGCTCGACTCTAGACGCTGGGCGAGTTTATCGGCCAGCATCTGCGCCTCTGGCAGCCGGGGGTGGAAGAGCAGGCCCGCAAGCTTACTCATGAGGCGTGCGCCACAAGATGAGAAACTCGCGGTTCCCCTTATCGCCAACAATGGGTGAGGGGGTGAGCCCTGCAAGCCGCAGTCCCTGACGGATGCCCCAGTTAACGATGCCTGAGAGGACGGTGCAGTGTACCTCGGGGTCTCGAACCACCCCGCCCTTGCCCACCTTCCCCTTGCCCGCCTCGAACTGGGGTTTCACCAGCGCGACAATCGGCGACCCCGGGCGGACGGCGGCGATTAAGGACGGCACCACAAGCTGCAATGAGATAAACGACACGTCGGCGACCGCTATGTCGCACAATTCGGGTAGGCCGAGGGAATAGCGGGCGTTGATGCCTTCAAGGCACACCACGCGTGCGTCATTGCGAAGGCGATAGTCCAGCTGGCCGTGCCCGACATCGACGGCATAGACGCGAGCGGCGCCGTGCTGCAGCAGGCAGTCGGTGAAACCGCCGGTGGATGCCCCAGCGTCCAGCGCGACCATGCCCCTGGGGTCGAGGCGGAAGACACTCAGGGCTTTCTCGAGCTTCTCACCGCCACGGCCGACAAAGCGAGGGGCCTGGGCCATCCGGAGGTCCGTATCCCCCGCAACCATGACGCCGGGCTTGATGAGGCGTTCCGTGCCTCGGCTCACGGCACCGGCCATGATAATGGCGCGAGCCTTCTCCCGCGATGGGGCAAGCCCGCGGTCCACGAGAAGCTGGTCAAGCCGGGTGCGGGTGGGCGACATAAGCAGGGTCAGCATAGGAGTCACCCTAGTCAGTGTCAACCATTAACGCTACGCTGGCCGATAGATACCTGTGACAGATCTGAACCAGGCGGCGCGTTGAACATGAACGAAGGTATCGCTGTTTCTATCGCCAGCCGCGCTGCTGGCATCTCCGCAAGTGCGCTGGTTCGCGCCCTGCGGCCCAAGCAGTGGGCCAAGAACGGCATGGTGTTCCTCGCCCTGCTGTTCTCGGTCAACCAGTACTGGTCGCCTGCCGATATGCCGCAGGCGTTGAACCTGGTGTTGCGCTGCGCAATCACCTTTGCGCTCTTCAGTGTTCTGGCCAGCGCCGAGTACCTGCTCAACGACCTGCGGGATGC
>SHYE01000027.1 GCA_009692935.1 Dehalococcoidia bacterium | reverse complement strand
GATCGAGCAGCAGTACGTTCGACGGCACTTCGGCCATCATCCACAGCTCGAAGGTCTTTGAGCGGCGCAGGCCGTGGTTTGACAGCAGGCGTTTGACCTCCTGCAGCTCTCGGGTGGTCCGCACGAAGGGCACCATCACCGAGAGGTTGGCATACTTGCGGCGGGCCCGTTTCAGCGCCTCGATCTCCATGATGAAGGCCTCGGGGTCATTCAGATAGCGGGCGGCTCCGCGGTACCCCAGCATGGGGTTCTCTTCTTCGCCCTCGTACTCCTGTCCGCCTGTCAGACTACGGTATTCCTTCGTGTTGAAATCGCTGGTGCGATACAGGACGGATCGGGGAGTGAAGGCTGCACAGAACCGCTCTATCTGCTCGGCCAGCTGTTCAATCCAAACCTCGCGTCTTCCGCTGTTCAGAGCGTGGCGGGGATGTTCGCCCAAGTCGGTCATCATGAACTCGGCGCGCAGCAGTCCCACGCCGTCCACGTCGCGCTTGCTCACGGCCTCGGCTAAGCCGGGCTCGGCCAGGTTCACCAGTACGCCGGTACGGGTCTTGATGGCCGCACGCTGGCGTTGAGTTTTGGCCGACTTGAGTTGAACGGCGCCCTCCAGCACGCGCCCCCAAGTACCATCCACCGTGACGATTTGGCCATCGTGCAGGAGTTTGGAAGCTGATTCGGCGCCGACGATACAGGGGATGCCCAGCTCGCGCCCGACGATTGCGGCGTGGGAGGTGCGGCCCCCGGTGTCGGTGACCACCGCCGAGGCTCGCTTCATGGCTACCAAGAAATCGGGGTGTGAACCGGCGGTCACCAGGATATCGCCGGGCTGGACGTCGCGCGCCTGGGCAGGGTCGAGCAGGATGCGTACTGCGCCTGTGGCGAAACCCGGACTCGCGGGCACCCCAGACACCAGCAGCTTGCCGGTCAGTTCTTTCCGGGGACCCCAAGGCACGCCCTGAGCGCCCCCCAGGCCCGAAACCGGCTTGGTTTGCACAATCTGGAAGTCGCCGCCCTGTAGCACCCATTCGATGTCTTGCGGCCAGCCGAAATGGTCCTCAATCTGACGGCCTAGGCTAGCCAACGCGAGGATCTGCTTGTCGGTGAGCTTCTGGCGGGCGCCTTCGGCCTCGCCCACCGCCTGGCGAGCGCTGCTTGAGGCCGAGCCTGCCGGACTGGAGGACAATTGCCAGTGTTGCCGTGCGATCGACCGCTCTTGGATAGCTCCGCTGGCCTTGTCCAAGCTGTACATATCGGGGGTGACGGTGCCGGTAAGGACTGCCTCGCCCTGGCCCAACGCTGCTTCAATCACCATGTGGTTGAGATCGTTGCTGACCGGGTCGGCGGTGAACATGATGCCAGAGATGTCGGCCGGAACCATCTGCTGCACCAGTACGCCAACCGCCACGCTAAGGTGGTCTATCTGCTGGTGGGCCCGGAAGAAGAGCGAGCGCTCGTCATAGAGGGAAGCCCAACAAGCCTTCACCGCCTGGAGCGCAGCATCGGCGCCTTGTACGTTGAGATGGCTGGTGAGCTGACCGGCGATGGCGGCCTCGGTGGTGGTGGCGAAGACTGAGGGACGGACCGCGACTATGGGGGCCCCGAGTTCGGCATAGGCTTGCCTGAATTCAGCCTCCAGCGCCTTGGGGACCGCTGCTGACGTGATGAGCTTGCGGACTCGGGTGGAGACGGCGGCAAGGCGTTCGGGGTCGTCGACATTGAGCCCGGTGAGGTGGCGCGGCAGCACGTCGGCAAGTTGCGCACCGGCGAGGAACGCTCGAAAGGCGTCGATGGTGATGGCGAACCCGGGCGGTACGGGAATGCCGGCGTTCAGCAGTTCGCCGAGATTGGCGGCTTTGCTGCCGGCCACGGCGTCGTCGTCGGCCCGAGTACCATTGAGAGGGCGGATGAAGGTGGTGGTTTCCACGGGCTGGAGCTGCGTGAGCGCTGCTCCTGACACTCCTGTATGCTGCGCCGCAGTCGCGCCGTAACTACCCGCACGCGCGTTCGTTTCTTCAGACGAACGTCACGCCGATCCTAGCACAGCGTATCATGCCGGACAACGCGAAACGGCTTCGTTCGACATATGGAGGCCCTGCAATGCACGTGCTCTTTCCCCCGACCGCCCGGCTGGCGGCAGTGCTGCTCGCGGGCGCCCTGCTGCTGTTGCCCGGCGAGGCTGTGGCGCCCGATGCTACCGCCGCCACACCCGTTGCACCTTCGTACGTCGGCAAGGTGCGGTGGGGCTACTACGTGCCGTACGCGGCCGACTCACTGGAATCGCTGAAGCAGAACATTCGCAGTCTTACCCATCTCTCGCCCTACTGGTTCCAAATTGATGGGAAGGGTGCGCTGCTGACGGGGGAGACCCGTACGACTCCAGCCGAGCAAGCCACCGTCATGGAACTGGCCCGCAAGAGCAACGTGCGGGTGTTGCCCATGATCAAGAACAGCGATCAGTACGAGAAGTTCCGCGATGTGCTGGCCGATCCGGCCACGCGCAAGGCCGCCGTCGACCGCATTGTGCAAATGGTGCTGGACGGGGCCTATGACGGCGCACACATCGACTTTGAGGGCATCACTGCCGAGGATCGGCCGCACCTGACCCAGTTCATGGCCGATCTTGCCCCGTTGCTGCGGGCCAAGGGCAAGCTGGTGACCCAGGCCGTAGCCGCCAAGGACCGCGAGCGAACCACCGGCTGGGCCGGCGCCTATGATTACGCCGCGCTGGCCCCCCACAATGACCTCATTGTCACCATGACCTATGGGTATGGCACCGGTAAGCCGCAGTCTACGGCGCCCTTCGGCTGGGTGACCAACAGCGCATCCTACGCCGCCGGACAGATTGGGCGGGATAAGCTGCTGCTTGGCCTAGCCTGGTACGGCTATGAGTGGAACCTGACCGCAGGCGGCGTGAAGGCGTTGAAGTATACCGACGCCATGGAGCGCCTGCAGAAGAGCGGCGCTGAACTCCAGTTCGATGCCGAGAGCCAGACCGCTCGCTTCACTTACAGCGCCAACGGCGAACAGTTCGAGGTGTGGTTCGAGGATGGCCGCGCCAATGACGCCAAGATGGACCTGGTGTTCCGCATGGGTCTGGCCGGCGCGGCCGCCTGGCGCATCGGCCACGAGGATCCGGCGGCCTTCGCGTCGGTCCGCGGACGGCTCGGCTATCAGACCTGGTATCTGGCCGAGGGCGCGACTGTCAAGCCCTACGACACCTGGGTGCTCATCCAGAACCCCAACACCAGCGCAGTCACCGCCAAAGTCACCTTCTATAAGGAGGATGGGACGACCGCTGCCTTCAGCTATCCCATTGCGGCGTCGAGCCGGCTGAGTGTGTACGCCAACGCGCTGGTGCCGGAGGCTTCCTTCAGTACCAAGGTAGAGGCCGACGCCCCGGTGCTGGTGGAGCGCGCGATGTACTTCGGGTTCGATGGCCACGGGTCGGCCGGGGTGAACGCCCCGCAACGGTCGTGGTACCTGCCCGATGGCTCGAGCCGCGATACCGACACCTGGCTGCTGTTGATGAACCCCTCTGCGGCGCCAGCGACGGCGAAGGTCACCTTTCTGCGGGAGGAGGGTGCGCCGGTGGTGAAAGAGTTCACTATCAAGCCGACCGCGCGGCTGAGCGTATTCACCAACGAGCACCTGCCCAACGCCCGATTCTCCATGGTGGTGGAGTCTGGCAGCCCCATCGTGGCTGAGCGAGCCAGCTACATGCAGGGCGGCCGGGCCGGCGATGGCAAGCCCGGCACCTGGTTCCTGGATCGGCGCTGGTTTGCGGCCGAAGGCTTCACCGGCCACACCGTGAACTTGGTAGCCATGAACCCCGGCACCCTGCCGGCGCAGACCACCTTCACGCTGATGCAGGAGAACGGCCAGAGCGTGACCAAGACGCTGACTGTTGCGCCGCAGAGCCGGGCCACGCTGGCGGTGAACGACCTACTGCCGCCCAATACCGCATTCTCCACGCAGGTGGAGAGCGACCAGCCCATTGCCATTGAGCGGACCTCGACGCTGCCCGAAAACCCCAAGGGCCGCGGCGTGCATAGCAGCATGGCCGTCACCGGCCCGGCCCGCACCTGGTACTTGGCCGAGGGCTCGACCGGCGCACCCTTCAGCACCTACATCCTGATGCAGAACCCCAACGCTGCGCCCACCCAGGTCACGCTTACCTTCATGACCGAGGGCGGGCAGACCACCAGCCAAACCCACACCATCGGCCCCAAGGCCCGCTTCACGCTGTTGGCCAACGCGGTGGTGCCCAACGCCGCGATCTCCACCCGCATCGATAGCGAGCACCCGATCATCGTGGAGCGCGCCATGTACTTCCGCGAGGGCGCAACGGCGAGTGTGGGGATCTCGCAGTAGTTGGGCGATCGTTACCGGGTACTAGGCAGGACGGTTGATCTATGGATCTTGACCAACTGACTAGGCGAGCATGTTCATGCGGCTTCAGCGGAGACGCCTGTACGAGAGTACGATAGCAAGGGAACCTGGGTTTTCGGAGCAATCCGGGACCAAGCCGATAGCGAACTGAAGAGAGAACCGTACTATCGTGTCGGTGACGGGCAGTTGGCTTTACGGCGTTCGGTCGCGTTTGACAGCCGAATTGCCGTCACTGATAATCGCCAAGAATACACGGGCATAGCGTTATCTAACTATGCCCGCCAGAGCACTTTATACGGCAGACGATGGTTCGCGTTAACCTCACGGCACGAAGCGGCATCCAGCACCGCGAAAAGGAGCATGACCATGCTTAGCCCCGAGATGAATGAGCGCCTGACAAGCGTAGGCCCCGGCACCCCCGGTGGAGAGCTGATGCGCAGGTACTGGATCCCGATTGCGCCGGCTGCACAACTGCTGGAGGACCCGGTACGCAAGGTTCGCATTTTAGGCGAGGACCTGACGCTTTACAAAGACAAGTCAGGCCAGCTAGGCCTGATCGGTGAGCGCTGCGCCCACCGGCTGGTGGACCTGCAGTGGGGTATTCCCGATGAGCATGGGCTGCGCTGTCCCTACCATGGCTGGCGGTACGACGAGACCGGCCAATGCACCGATACCCCCTTGGAAGCAGCAGATTCCAGCTTCAAGGAGCGGATTAACATTGGCGGCTACCCGGTACAGGAGATGGGAGGGCTGATCTTCGCGTACATGGGGCCGCTGCCGGCGCCACTGCTGCCGCCCTGGGATCTGTTTGTGTGGCCCAATGCCGTCCGGCAGATCGGCGTTACGGTCATCGACTGCAACTGGCTGCAGTGCCAGGAGAACACCGGTGACCCCACGCACGGAGTGTGGCTGCACGGCTACCTGTTCCAGTACGTGCTGGAGAAGCTCGGCGAAGAGCAGCGCCTGCGGGATCTCGGGGACGGCTTCGTCAAGAATGGCGTTGGCATCAAGGGGCTGTATGCCCACAACACCGAGTACGGGATGGAGAAGGGTGTTGTTTTCTCAAAGGAGTTGGGCGCCGAGCGGGACTACCGGTCCAGGCACTCGACGGTTATCTTCCCCTTTTATACCGAGCAAAACGCGGCCGGGGCGCCTTGGAGCGAGTTTCAGATCAGGGTCCCCATCGATGACACCCACACCTATCACATCTCTTACGGTTGCTACGCGGCGCCCCCAGGCATTGAGGCGCCGAAGCAAGACGTGATCCCTTACTACGAGGTTCCCATCTGGGACGAGAACGGCAAGCCGGTGCTCGATTGCATCCTCAACCAGGACTTCATCGCCTGGTGGTCGCAGGGAGCGCTCGTCGATCGTTCGAAAGAGAAGCTGGGGCGCACCGATACTCCCGTCATCTTCCTCCGGCGGCAACTGGCTGATCAGATCAAGGTGGTGGAAGACGGCGGCGAACCCATGAACGTTTTCCGCGATCCTGCGGCCATGCCCGAGATTCTGTTCGGCGGCGGCAACCCTTCCAACGAGTGGGTGGCCCCCGATTGGGCGACGCGCGCACGCTTTACCGGCAACAACAACCGCCTGAACTATCACAAAGGCGGGGCCGAACGCGAGTCCGACCGCTACGGCGCAGCGGTACCACTGGTGGCGGAATTACACCGCCGGATCGAAGAAGCCCAGAAGCGAGGCGCGGTCACCGTCTAGCAGGAGTGAGCGATGGGACGCGAGCAGTACCTGAGTGTGCAGGGCCCCAACGGCACTGCGACCGTCTATGAAGTGACGGACGATAGTGCCTCCGCGAGCCGAGCATGGGAACCCGCCTATGAGGTGGAGTTCTCCGGGAGCGTGACGCGTTATACCTCGGAGGGCGAGGCGATCATGGTCGCACAACAAGTAACCGGCGCGCCTGACAACTACTAGCCAACTACAGCGCCCGAGTGCAGGCTCGGGCGCTTCTGACACCGAAAGGACACACAGATGGGTCGTCGATTTACCTTCTGGCATGCCGCAATGGTTGCGGGTGCACTAGCGATGGCCGGATGCCAAGGAGCGGCAGCACCCGCTGGCCCGCCCAGCAGCCCTAGCGCAGGCCCCAAGTTTGGCGGCACCGCCGTCTTCGCCAACCGCGAGGACCCTTCGACCTGGGATCCCCAATTCTCAGCGGGCATCACCCTCACCCATGTGGCGGCCGGGGTATTCGGCGAGGGCAACCTCGTCAAGGAATGCCGGGAAGACGTCTACAAGGTCTGCCCTCACTTGGCCGAAAGCTGGGAAGTCAGCAGCGACCTCACGCACTGGACTTTCAAGCTGCGGGATAACGTCTACTGGCACGACGGGACGAAGTTCACCCCTGAAGACTTCGAGTTCTGGCTCAAGATTCACTACAACGGCCTCAAGGTAGGCGACAAGACCCGCCCGGCGGCGGCCACGAAGGCTGCGTGGGGCGACCTCAAGCAGATAGACCTCTTGGACGGGAATCGCGTGCGCCTGACCCTAGGTGCGCCGCAGCCTGTGTACCTGAATCAAATCAGCGACCCGCAGTTCATGGTCGGCTTAGTCCGGCATCTGATGAAGGCCCGCATGGAGGCCGGCGAGGTGATGCTGAGCCCCCAGGACGTGGGCAACGTTGGCCTTGGCCCTTACAAGTTCGTAAAGCACGAGAAGGGCAGCATGATTCAGGTGCGCCGTTTCGAGAAGTACTGGGAGAAGGACGACAAGAGCCAGCAACTACCCTACCTCGACGGCATCGACTTCCCCATCATCACCGACCTCAACACCGTGGTCGCAGCGTTCCGCACCGGCCGGCTGGACGGCGGTGCTCGCGGCACCGGTTTCTCGTTGCTGCCGCAGCAGATTGCCGCGCTTGAGCGCGACATGGGCGATAAGCTGAATATCGTCAAGATCGCCGGGCAACGCTGGTTCCTGATGTTCAACGTTGCGCGGCCGGGGCCGCAGCAGGATCTGCGGGTGCGCAAAGCCATGGCGCTGTGGATCGACAAGCGCGCCGGGAATCAGGCCGTGATGGGTGGGCAGGGCTTCCTGCACACCATTATGGACCCACGTTCGCCTTGGCCGAACCCAGACTGGGAGAAGTGGCCCGGCTTTGCCGAATCGACCCGCGAGGCCGATCGGCGCGAGGCGAAGAGCCTGATGGCTCAGGCAGGCATGACCGGTACGGTGAAGGTGCAGAACCTGTGCCGCCGGACCTGGGTCACGTTCTGCGAATGGCTGAATGCCGACTTAGCAGGCCTTGGTGTCGACATGCCGCTGGACCTTAAGGACGATGCCACTTGGGTGCAGCAGAGCCGGGCGACCACCGATTGGGACACCCAGATTCTGCGCTTCGACCGGCTGTTCCCGGAGGCGCTCGAGGCGCAGACCACACGAGCCAGCCTGAATGGCGGCAGCCGAATCAAGCATGAGGACCCGAAGATACCGGAGTTCTTCCGGCGCTTCGACGTCGCCCGTACGACGGAGCAGCGCCAGCAGATCTACCGCGAACTCGAGCGGTACATCCTGGTCGAGCAGGTGTACTCTATCCCACTGTTCGACGAGGTGTTCGCCTTCCCCTACCGGTCGTACGTGAAGGGGCTGATGAACCCGCCCGAGGACGTGAACCACAACCTCGACTTCGCGACCGTTTGGCTGGATAAGTAGCCGGTAAGCTACCCACATCAAGTCTAGACATAACACTCGCCTGGCGTCCCGTAGCCTACGGTTGCCGGGCGAGCGTTATGTCTAGACTTGATGTGGTCATCGCCAGGGCGTTCTGACGTCCGCGGCCTTTGGACGAGCGCTGGCTCTTCCCGCCCGCCCACCATCTGGGTTTACAAAGTTGGGGGCCCTTCGACAGGCTCAGGACAGGCACCCCCACACCCCTGCCTGAGGGGACTAGCCCCAGCCAGGACTCCCCGCCGAGACCCTACCGTCAGTGCTGTGAGGTGCTGCTGCGAGGCTCTAGCCCGCAGGTGTCAAGGCCAACTCACTGATTCTGAACTCTTACGGGCGAGCGTTATGTTTACAACGCCGTGCCGACGTCAGGTGACCCTTGGAGAAGCGAAGGCCTCGTAGTAGCCGACGAGCTTTTCTGGCAGTTCCCAGTAGAGCGGAATCGCCGTCGTTTCCGCCATCGGCTCGATCCAGTAGCGCTCGGCGTGGGGGTTCAGGCCCACTTGGACAAACATGCGGAACTGCGCAAAGTAGCGACCATCGAGGCCGCGGAAGAGGAACGCGGTCTTGTCGCGCGGCAGCCATTCCGGGCCGCTATCGCTCTCGCCGCTAGCGAGCAACGTCGCCCGGTCGGTGGTGTAGCGCCTGCCGCCTACAAACGCGCTCATGCGGATGTGGCGCATCAGAAACCCGGCACGAGCTGAGGGCGCACGTGACTCACACCACCGCCCCCGCTGCGCGGAGCGCTCGCAGACCCGCTTGCGCCAGCGCCTCGTCCTCGGCGCCGTCGGGGCGGCCGCTGACACCGATACCCCCCAGAATCAGGCCCTCGCTGTTCTTCAGCACGAGGCCGCCCCCACCCGACGTGAAGTTGAGGTTCCCGCTGTCGGCGATGGTGCGTTTGAGGCCATCAAACCGGTCAGCGAAGGCCATGGTATCCATCCGCATGCAGGCTGAGGTGTACGCCTTGCGGAGCGCATTCTGACGCGCCAACGCCGGGTTCACCCCCGCCTCGCACACAAAGGCTACCAGGTCACCGTGGTCATCTATTACCGCCACGGCAATCGGCCGGCCGGGCGAGGCCTCGTTCTCAGCAAGGATCGCCTTCACGGCCAGCATGGCTTCATCCAGCCCCAGCACCTGACGCATTCGCATAGCTTCAGCCCCCTGTCAGGGTTGCAACGCCCACCCGGGCGATGGCGTCGTCTTGGTCTGGGGTTCCACCGCTCACGCCAACGCCGCCGACCACCAAGCCGGCCCCCACACGCACAACCAGGCCGCCACGCGATGCGCCGACCAGCATTGAGTCTGCGTACTCCGTCACCGATCCCCCCTGCGCCTTGAGGCGCGCTGCGAAGTCCGCGAGGTCGGCGCCCATGTGGGCCGCGGTATACGCCTTCTTGGTGGCGTAGTCGCGCATGAAGGGTGTAACGCCGTCCATGCAGGCCAGCGCCATCAGGTCGCCGTATTGGTCGACGATGACCAGGGCCATCGGCGGCAGCGACTGCGCCCGCACCGAGGCCAGCATGCCGTCGATAGCCGCCACGCACTCAGCGGCGTCTAACAGCGTCCGTTGATGGATCAGGACGGCCTCACCTGCGAAGTTCTCACTTGTCGAGCCACACGGTGGCGTAGTCGAGGTTATGGTTCACCTCTTCAGGGCCGGGCATCAGCCCTTTGACGTACGACCGGTAGGGAATCGCCAGCAGTTCGTCGAACAGCGAAATGGCGTACCACTGGTCCTGCAGCACATACTTCTCCACCTCGCGGTAGATCTGCTTCCGGGCGTCGTCACCTTGTGCGTCTTTGAAACGACGGAACATACTGACCAGCTGGGGGTCGTTGTGGCGCAGCAGGCCACCGGCGTTGAGGCCGGTACGCCCGAAGTGCTGTTCCAGCAGCTCCGGGAAGGTAGCGGTGACAATCTGGATCTGTCCATCGAAGTCGCCGCGACGGTGGCGGTCGGTCCAGGTGGCGTCGTCCACCAAGTCGAGCTTCAGCTTCACGCCAAGCCCGGAGTAGTCACCCTGGAACCATTCGCAGATCTGAACCCAACTGCGGCGGCAGAAAAAGTCCATCTCGAATCCGCTGGCCAAACCCGCTTCGCTCATCAGACGCTTGGCGTCAGCCCGGTCTCGGTCCCGGGTGTTGGCGTTGAAGCTGGGCCACGTCTCCCACGCCGGATCAGGCCAGCCCGAGCGTGGGTCCATCACGGTGTGCAGGAAGCTCTGCCCGCCCACCACCGCCTGCACGCCGGATCGCTTGTCGAGCCAAAGGCCGAGCGCCTTTCGCACTCGCAGGTCTTGCCACGGCCCCTGCTTCAGTTGATTCCAGGCAATGTGCCAGCGGTACCCGGCGATCTCGGCGTACTGCACCTGACCCGGCAGGGTGCGGTCAAGCGCCTGCCGTTGCTCGGGCAGCAGGCCGAAACCGGTACCACGGGCGCCGCCGTCCAGCCGGCCGGTGCGGAAAGCCGCCACAATGGTGTTCAGGTCCTTCATCACCGGGAAGTCGATGCCGTCGAGGTAGGGTAGTGGTTCGCCCTTGGCGTCCTTCTCCCAGTACAGCTCGTTGCGGCGAAGCTGAATCAGACTGCCTTTCTCGTGCTTGGCCAGCTTATAGGGGCCAAGCGATACGAATCCCACATCGGATGGGCCAACCCGCACGTCGCCGGCCTCGATCTTGGGCTGGAACAGATGGCGGGGGTACGCGATGTTAATGGTGGCGGTCTTCATCATGTCGAGGAACGCTGGAACCCGTTCCTTCAAGGTGACCCGCACCTTGTTGCCGTCGATGACCTCAGCCTTCTGCACCTGTTGCGTGCCGACGTCGATCCAGGCCGGCCGGGTCTTGTCGCCAACCTGGGTGCCGCGGGTCAGGTCTAGCCAATAGACCGCGTCTTGGGGGGTGAACGGCGTTCCGTCGTTCCAGAACACGCCCTCCCTCATCTTGAAGGTGTAGGTCATCAGGTCGGTGCCGGCCTCCCAACTCTCTGCGAGATAGGGGCAGACCGTATAGACGTCGTTGCGGCACTGGCGTACGAAGTTGCCCGCGCCGAAAATGCCGGTACTGACCTGATGCAGCGTGATGCCGCTGGTATAGCCAGGGTCCCAGTTGGTCGGGGGGTCATCGCGGGTCGCGATCACCGCGATACCGCCACGCTTGGGGGTGTCGCCACCGCCACCTGCTGCGGGGGCCGAAGGCGCAGGCGTTTGGCACGCTATGGCAGCAAGCGCCACTAGGGCGAGGATAGGGCTCAGTACCTTGATGCGATGCGACATATTCCGCTCCTCTCTCAGTTCCCGCAGCCCAGCTGTCAGGCTACGCCGCCGACCAGCTACGGCCCTGCCATTGACCGAAGTTTGACCGCCACACCATCTCGAGCTGCACCATGTTCTGCTCGGAAAGCGCCCCCGCACCGGAGCAGGAGACCATCTCTTCGATCTGTGGCAAGTCTGAGAAGCCCCCGAGCACCGAACAAACGCCCGAATGCATAAGAATAAAGCGAACTGCAGCCTGAGCCAGGGTGTGTTGGCCCTGCTGTGAAAGGAACTTCATTGGCAGCGCCTGATCCACCATCTGCTGATAGGTCTCGACGTTGCGGCTGAGGCCGCCGCCGGCGTACGCATGGCGCGTGCCGCCGCTCACGGCGTTGTCGGTGAGCGTACCGCCGGCCAACGGGCGAATGACCGCGGTGCCGCAGCCGAGGGCCTGAGCGTAGTCGATCAACTGCTGGTAGTCGGTATCGACCCGCATGCCGGGTATTGGCGGACACCCGGCGCTGGGATTCAACAGGTCGTACCACACGTTGATCAGGCTGAACTTGCGGGTGTCGAGCAACTGCTTCACGGCCGGCGCCTCGGCGTGCTCGTTGGCGAAGCCGAAGTAGCGGACCTTGCCCTCGCGCTGCAGGCGCTCCAGACCTTCGAGGCACCCACGCGGGCCCAGGTAGTCCTCCACGTCCAGGTGCACCCATCCTGGGATGTCGAGGTTGCGTTTGAGATGGGGCGGGTTATGCACTTGGATGACGTCGACGAAGTCCATGTTCAGGCGGCGAAGGCTGGCCTCCACCGAGCGGACACAGGCGGCCGCGAGGTCGTTCTCGTCACCGGGCATGATCTCCACCTTGGTGGCGATGGTCGGGCGGCGTTTCAGTGCACGGAACACCCGGCCCAGATTCGCCTCAGAGAGTCCTTTGCCGTAGTCAGGCGAGGTGTCGAAGTAGTTGATGCCGCGATCCATCGCCTGCCCCACGCCACGCGTGCGCTCGGCCGTGGTGGCCCGCACAATCAGGCCGGCGTTATCACCGCAACCGAAGCCGATTTCCGAGACCTTGAGGTCTGTGTTCCCAACCATCCGATACTGCATCGACATCTCCTGGGACCAAGGTATTGCGTTGGCCGGCCCAACCTGATGCGGCTTGACGGTACTAAAGCAGCTTTGCGCCCGGGTTGTCGATCAGGCTGATGGCGCGGCACTGCGGGCACAGGACATAAAACGAGATGATGTCTCCCTCGGCGACATCGGCTATCAGCACCGTGCCACAGCCGCCGCACTCGTGAGAGATGTCGCCGTCGCCCCGCAGGAGCGGCGCGGTTTCGGCCGACAACAGCGTGCCGGCTCGGTTCTTGGGCCGCTCTGTGACCACCTTGGTCTTGATTACCGGCATGTCTAAGCCTCCTGAATCGCCAACGTGTGATGTGGGGTCAGCGCCCGCGCAGACGTGGGTCGAGGACGTCGCGCAGTGCGTCGCCCAGCAAGCCAAAAGCGAACACTACGCCGGAGAGCGCCAAGCCTGGGAAGAAGGTGAGCCAAGGTGCGGCTTCCAGGTAGCCGCGAGCGCCGAACTGCATCATCCCACCCCAGGAGGGACTGGGCGGCGGCACCCCTAACCCAAGGAAGCTGAGGCTCGCCTCGGCGACGATAGCGGTGCCCAAGTAGCCGGTAGCCAGCACGAACACCGGCGCCAAACTGTTGGGCACCACGTGTCTCAGCATGATACGCAGGTGCCCGCCGCCGATAGCGCGCGCCGCATCCACAAACATCTCCTGGCAGGTGGATAGGGCTGAGGCACGCGCCAGCCGTACCACCCGAGGTATGTAGGTGACTGCCAATGCGAACGCCACACTATTGATGGAGGGCCCCATCGCGACCACGAGGATGAGGGCGAGGATCAGCGGCGGGAAACCCATCATGCCGTCCACGATGCGCTGCACTAGCAGATCGTAGACGCCGCCTGTGTAGCCTGAACTGGCCCCCACCAACACGCCGACCACCGTCCCAATGAGCACCGAGACCAGCCCGATGTACAGTGACACGCGCGCTCCAAAGACAATGCGCGAGAACACGTCCCGGCCGTAGGTGTCGGTACCCAGCAGGTACTCGGTGCCCGGTTCTCGCAAGCGATGCGGCACGTTTTGGGCAATGGGGTCGTAGGGAGCGATGACGTCGGCGAAGATGGCAGCCAGTACCAGGGTCAGCAAGACCACCGCGCCGGCCGCGCCCAGCGGCTTTCGCTTGGTGAAATCCCATAGCTGGCCGAAGATACCGGCGCCTTGCGCTAGTGGAAGGAATACGTCGGCCTGTAGCGGTACGGTGGTCTGAGCCATGGGGCGTGCCTACCTGTAACTCAGCCGGGGATCGATAATCCCGTAGCAGAGGTCAATCACCAAGTTCAAGCCGAGCATCATGAGCACCAGCAGCATCACCAGGCTCTGAATCACCGGGTAGTCTCGGGTGGTCGCAGCCAGGACGATACCCTGGCCTATCCCCGGCAACCCGAAAATGGTCTCCAGCACGACGGTACCGCCCAGCAGGCCCGCCAGTTGCAGGCCCGAGAGGGTGATGACCGGCATCAACGCGTTCTTCAAGGCGTGGCGCGCTACCACCACCCGGTCGGTAAGGCCCTTGGCTCGGGCAGTACGCACGTAGTCCTGGCGCAGCACCTCCAGCATGCTGGCGCGCGTCACTCTGGTGATATTGGCGCTAAACCCCCAGGCCAGAATGAGCGTGGGCCATACCACTTTCTGCACATGGGTACTCGGGTCATCCCAGAGGTTCTTATAGAACACCGGTGGGGTCCAGACGAACCAAAGTGAGAGCCCCAGCAGCACCAGCAGCGCTATCCAAAAGTTGGGCACCGCATTGCCTGCGATGGTGACCACTCTGACCAGGTAGTCTACCCAGCGGTCTTGGTGCACCGCCGCCAAAATGCCCAACGGAATGGACACGATGGCCGAGATAATCATGGCGTAGACGGCGAGCTGGAGCGTGACCGGCAGCCGGCGGCCGATGATGGCGGCCAGCGATTCCCGATCGACCAACGACTCGCCGCCAAAAGAGCCGTTGAGCATGCTGAAGGCCCACCGCGCGTACTGCACGGGGTACGGGTCATTCAGCCCCAGCGCTTGACGATACGTCTCGATTTGCTGTTGGGCGCTGGGACTGCTGGCGTCGCCGCCCAGAATGAGCTGGGCCACGTCTCCCGGCAGCAGGCGCATGACTATGAAGATCGCCACCGATGCCACGAACAGCGTCGGCACGAACAGTACGAGCCGCCGAACCAGATACTGCTGCATCAGTCACGTTTCCGATCGTGTAGCGAGGTTTTCGGCATTAGGCTGGCGCACGCCCGGCGCCCAATTCCTCAAGTTGGTCATAGATGACACCGTAGCGACCGGTGGGCCCGTCGCGCAGGGTCGCGAAGCTCAGCCGGGTGTGCTGAAAGCCCAGGGCCTCTTCAGGCGTCAGCTTCGAGACGTCGGGTGCGAGCCGGATGTAGTCGTTGGTAGCTGGATCGCGGAACACATTCATCGGTTCACCGCCTTGGGCCACCACGTCCATCTGCTGCTTGAGCATGCGCCGGAACAGAATGACGCCCTTGTCCGACTCGCCAAGCTTTTCGTGGTCGCGATCCACAATGGGGCCCTGCGCCCACCAGGCGACCATGTCTTGTGACAGGATGTAGTCGAAGATGTAGTTGCCCTCTTCGTCTTTCAGCGGCACGTTGAAGTAGGGAATCACATCCTGTTTCGGCAACTCCACGTCTGGGCCTGGATCATAGCACTGGTACGAGTAGTGCCGGGTGTGAGTGTCGTCCACCGGTACCCGGATCTGAAACTCGTAGCGTCCGGAGGTTGCGCCGCCAATACGCACTTTATCGGGAAACACCAGCGGATGCCCAAACCGCCACTCCTCGCTCGATTCGGGCTGACCCTCAACTAAACGGCGCTTCAGGATGCCGTACTCGAAGGGTTCGAAGGCGGTCTTCTTGTGCCGTCGGAGGAAGTTTCTGGCGGAGCGAGTGCCGGGGTCGATCCCCTTGCGTTTCAGTTGGTACCAGTACATGTGCCCATGCAGCCACTCTGTGTGCACCTGGTCCACCGAGTTTTCCATGCATTGCAGCCAGTTGCAGGGAACGTCGCTCACACCGATTTGGCGGACCACGTGGTCCATCACGTAGAGGTCCCACTTCGGCAGCAGCGGCGCCGGCGCAGGGCCCAGATAGGCGAACACCAGGCCACCCAACTCTTCGGCAGGATAGGCCGGTATGCGCACGCGGTCTTTGAAGGTGCTGCCTTCCGGTTCCGCCGGCATCTCGATGCACTGGCCGGTCTGGTCGAACATCCAGCCGTGGTAGGCGCAGCGCAGACCTTCGAGCTCGGGGATCCCGAATTGGAGATCCGTTCGGCGGTGAGGGCAGCGCTGGCCCACCAAACCCACCCGTCCCTGTTCGTCTTTGTAGAGCGTCAGGTCTTCGCCCAGGATGCGCACCGACCTGATCGGGTTCTCGACGAGCTCGGC
>SHYE01000026.1 GCA_009692935.1 Dehalococcoidia bacterium | reverse complement strand
CTTCGGCCGATGCGTCGTGGTGCGTAGCAAGCCTTGGGAAATTGCGAGCGTGGTAGGGTCACACGGGCCGATACGTTTCGAATGGACACCAAGCCTTGGGAATTTGCGATCGCCGAACGGGTGCCCCCCTCTCCCTTGAGGGAGAGGGTAGGGAGAGGGTGCCTCCCATCGCCTTCGCACAGAAACTCGCGGCAACACAACCTGCGGCCCGTCCTTGGTGTCCTGCCACTCCCCACGCCTAGCGCGGACATAACGTGACGGTGGTCCCCAAACCCAGCGGCTGATGCCCGAAAACAGCCGTCAAACCCCGTTCCAATCCGACTCCACGCGCGGTAGAATCGCGCGACAAAACCCTGTCGGGGCATAGAACATGTGTACTATACTGGAACCATGACCACCGTAATCGATCGCCCACTCACCGCACCACAGCGCATTCTGGCGTGGCTGGCCGACCATCGATCCGGCCGCTTTGCCGAGATTAGTGCGGGCGCTGGTATCGGCGCTGGCACCACCTCTGCCGCCCTCAAGAACCTCGTCGAGGCCGGCAAGATCATCAAGATCGAGGCTGGTCTTTACGGGCTGCCGCTCGAGTGTCCGCCCCATCACTGGCAGGCGCCGCCGCCCAGCGGCCCCTATCTGCGGCTGGTCTGCCGCATCTGCGGCGGCGTGACAGATCGACCGAACCCGCTCTATGGTGCGCCGCCACCCCCAAGCGCCGGTTCCACCGAGCTGAAACCGCCCACGTCCTAACTGGGCCCGTGGGGAAGGCCGTTCTGGCGCACGGCGCGGGCGCCGGTGGCGAATCCGATTGAACCTAACGCAGGGAGCATGACCATGGCAACGCTTTTCGCCCGGTATCGGGTGGCAGACTACGCAGCATGGAAGAGCGTCTACGATGAGGTGGCCGGCTTACAGAAAGCGGCCGGTGTCACCAGTCATGGCGTCTATCAGGCCGAGGCTGACCGCAACGACGTGACCATTTATCACGAGTTCGCGACGGTCGAGGCGGCCAAGGCCTTCGCGGGGCCCCCCGACTTCAAGGCCGCTATGCAGCGCGCCGGTGTGGTGGGAGCGCCCGACATCTGGATCACCAACCGGGTGGGCGGGGGCTAGGCCGCTCGGCGCGTCAACTCAGACGTTGGGGCGCCGAGCGAGCCTAACCGCTTGGCATACCGACCCAGGGGCGGCTCTCTCTTGTGCCTGATCGCGACGTTGGCGGGGCCAAGGAATTCTCGCTGGGGTCCGGAAATCCGACATGCCTCTAGTCAGTGACACCAGCCGGGCATGAGACTAGCCGAGGTCAGGTTCCGCTCATGCTGCGGCCCTCGAAGCACGGGCGGGCTACCGCGTTCCAGTTAGCTGGTTCCGCGCTCGCCCTTCGAGGGCCTCAGGGTGAGCGGGCTAGGAGGTCGCGACAGGCGCCGGCGAACCTATTTCGTAGCGATGACCGACCCTTTCCGGGTTTTGGGGGTTTGACCACCAACCAGCAGGAGGGGCGCGGTACACTAGTGTCAATGCTCACTCGACGCCCCCTCACCCTGCTGCACACCGCCGACGTCCACCTCGGCCTCGACTTCGACCCGCTGCGGGCAGAGCGGGCTTTCGAGGCGGTGATCAGCCTCGCTATTGAGAACGCCGTGGACGCGGTGATTATTGCCGGCGATCTGTTCGACCATAACCGCGTGACCGCCCGCGAGGTCGATTTTGCCGCCGCACAGATCAACCGCCTGCGGGTGCCGTGCGTGGTGATGCCTGGCAACCACGACCAGTACGACGCTGGTTCGGTGCACCGCCGCATCTACCTGGCCGACCTGTGTGGGCCGGTGCATATGCTCACCGAACCGGAGGGATCGGCGCTGGAACTGAGTGACCTCGGCGTGACCTTCTGGGGCCGCCCAGTGGTCGACCACTGCCCCGAGTTTCACCCGCTGGAGGGCGCGCCCACCCGCGAAAGTGGCGGCTGGCATGTGGCGCTGGCCCACGGGTTTCACGTGCCGCGGGGCGAGGACAGCTATCGCTCGTCGCCGGTAAGGGCGGAGGAGATTGAGGCGTTGGGGTGGGATTACCTGGCCATGGGGCACGTCCACCGCTACTGGGACGTGTCGGCCGGCGATACCGTGGCGGTCTACCCCGGCTCGTCGTTCACCTACGAGGCGGACGCCGCCGCCGCGGGCTCTGCCGCGCTGGTGACGCTTGATCCTACGGCTGGGGTGTCGGTGCAGCGGCTACGGGTCGCCCGGCATTCGGCGACCGTCGGGGGCGGCCAATAGAGGCTGCTGGGTCAGGGTTGGGGCTAAAGGACGTCGGCATGGCGCAGGCGGGCGTTCAGCAGCTCTCGCTCGACGACTCGTGCGATGTGTGTGACCGCAGCGTCATCGGGCGCCGCCGCTCGGAAGAGCTGTAAGGCTCGCTGGAGGCGCCGCCACTCGGCGCCGCCGACTGCTTCCGCTGCGTGGGGGGTACTATCACCTGCGAGGGCTTCCTGGAACGCTTCGGGAATCAAGGTCTTTTGCATAGCCGCCTCCGCCTCCGGTATGTTCCAATTCATCCCCTGACGAGTGGACGTGGTGCATTGAAGTGCTTTGGAGCAAAATAACGGTGCGATTAAGTGAGGGTTGTCCATTCGTCTCCTATTCTACCTTTAAGAACGTCTCCATGCGCAATCCGTTTAGGCATCGTTAAGACAACTTCGGCGGGTTCACCGGGGTCTAGGTTGTTCGGTACGCTGCGTGGACACCCTGAGCGGCCGTTCGTAGGGTGTGCGGGCGGCCGAACGGCCTCATCCCAACAGAAGGCGGCTTCATGGAGTACTACTACATCACCGGACCGAACCGCGGCATTGGCCGAGCGCTGGCCGACCGATTGCTGGCCCTGAAGCCCGGGGCTTCCGTGATCGGGATCGGGCGCACCCACGCCGTTGAGCATCCGCGTTATGTTCACCGTTAGCTCGACCTCACGGATCTTGCGGAGGTACAGGCCTTCCGCTTCGCGAGTCACAACGACGCCTCTCGGATTGTGCTGGTCAGCAACGCCGGCGCACTTACTGTCAAGCCCATCGGGTCGGCCGATCCGCAGGCGCTCATCGGCGAGTATCTGGTGAACTTGGTCGCCCCGGCGTTGCTGATGAACACGTTCATCGCCGCATTTCAAAGCATCACTATCAACCGACAAGTCGTGAACATTAGCAGCGGCGCCGGGCAGCGCCCAACGGATGGCTGGGCGACCTACTGCGCCACCAAAGCTGGGGTCGACATGCTGAGCCGAACGGTTGCGCTGGAGCAAGAGCTGTCCAAGGGCGATGTGCGGGTGCTCTCGATCTCGCCCGGCGTTGCCGATACCGACATGCAGGCCGTGATTCGCGGCACGGCGCCTGCCGACTTCAGCCGGGTGCATGAGTTTGTGGACTTCAAGCAGTCTGGGGGACTGGCCAGCCCTGAGAGCATTGCTGCGAAGCTGTGCCGCGTCATGGACGATCCATCACTGGCCCCCGAGGTGCTGGTGTCGCTGCGATCGATCCCAGAGGCCTGATCCCGTTCACGATACTCAGGAGACGTTATGACGAGTGTGGCTTATCTGTTTCCAGGACAAGGCGCGCAGGAAGTCGGCATGGGGCAGGATGCCTACCAGTCCTCGGTGCAAGCCAGGGCGGTGTTCCAGGAAGCCGACACGCTGCTGGGGTTTGGGCTGAGCAAACTATGCTTCGAGGGGCCGGCCGAGGAGCTGACGCGAACTGTCAACGCTCAGCCGGCAATCATGGTGACGAGTATGGCGCTTTTGGCAGCCGCCCGCGAGTTGGGCGAAGCGTCGTTGGGTGGCGCCGCTGCGCTGGTGGCCGGACACAGCTTGGGCGAGTACTCGGCCATGATCGCAGCGGGTGCGCTGCCGTTCGCTGACGCGTTGCGCCTGGTGCGCCGCCGTGGCGAGCTGATGGAGGAGTGCGGGCGAATCGAAGGCGGCACGATGGCGGCGGTGCTCGGTATGGAGACTGAAGCCGTGTTCAAGCTCGCCGCCGACGCCGGCGTGGAGGTTGGGAACATCAACGCGCCCGGTCAGGCGACGGTCAGCGGTACGGTAGCGGGGGTGCTGAAGGCCATGGAGCTGGCCAAGGAGCGGGGAGCGACACGCGTTGTGCAACTGGACGTCAGCGGCGCGTTCCACTCACGCTTGATGCGGCCCGCCCAGGAAGGGCTCATGACGGCGGTGGCTCTTGCGCCCTTCGTCGATGCCGCGGTACCTGTGGTGGGCAACAGCACCGCTGCAATCGTGCGATCGGCCGAGGACCTTCGCCTGGAGTTGGTGAACGGGCTCACCCAGCCGGTGCTGTGGGCGAATTCGGTGCAGACGATGGCAGCGAGTGGCGTGGACCTCTATGTGGAGATAGGCGCGGGGCGGGTGCTCACCGGTTTGGTGCGCCGTACGGTGGAGGGGGCCAAGGTAGTGAATCTGAACAGCGTCGCGGCGATCCAGAAGGCGGCTGGCGCCAGCTAGCAGGGGTACATATCACCTTTGGGTCTATTCGCCCGAGGCGTCGTTGGGTTTGCGGGCAATCGCCAAGACGGTGAGGCCGAAGGGCAGGTCGGTCACGCCGAGCAGCGCGCCCTCGATGGCGAGCAGCCCGAGCAGAGCCCGGTTGACCAGCGGCGAGATCTCCTGCACGTCGGAGGATTTGGCGTGGCCGCGTCCTAGCAGCCGTTGCAGCAGCCGAACGCCCACCACCAGTGGGAAGATCAAGGTGTTGGCGTAGGTCACCCGCAGCGGCTCCAAGCCTGCGGCAGCCAGCTTTTGCTGCACTTCGGCCCTGGTGTAGCGGCGTCGGGTATGCACCATAGCGTCGTGGGATGACCGCAGCCACTCGAAGGCGGGTAGACGTAACAGCAGGATGCCGCCGGGCCGGAGCACACGGGCGAACTCGCGCAGGGCCTCCGTGTCGTCGGCGACTGCGGCATGGTACAGCACCTCGAAGGATGTGACGACGTCTAACGACCCCGAAGCGAAGGGCACGTTGGTCACCGAAGCTTGAGCGGTGGCTGCCAACCCGCGGCGGCGGCAGAACCCCAGCGCCAGCGGCGAGTAGTCGAATCCATTGACCCGGCCGTAGCGCTGCAAGGCGAGCATCGCGCCACCGGTGCCGCACCCCGCGTCGAGCAGACGCAACGGTCGCTGGTCCGGCAGGAAGCGCTCCAGCAG
Organism: Dehalococcoidia bacterium; assembly: GCA_009692935.1. Classification (GTDB taxonomy): domain Bacteria; phylum Chloroflexota; class Dehalococcoidia; order SHYD01; family SHYD01; genus SHYE01. Next base: position 10,918 of record SHYE01000026.1, on the reverse strand, counting down.
TCGCAGGCTATTGTGCAGCATGCCCATATACCACCAATGCCGCTGCTCGAGTGCGTAGATAGTGGCGTATTCTTCGGCTTCCACGGGTTTACGCTGGGGTAAAAGCGAGTACGGCTTCGGTCACCAAGTCGACCTCGGCTTCGCTCAGGTGCGGGTGTAGCGGCAGCGAGACGATCTGTGCGGCGGCTTGCTCGGCTATGGGGCAGGCGCCTTGGGTTACGCCAAGGTCGCGATAGGCGTCTTGCAGGTAAATGGGGGTTGGGTAGTGCACCAGCGTCCCGATGCCCCGCTCGGCAAGGTGTTGCCGGAAGGCGTCTCGTTGGGTGGTACGCACGACAAACAAGTGGTAAACATGGCGGCCGTACGAGATGTCGCCGGGCAGGGTTAGCCATCCGGCCGTTGCCAAGGCATTCTGGTAACGGCTGGCCAAGGCCCTGCGGACGGTGGTCCAGGTATCGAGGTGTGTTAGCTTCACCCGAAGGATCGCCGCCTGCAGCTCGTCGAGCCTGCTGTTAACGCCACGGATGACCGATCTGTCTCGTTCCGCCCAGCCGTATGCTCGCAGCAAACGCAGGCGTTCGGCCAGGTGAGGGTCGCTGGTGACTGCCATACCACCGTCGCCGTAGCCACCCAGGTTCTTGGTGGGGTAGAAGCTGAAGCAACCGATGTCGCCGATTCCGCCCACCGGACGGCCACGATGCAGCGCTCCGTGCGCCTGGCAAGCGTCCTCGATGAGACGCAGCCCGTGGTCTCGAGCTAACTCGAGCAACGGGTGCAGATCGGCGGTTTGGCCGTACAGGTGAACGGGCAGAAGCGCCTTGGTGTGCGGGGTAATCGCGGCTGCGGCACTGGCTGGGGCCATGTTCATGGTGATGGGGTCGATGTCGGCGAATACCGGGCGGGCCCCAGCCATCTCGATGGCCGCGACGGTGGCGACTGCAGTGTTGGGTACGGTGATGACTTCGTCGCCGGGGCCGATGCCGCAGGCGCGCAGTGCAAGGTGCAGCGCATCGGTACCGGATGCGACACCCACGCCGTGTCGGGCGCCCACATAAGCGGCAAACGCCTGCTCGAAGGCGTCCACCTCGGGGCCGAGCACGAACCAGCCGCGGGTGAGCACCCGGTCGATGGCGGCCTGCACCTCGGTGCGGGTCGCGGCGACTCCGGCGGCGAGGTCGAGGAAGGGGACCGAGGGGTGACCAGCTTGGGTAGGACTCATGCCGTGATGGACCTCACCCAGCTGGAAAGCTGTGGTACGAGGGCTCGAATGAAGCGCGCGTCTGCAGTCCGGAAATCGCAACTCAGCACCTGCGCGAGGGCCATATACTCTGCGTCGTAGGTGCTGGTCAAAGCGAACTCTTTAGCGATTGCCCAGGCAACCGGACGGTAATCAGGCAGTGGATCCGGTGCTAACGGGAATACCCTAAGCGCCAGAAATTCACGGTCAGCCTCTTGTCCGCAGAGTGCACCCCGGATGACTTTTCTGCGGAGCACGTTCATGACTTCTGAAATCATATGGTGAGGGGCGACTATCTGTATGCCCCCCTTGTCCCACCCCGTAAACATGGCGTCGATTGCATCACTCTGTTCTGTGGCCATCAAGAGTTTCACAACGACGTTGGCATCAACCACGAAGGGGGGCATTCAGACAGCTTCACCGATCCGTACTGCTGAGATGTCCTCATCCACTGTTGCAGCGCTCAGCATGCCGTGAGCAGCCGTGATCTCATTCCTAAGGGTGCGGGCCTCGATCAGGAATGCAAGAAGTGCGGATACCCCTGCTTCATCGTGCCGCTTCCGGACTGTGGGGAGGCGCGTTGCTGGCGGTCGCTTGCGTGCGGGCGACGTAGATACTTCACGCTCTGGCATATGGCATCCTCGCTGAGTGTCCTGTACAGTATAACGTCGCCGAAAAATCAGCTACCAATAGTGCGCCCGGTATTTGCGATAGAAGTCGACGGTGCGCTGCAGGCCCTCTGGCAGCCCTATGGTGGGGCGCCAGCCCAGTGTGGCGGTGATGAGCGAGTAGTCGGTATAGAAGTCGCCGATGTCGATGCGCAGCCGTTCTTCAGGGAAGGGCACCACGGTGTAGCCGCCCGAGCCCGCCACCTTGGTGAGGGTGTCGATGAGTTCGAGCAGGGCGACCGGCTGGGTGCCGCCAAGGTTGAACACCTGGCCGTTGACCGCCTCGCTAGCTCCCGCCAGCAAGAATGCCTCCACCACATCGTCGATGTAGGTGTAATCGCGCTGCTGGGTGCCGTCGAACACCTGGATTTGGTCACCATCGAGGGCGAGCCGGATGAACCAGCCCAAGGCAGTTTGCCGATTGTGCTTTACCAACATGCGCGGCCCATAGGTGCGGGTGAGCCGGATCGAGCCAGCCCGCATGCCATACACGTTACTGTAAACGGTGTGGTATTCCTCGCCCGCGAGGGTGTTGATGCCGTTGACGTCGATGGGGTGCCGATCCATGGTTTCGGTGACCGGAAGCGCCGAGGCCTTGCCGTAGATCTGGGTGGTGCTGGCGTAGACCACCTTCACCTCCGGGTTGTTGCGACGGCAAGCCTCAAGCAGGGAAAGCTGGGCGCGACAGTTGATGTCGAGGTCGGTCTGCGGGTCGCGCATGCTATCGATGTGGCTCACCTGGCCGGCGAGGTTGAAGATGATGTCTTGCCCGCGCACCAGGAAGTTCATGCCGTGCTGATCCCGAACGTCGGCGATGTTCACTCGCACCCGGTCGGTCACCCCGTCAAGGTTGAACAGGTTACCGCCGTAGTCGTCTATCAGCGAGTCGACCACCAGCACTTCAGCGCCGAGGCCCACCAAGCGGCGGGCTAGGTTGCTGCCCACAAACCCGGCGCCACCGGTAATCAGTACCCGCTTGCCCCGGTAGTGGTCCTCGTGGTTGGGCATCAGGCGTTCTTGCGGGCGCTGCTCGTTTCGGGAAGGCCCAACGCCGTTGCGTCTTCATCGACCTGCGGGGTGCGGCCAACCCGCTTCAGCAACACCAGGCGCACCCACAGTTTCGCCAACCCCCTGAGCGATCGGTAGATACGCGGCAGGTTGAAGAACTGGGAGCCGCCGTAGGCCCGGAAGTGATGGTGCACCGGCACCTCCGCCAGCTTGAACCCCGCGTCCTGGATGTTCTTCATGAGCTCAACGCAGATGACGCCGCTGCGTTCGGTGAGCGTTATGCGGTCGAAGATGCCGCGGCGCATCAGCCGGAAGTCGCAATCGACGTCGCGGAGCCGCAGTCCAAACATGGTTTTGACCACCCGCTGATACAGCCCGCCGATGATCACTCGATGCAGGGGATCGTGGCGTTGCATCTTGTAACCGTTCACCATGTCGATATCGGGGGCCATGGCTTGGTACAGGTTCTTCAATTCTCGCGGGTCGTACTGACCATCGCCGTCGGTGTAGAAGATGAGGTCTTTGGTGGCGTTGGCGAATCCGATGCGTAGCGCGCCGCCGTAGCCGAGTGGGTAGGGGTAGTCGAGGAGACGGAACTCGGTGGGGTAGAGGCTCTGGAGTTCGGCGAGCACCTGCGGCGTGTAGTCGGTGCTGCCATTGTGCACGACCAACACCTCGAAGTCGTCGGTGAGTTCCCGTAACGTCTGCACTGCAGTGATCACCATGCTGGCGATAGTCCCACCGTCGTTATAGGCCGGGAAGAAGACAGAGATGCTTGGCTCCCCGGTCACTGGCTGCTCCAGAACACCATGCCGACACCCGCTAGGATGACGCCGACGCCCAGCCAGCGGACTAAGGTCACGGTCTCGCCGAGGAAGACGGCGGAGGCGAGCAGAATCAAGACATAACTGGTGCTCAGCATCGGATAGGCTACGCTGAGGTTCATTTGCGAGATGGCGGAGAGCCAGAAGATGCTGGCGCTGAATATGAGCCCAAACCCAAAGAAGATGAAGGGGTTGGTGATGACCCGGAACAAGTCGGGCACGAGGGTGGCAAGGCCAAGGTGCAGCGCGCCATTCTGGTTCATGCCGTGCTTGAGGAGGAGTTCGCCGGTGACGGTGAGACACACAGCTATGAGGACGAGGGCCACTGGGGGCACGAAGGTTCTGTTGTCCGGTTTCGTGGTGATGTGGTGGGTCACGGGCAGAAGTCTACGGGGCCGCTCGGCAGGGGTCAAGACGCCTGACCAATACAGTCACTATAGCAGAACCGGGTACGGGCCGCCTCGCGGTTGGGGGGAGCACCCGCGGTGGGGCACCCTCTCCCTACCCTCTCCCTCCAGGGAGAGGGGGTGCGCCCGTTCGGCGATCGCAAATCCCAAGGCTTGGTGGCACTATAGCGCTTTGGCCGGAGCCCCTCTCCCTGCTAGGGAGAGGGTAGGGAGAGGGTAGGGAGAGGGTGCGCCCGTTGGGCGACGGCCTGTTCGTGAGCCGCTAGGTGCCGCAACCGGTGAACTGCTCGTTCAGGCCGCGCTCGTGTGCGGTGAGCGGCAGGTTGAGGGTGATGGCCGTGAAGAATGGACTGATGGGGCGGTAGTTGTACACCACCTGCACCTGCACTGCCCAGCAGGCGTTGCCGGGATCGTTGGCGGTTTCGGTGCTGGCGAAGGGGTTGTTAGCCCAACTGCTGACACTGACCGTGATGTCGGTGCCAGCGCGCGGCAGCCCGGCGGTGGCGCTGTTGACCGCGGTGTTGATGGCCGTGATGCGGTTGGCGCCGGTGGCGGGGCTGGTGCCCGCGATGTCGGCGCCGGTGATGGCGGTGCGCAGGCCCTCGCGGGCGGAGTGTTCGATGAGCACCCAGGAGAAGAGCAGGAACGAGAACTCGATGACCGTCAGAAAGGTGATGAGCATGGGCAACAGCACCAAGGCAAACTCGACGACCGTTTGGCCGCGCTGCTGCGCGGGGCGGCGATTGCGGTAGGCCCGGAGCCGCCGGGCCAGCCAGGAGACGGCCATTACTTGAGCAACCGGTGGCCGATGCGCTGGCCGATGGCGGCGAACGCCTCGCCGATGACCCCAGAGGTTGCGGCGAAGTAGTACTTGTCGCTGCCGCTAGCAACCTCTTTCAGCACGTCGGAGTCGACGGCACAAGTGCCGCCGCCGCATTGGGTAGCACCGTAACCGATGGTGAAGATGGTAATCCCAGCGTCTTTTGCGACCTTCGCCCAACGCCGGCTCTCGCGATCAAGGCATGCTGCGGTGCAGGCCAAGGGGGTCGGGGTGAGGCCAAAAGCTGGGGTCGCGCTGGGTGGGGCAGGCGTTGCTGTGCGGGTGGCAGTGGCTGGCCCCGCCGTGCTAGTGTGGGTGGCAGTGGGGGTGCTAGCGATGGCAGGGTTGGGGGTCACTGTTGGGGTTGGTGATGGGTTGGGGGTGCTGCTTGCCACTGCTACAGCACCTAGGCCGCAACGGAAATTCTGCAGGCAGAATTCACCAGCTGCATTCGACTCGTTATTGCCATCTGTGAACAGAATCATGATCTTCTCGACAGTTCCAGGCGGCCGTGCGAACGGCGTATGGACTAATTCGTAGGTGCAATACTTGACGCCGACACCAATGGACGTACCGGAACCCCCGTGGCCGGCTACGGCTCCGTCGCCTGACGGATCTCCAGTGCCGCCGATCTCGTTCAGGCCGCGCAGAATCACCTCACGGTCAGCGGTTAAGGGGGTGATATCGGTGCGGAGTACGGTGGGGGATACGCGATCGTAAATGCCGCCTCGGAATGGCCCGAGGCCGATCTTGACTGAAGTCAGATCACTGGGGGTGCTGCTCATGTTCATCATGTAAGTAAAGGAGCGTACTCCATCTTTGAGGGCCTTCATTTCGATACCGTCCATAGACTGGGTATCGTCAAGGGCAATGCAGAGATCGATGGCGCCGTAGCCGGCGAGGGCGGTGGCGCAGATGTCGGTGCTGTTAATGCCGATGATGCCCATGAAGACGGTGGGTACGTTACTGCAACCGGTGAGTTCGGTGCGGCCTGGGGCCGGCGAGGTGAGGGTCGACACGGTTGCGCCGGGCTCGTTGGTGGTGAGGTAGCTCTGCGCCGTGGTGTAGGTGGTGGTGCCCGAAGCGCAGCAATCCGGCAGCTGGAGGGCGCCGGGGAGGGCTGCAGCGTCCACGGCGCGGCTGAGGCGGATGCGGGCCAGGAACAGGTTGCCGCCATCGACCGCGAGGCCCATAGCGGTCATCAGGCCGACGAACGAGACGGCGATAACTACCATGGCCTGGCCCCGCTGGCGGCCGCGGCTGTCCTGAAAGAGATTTTGCAGGATTCGGCGTAGCATAGTGGCGGTCTCCTAACAGGTGCTGGTGGTGTTCCACGCCGTGTAGTACGGCGCCACCGGGAACTTGGCGTTGCTGTTCATCACCATCACGTCGTTGAACGGTGCGATGTCGAGGCTGAGCATGACGTTGTGGCTGTACTTGACCTGGACCTGCAGGGCGCGCTCGACGGTGCCGTTGCGCACCAAGTGACCTGATAACGTACCGGAAACCACGCCGTCGATGCAGGCGCAGGCGTTGTTCAGGGTGTCTACCGACTCATTGTTGGTGCCTGAGGTGTCTTTGGTGCGGGTGATGACCACCTGCTTGGTGCCGGATAGGCGGGCTGTTTGGGCCAGCACGAGGTTGCATATCTGGCTGTTGGTGAGGCTCAGGCCGGAGCGCGAGACATCGCGGGCCGAGTTGGTGACGGTGATGTACGCGTTAAAGGCCCACCCCATTTCGATGGTGGCGGCGACCATAAACATGAGCAGGGGGAAGACCAGGGTGAATTCCACCATGCTCTGCCCGCGGGACCCCCGGGAGCGGGTGGCCAGACTCTTGATGCAGCGAAACAGGTTACCCCTAGGTATGCGTCTCGGTAGGCCGTTGAATCGACGACGAGGCCTTACACCTCAGTATCGGCAGCACCGACCCGAGTCATAGTGGGCGCTTTCCGCTCACGGGCACACGCGGGTGGCAGGCCGGTCAGGGAGAGTCTACGGCGCGGGGGGCATGGCTACGTCCGTCAAGGGACGGATGCGGGGTCAGTCGTTTGAGGTGTGCCCGGTTGGGCCGGCGGCGGCGTTAGGCCTGCTGGAAGACGCCGCTCTTGCCGCCGGCTTTGTAGGTGACGCGCAGGTCGCCGATGCGCATGCCACGATCGACCGCCTTGCACATGTCGTAGATAGTGAGGGCGGCGGTCGAGACGGCGGTGAGCGCTTCCATTTCCACGCCGGTCTGGGCCGAGGTACGGACCGTGGCGGTGAGGTGGACACAGGAGGCAGCGGTGTCCGGCTCGAACCGCACATCGATGTGGGTTAGCGGCAGCGGATGGCAGAGGGGAATGAGGTCGCTAGTGCGCTTGGCGGCCATGACTGCGGCCACCTGCGCGACGGTGAATACGTCGCCTTTGGCCACCCCGCCTGCCTGGATGAGCGCGAGGGTAGCGGGATCCATGTAGATTGCGCCTTTGGCCGTGGCTTCGCGCCCGGTGACCGCCTTCTCCGACACATCGACCATGCGGGCGTGACCCGTGTCGTCGATATGAGAGAGCTTGGGCGGTGCGACCACCGCCGGGGTAGCGGGGACGGCCGCGGTGGGGGTTGACGCAGGTTCGTCGAAAAGAGCCGGCTGAGGTGGTTTGGAAGCGAGGGCTGCTGCTGCACCGGCCTGTCCGAAGGGGCCTTGGCGCATGAGGCCCCAGGCAGGGTCAGCGGCGGCGCCGGTCGCCAGACGATCGGCCTCCTCGTTCAGGGGCACGCCGTTGTGGCCGCGCACCCACTCCCAGGTCACCTTGCGTTCGCGCACCAGGCGCTTGAAGGGCTCCCAGAGGTCGAGGTTCGCCTTGGTCTGCCAGTTCTTGGTGAAGGTATTGATCACGTAGGTGCTGTCTGAGTAGATGCGCACGAGAGAGCCTTTGGGCGTGTGCTCGAGGCCCCGCATCACGGCGGTCATCTCCATGCGATTGTTGGTGGTCTGTGGCTGGTGGCCGGCCAGCCAGGTGGCGGGAATGCTGGGGCCGTACACGATGGCTCCCCAACCCCCGGGGCCAGGATTCACCAGGCATGCACCGTCGGTATAGATCTCGATTTGGCCTGCTTCGCTCATACCTCCACCTTGGTGGCGCGCACAATCCAGTGGGCCGCTTGCTTAGTGACCGCGCGTTCAGTCACTGTTTCTTCCCGATGGTCGCACGTGGTGATAGTGAAGCCTTTGAGTAGCCGGTCGATCTCCGGGCGGTCGACGAAGTAGTGCGGTATGCCGTCCTCGTGCCCGCCAACCTTGATGAAGGTGTGGTCGTCGATTCTGGTACCGTGCCCGAAATCACTGGAGGCCACCGAGTTGAAGGTGACGAACAGCTGCCCACCCTCCCGCATCGCGCGGTGTACCTCATGCAGACAGCCGGCGACGGCATCTCTGGTGCCGTGGTACACCACGTTGAAGGCAACCACGCCGTCGAAGTAGTTGCTGGGGAAGGGCACCACGGTGATATCGGCAATGTGCAGGGTTGCGCCCAGCTTCTCGCGTGCGAGCCAGCGCCGGGTGTATTGCACGGCCTTGGCCGAAAGGTCGGTGGCCGAGACATCGAAGCCTTGCTCGGCCAGCATGATGGTGTGGCGGCCCAGGCCACACCCGAGGTCGTACACACGACGTGCCGTGGCTGCCTTCAGTTCAGCGCTGAATGCGATGACGTCGGCGTCGGGGGTGAGCCAGACCTTTCGGCGATCGCCGCGGACGGTGTCCCACGCCCAGGGGCGGGATTCAACTTTGGCAGTGTTCGAGGTCATCCGCCGATGTAGGACATCTCCACTTTGCGGGATCGGGGGGTCAGGCTGGTGCGGACCTCGGAGTAGCGGTCGGTGCGGGCCTGCCAGACGCTTGAGAGCGCCGCGGCCACGTTGGCATCGGAGGCTCCTGAGCGCAGCAGCGCACGCACGTCGAACCCTTCGGTGGCAAACAGGCAGGTGTAGAGCTTGCCGTCGGCCGAAAGCCGGGCTCGGGTGCATCCCTGGCAAAAGGGCTGGGTGACCGAGGCGATAACCCCGATCTCGCCGCCGCCGTCGCGGTAGCGGTAGCGTTGCGCCACCTCGCCGGGGTAGTTGGCGGTAATCGGTGCCAGCGGCAGCTCTCGATCGATGAGCCGGACGATGTCGGCGGCGGGGAGCACGTCGTCCATCCGCCAACCGTTGGTGGCGCCCACGTCCATGTATTCGATGAAGCGAACGATGTGGCCGGTGCCGTGGAAATGCCGGGCCATGGGGACGACATCGTCTTGATTGAGGCCGCGCTTCACCACCATATTGACCTTGATGGGAGCGAGGCCGGCATCCGCCGCCGCGGCGATACCATCCAGTACGCCCTGCACAGGGAAGTCCACATCATTCATCGCCTTGAACACTTCGTCGCGCAATGAGTCGAGGCTGACGGTGATGCGCCTGAGCCCCGCAGCCCGTAGCGCAGCCGCCTTGCGGGGCAGCAGCGAGCCGTTGGTGGTCAGGGTGATGTCGTCGATGCCGGTATGGGAAGCCAGCTGGCCGACGAGGCCCTCGATGTCGCGCCGTACCAGGGGCTCACCACCGGTAATGCGCAGCTTTTCGACGCCGAGGGTGCCGAAGATGCGTGCGACCCGGGTGATCTCCTCGAAGGTCAGCACGTCGTTATGCGGTAAGAACGCGTAGTCGTGGCCGAACACCTCTTTGGGCATGCAATACACGCACCGAAAGTTGCAACGATCGGTGACGGAGATGCGCAGGTCGCGAACGGGACGGCCCAAGGTGTCGAGGATTGGCATGTCTGGGTTAAGTGTACGGGATTTGAGGCGATAGGGAACGGGCGTCTGTGGAGGGAGCAACACGTTGGCGTCCGCTGGACAGTACAGTGGCCGTGAGCCCCTGCGTTCTTGCTTGGTCAGCCTTCGGGGAAGCGCGTCTTTCCCTCCGCCCACCCCGTAACCTCTAGAGATGGGGGACCCTTCGACGCTGCTCAGGACAGGCACCCGCAATCCTCCGGCAGAAAGGGCGCTCCCTGCACCATCCCCTTCGGCGGCAGCTAGCGGTGCAGCCGGCTGCGGAATGCCTACGACGTGGTGCACTCCGGAGTATAGGCAATCAGCCTGTTCCGCTGCTGCCGGTCGGCGTCAAATACCCATGGCGGTGTGTCGCGCCTTGGCCTGCAAGTTGGCGCCATCGGGGTACCAAGGGATTCCTCGTGCTGGTCGGGATCGGACGGGCCCTTGGTCATGGGCGCCACCGTGCATGAATAGCTGACGTCATGTTCCGTTCATGCTGAGGCTCTCGAAGCACGAGCGGGCTACCGCGTCTCGGTTAGCTGGTTCTCCGCTCGCCCTTCGAGGGCCTCAGGGTGAGTGGGCTCGGAGGTAGCGAGAGGTATCGGCGAGCCTAGTTTCGGAGCAATGACTGGTTGCTGGCTCCCCGTGCTATGACGTGAGCAGGAGGCGTTGCAGCAGGGGGCGGATGAGGCGGGCGGCCTTGCCGCGGTGGCTGAGGCCATGCTTGGTGGCGGCTGGTACCTGCGCCAGAGTCTGGCCGAGGCTGGGTACGAAGAACACCGGGTCGTAGCCGAAGCCGCCGCTGCCCACCGGCTGATGCGCAATCACGCCCTCCGCCGTTGCCCGCACCGTCTGTGGCGGTATGCCGTGGCCCGCAACGGCGATGACGCACACAAAGCGGGCGGTGCGGCCGGCATCGGGCACGTCGCGCAGGTTGTGCAGCAACAGCTTTACCCGGCCCGGATCGTCGAGGCCTGGGCCGCCGTACCGCGCAGAGCGGACGCCGGGTTCACCGCCCAGCGCGTCCACGTCGAGGCCCGAATCGTCGGCCAGTGTGGGCAGGCCGCTGCGTGCGGCGTAGTAGCTGGCCTTCAGGCAGGCGTTTTCAGTGTAGGTGTCGCCGGTCTCCTCAGGCTCGGTGGTGATGCCGAGATCAGGTAGCCCGACG
>SHYE01000025.1:15000-16130 GCA_009692935.1 Dehalococcoidia bacterium | reverse complement strand
ATAGAGACCGAACTGTCTCACGACGTTCTGAACCCAGCTCGCGTACCGCTTTAACCGGCGAACAGCCGGACCCTTGGGACCTGCTTCAGCCCCAGGATGCGACGAGCCGACATCGAGGTGCCAAACCTTCCCGTCGATGTGAACTCTTGGGGAAGATAAGCCTGTTATCCCCGGGGTAGCTTTTGTCCGATAAGCCACGGCCCTTCCACACGGGACCGTAGGATCACTTAGCCCGCCTTTCGGCCCTGCTCGACTTGTAGGTCTCGCAGTCAAGCTCCCTTCTGCCTATGCACTCTTCGGGTGATTTCCATCCACCCTGAGGGAACCTTTGGACGCCTCCGTTACATTTTGGGAGGCGACCGCCCCAGTCAAACTGCCTGCCAGACGTTGTCCCACTCCCGGATAACGGTGAGTGGTTAGCACCAAAACTTTACCAGAGTGGTATTTCAACGTTGGCTCCCCGGAACCCGAAAGCCCCGGCTCATAGCCTCCCACCTATCCTACGCAAGTAAAGCCTCGATGCAACGCCAAGCTACAGTAAAGCTCCACGGGGTCTTTTTGTCCTGGCGCGGGTAATCCGCATCTTCACGGATACTTCAATTTCGCCGAGTCCCTCGTTGAGACAGCGCTCAGATCGTTACTCCATTCGTGCGGGTCGGAACTTACCCGACAAGGAATTTCGCTACCTTAGGACCGTTATAGTTACGGCCGCCGTTCACTGGGGCTTCGGTTCGGTGCTTTTGAAACACCTCCCCTTAACCTTCCAGCACTGGGCAGGAGTCAGCCCCTATACTTCCGCTTTCGCGTTTGCAGAGACCTGTGTTTTTGTTAAACAGTCGCCTGAGCCCCTTTGCTGCGACCTCCGGATGCTTCGCCAGCGAGTGACTACACATCCAAGGGCACCCCTTATCCCTAAGTTACGGGGTTAAGTTGCCTAGTTCCTTAACGAGGGTTCTCTCGAACACCTTGGGACTCTTATCCCTGTCTACCAGTGTCGGTTTGCGGTACGGGCACCACATATTCTCGCAACGCGGCTTTTCTTGCCAGTATGGGGTCAACAGAATCGGCTGCAGATTGCTCTGCGCCTTCCCCCGCACCTCAGCTTAACGGACCGGCGGATTTGCCTACCA
>SHYE01000025.1:0-10000 GCA_009692935.1 Dehalococcoidia bacterium | reverse complement strand
GTGGTCGCCCAGCACCAGTTTGTAGGCGCGGGGCTTGTGATCGATGGGCTGAATCTGCACGTTCCTGCCGATGAGGCTCGACTCGATGCGCTGCCCGCCGGCGTCAATGGCGCAGGAGTCCATGATGATGCAGTGCTCTACCTCGCTGTTGCGTACAACGCAATCGTGCGAGATCGACGTGAACGGCCCGATGTAGCAGTTCTCGATGACGGTGTTGCGGCCGATGATGGCTGGGCCGCGCACCGTGGAGTTGATCACCACGGCGCCAGGCTCCACCTGCACTCGCCCGTGCAGTGCCGACTGGGCATCCACGGCGCCGTGCACCGCCGTTTCAAGCTGTTCCAACACCCAGCGGTTGGCCTCCAGCATATCGTCCATCTTGCCGGTGTCCGTCCAATAGCTGGTCAGATGGCGCGCCTCCACCCGGAAGCCGTGGTCGATGAGGTACTGCAGGGCGTCGGTGATCTCAAGCTCGCCGCGGGCCGAGGGCGTGATGCTCTCCACCGCCTCGAACACCGTGGAGTCGAAGATGTAGATGCCGATAACCGCGAGGTTCGTGGGCGGATCCTTCGGCTTTTCCATCAGCCGGGTCACCCGCCCCTGCTCGAGGACGGCGATGCCGAACTCCCGCGGGTTCGGCACTTCTTTCAGCACGATGAGGGAGTTCATGCCGCCGGCCTCGAAGTCTCGCACGTACGAGACGATGCCATCGCGGATGAGGTTATCGCCGAGAAACATGACGAAGGGGTCGTCTTGAAGAAAGTCGCGCGCAATGCGCACGGCGTGGGCCAAGCCCAAGGGAGCGTCTTGTTGGATGTAGGTGACCCGGGCCCCGAACGTTGCGCCATCGCCCACCGCGGCGCGCACTTGCTCGTGCGTGTCGCCCACAATGATGCCAATATCGGTGATGCCCGCCTCTACCAAGTCCTCCAGCACATAGAACAGCACCGGCTTGTTGGCGATGGGCACCAACTGCTTGGCCCCCGTAAAGGTCAATGGGCGCAACCGCGTGCCCTTGCCACCGCTCAGCACAAGACCCTTCATAGCTCCTCACCGAATCCGGGTGCAACGCAGGCTGGTTGGCCGCCGCCCCTCACCAGAGTAATGTGCACGCTCAAACTGTCTTGTCACCCCAGCCTGAAGGATGCATCTCAGAGTACTCGACGCGCAGGTTCGTCGTCAGCCCTCAGTCGAGGTTAGCAGCGGCGGGACGGGCCGGTGGGTGCAGGCGCAAGCGAACCAGCCCGTGCAGATCCTCCATGACGGTGGCCACAATCTTCACCCGGGTATCGGGATCCTCAAGCCACTGCACCGGAATCTCTTTGATTCGGTAGCCGAACTTCTCGGCCAGAAGCAACAACTCGGTGTCGAAGAACCACTGGTTGTTCTCCACCAGCGGTATCAGTTCCTGGGCGGCGCGGCGGCTCAGCGCCTTGAACCCGCACTGCATATCCACGATCTTCGTGAAATGGGTGAGCTTGGTGATGAGGTTATAACTGCGTGAAATGAACTCGCGTTTGGGGGACCGGTTGGTCTTCGACTCCGGCAGCAGGCGGGAGCCGGTGGCCACGTCGTAGCCGTTGACGATGCACTGAATCAGCAACGGGTAGTGCGACAGGTCCGTCGAGAGGTCCACGTCCATGTAGCTTAAGATGTCGGCGTCGCTGTTGAGCCAGGCGTGGCGCAGGGCACGGCCTCGGCCCTTCTGCAGCAGGTGCACCAGGGCAACCTCGTTGGGATGGGCAGCGGCCAACCCTTCGGCCACGGCAAGCGTGCCGTCGATGGAGGCGTTGTCGGCGACTACAATCCGCCAGCGATACCCACCCATGTGCTCAGCGAGGAACGCCCGCAGCCTTTCCACCGATCCGGCAAGCACATGCTCTTCGTTGTAGACCGGAATAACAGCATCAAGCCGAAACCGCGGCAGCACACCCTGTGCCGCCTCCACGCGGATGCCGCTGCTGGGGCTCGCTTCCTGACCACCGGTCATGGGGTATGGTCGTGCGGCAGCGGGTGGCTCTCACCCCGGTGCAGCATCCCCGTCACATGCCGGGCCAATCGCTCGGGGAGCGTGGGTTCATGCACGGTCAGACTCTCCACCTTCCGGCAGAGCGTGGCCATGACACCGTGGTCGCGAGCGTGCGGCAGCATCGACCGCTGCCAGGCTGCGCTCCGGTGCAGGCTTTGCGCCATGAGTGCAGTTTCGTCGCTCGAGGCCATGACGCGGACATCTGCGGGCATGGGTGTGCCGGCGATCTGCTGGAGCAAGCGAGTAATGCGCTCTATCTCGGTGACACTCGGCTCAGGGGTCAGCCCAGGGCGCCCCAACTCGGCTAACCGCCGCTTGAGGGCAGCCCGCATCAGGATACTCTCGCCTGAGGTGAGGACGAGTTGCGGCATAGGCTAGACGACCATCTCTCGCAGAGCTTCCGCCAAGGCGAAGGGATCGCTGGACACGACTGATGCGCCGTACAGTTCCATGGTCCCGAAATCTGACGTCTGGCTGAGGGGGTCGCCGCGATCGACGATGCGCACGATGTTGGGAAAGCCGGACCAGTCCTCTGCTACGGGGGCAATGGGGGCCTGATACAGGGCCAGATTGAAGCTGCGTACGTTCATGCGGTCGCGCAGGCACGCGAGTACCTGGTAGACCGCGCCCGGCAGGTTCTGATGGAAGGGTGGGGCCATTACCAGCGTTTCTTTCTCTTTCAGTGGGGTCAAGTGCGCCATAATCCGCACACCATCCACCTCGAATCCTAGGCCTAACGATTCGTGTACTGCGAAGAGATCGTCGAAGTACGAGCGGCCGGGGCCGGCGCTATACCCGCCCGCCGTCCGGCGCAGCGCTTCCACTTTACCATAATGTTGTCCACGCCCCAGGAGCGTTTGCGCGTGGCCGTGCAACAGCGAAGCACCAGCTCGCCACAGGCAGTTCCAAATAAGCATGTAGTACACAGCAGCCGGGTCGTACTGGTTCGCCTGGCGGGCCCATTCCCAACCCACGTCGAAACAATCGGTAACGCTGGAGCGATCGAACACCAGCGGGTTGTACTCGTCGAACACAATCACGCCACTGTGGGCATCGAGTTTGGCGACGTTGGCGGCGGTGATGCTGTGCGCGCCCCGGACGCGGCCGAAGGGGTCTTCGGGCGTCGTCTCCTCGGGGTCGGCCAATGGGTCGTCGCTCCCAGCTTGTGCCAGCCATTGCATCAGCTCCGACCCATCGTTCATCTGGATCGGCCGGCGTGACCGCAGCGCGTTGTACAGCACATCTTCCAGGGTGACCCGGTTGGTGACCCGCACGATTCGCTGGGTCGCCACCGCGTCGACGGACCCGAACTGGCGCTGGAGCCACTGTTGCATGCCAATGGGAGCCCGGAGTTGGCCATAGCTCACCCGCACGTCATACAGGCGCTGGAACGCCTGCTGCTGCGCTTCCGGCAGTTCCGCAACATGCTCTGCAAGTGTCCCAATAAAAGGGGCGGCAATAACCGGCACGTTCACTCCCTTTGCGCTGTTACGGGTAGGTAAACGCGCAAGTTCCGGTTTTGTTAGCGGTTAATGCCAGAACGCGCGCTCACCAGTTAACACCATCGGCACACCCACCCGGTCTGCGGCCGCCACCGACAGCTTGTCGTTGATGGAACCGCCTTGCTGCACGATCGCGCCGATGCCGGCCTTGACGGCAAGGTCCACGCTGTCGGGGAAGGGGAAGAAGCTGTCGGACACCAGCACGGCGCCGCGGGCCCGTTCGCCGGCCTGTTCCAGCGCTAGCTTGGCCGCGCCGACTCGGCTGACCTGCCCGCTGCCAATACCCAGCGTGATGCCGGTAGCCGGATCCCACACCAAGATGGTGTTCGACCGAATGCGACGGATCAGGGTCCAGGCATCCTTCATGGCGGCCAACTGCAGCGCCGAGGGCTGGGCCTGGGTGGCCACCTTCCAGTAGGTGGTATCGACCGCGGCCACGTTCGCCGTCTGGTACAGCGCACCGCCGGGGATGTGCTTGAAGTTCATGCTGCCTAAGGGCAGCAGTTGCAGCGATGGCACGGTGATCAGTACCATCCGGCGGCGGGTCTTCTTCAGCAGCTCGATCGCTTCAGGGGTGGCCCCGGGAGCGACGATAGCGTCGATATTCGATGATTCAACCTGTTTGAACTCGTCTATCACCTGAGCCACTGCCAAGTCGAGCGGTTGGTTGAGGCCGATGATGCCGCCAAAGGCTGAGGTCGCGTCGGCGTGGATAGCCTTGCGCAGCGCGTCGGCTGCGGTTTCGCCGAGGGCGAACCCGCTGGGCGTGGCGTGCTTGATGACCACCGCTGCGGGTCGCCCTACGAAGTCCCGTACGGTCTCCAGTGCAGCCGACAAGTCGTAGATGTTGCAGAGTGATGGGGCGTTGCCGAGCTCCTGCTCGCCGAGGACGAGGCTGCTGAAGCCGACCAGCGGGTCGCGGTAGAGCGCCCCCTTTTGGTGCGGGTTCTCGCCATACCGCAGCTCCTGCTCCAACTTGAAGCCCAGGGTCAGCTCGTCGGGGAACAGGTCTTCCGGGTCGCGCAAGTAACCGGATATCACGGTGTCGTAGTAGGCAACGTGCTGGAACGCCTTAGCAGCGAGCTTGCGGCGCAAGGCTAACCCCGCCGCAGCATCAGTCTGCGCGAGCGCTTCCAGTACTGCAGGATAGTCGGCCGGGTCGCTTACCACCCACACACTGGGGTAGTTCTTGGCCGAGGCCCGCAGCATGGTGGGGCCACCAATATCGATGTTCTCGAGCGCGTCCTCCAGTGAGTGGGAGGGTTTGGCGATGGTTTCGACGAAGGGGTAGAGGTTCGACACGACCATATCAATGGGGGTGATGTTCAACTGCTGCATTTGGGCAACGTGATCCGGCAGGTCCCGTCGTCCCAGCAGGCCCCCGTGCACCATGGGATGCAGTGTTTTCACCCGGCCATCGAGGATTTCGGGGAATCCGGTGATCTCGTCGATCCCGCGCACGGCGATGCCAGCGCCCTCCAAGGACCGCTTGGTGCCACCGGTGCTTACCAACTCAGCGCCACGGGCGGCAAGGCCCCGGGCGAAGTCCTCCAGACCCGTCTTGTCGTAGACACTTAAAATCACGCGCATACAGAATCCTTGTACAGGTTGAGGTTAACTCGTTGGGGCGTAGCCGCGGTAGCTAGACCGGCTCTCCCGCGCGGGGTCGTACGTTCACCATGGGCAGATGTTCAAAGGCCAGTTTGTCCAGCTCTAACTGCACCGGCACCGGGTAAGCGCCACTGAGGCAGGCGGTACAGAACTTGCTGTCGTCACCCTCCACAGCATGCAGCAGGCCCTCAAGGCTCAAGTAGCCTAGGGTATCGGCGCCAACGAACTCTCGAATCTCGGGAATCGTCTTCTGAGCGCCAATCAGCTCGCTGCGGGTGGCCATATCGACGCCGAAGAAGCAAGGGTGGGTGATCGGCGGCGAGCTGATCCGCAGGTGCACCTCCAGCGCGCCCGCCCGCCTTAGCAGCGCGACGACCCGCGGCGTAGTAGTGCCCCGAACGATGCTGTCGTCCACCACCACCACGCGCTTGCCTCGCAGCACTTCCGGCATCGGGTTGAACTTCAATCGCACACCCAACTCTCGAATCCGCTGGTCGGGCTGGATGAATGTCCGCCCCACGTACCGATTCTTGATCAGCCCCTCGCTGTAGGGGATCCCGGAGGCTCGGGCGAAGCCGATGGCCGCGGGGATCGACGAATCCGGCGTACCAATAACCACGTCGGCCTCGATCGGATGCTCTTCCCACAGGCGAGCGCCCATGCGCTCACGGGCGCTGTAGAGCAGTTTGCCGTTCATCACGCTGTCGGGCCGCGCGAAGTAGATGTACTCGAAAATGCAGGAAGCCCGCCTAGCTGCGGGCTCCTCGGCGATGCGGTGACTGGTGACGCCGTCCTTATTGATGATGACCAGCTCACCGGGGTCGATTTCCCTGATGAACTGAGCCCCCAGATGGTCGAAGGCGCAGGTTTCGGAGGCGATGACCCAGCCGCCGTTCAGTTTTCCCAGGCATAACGGGCGTATGCCCAGAGGATCGCGAGCGGCCATTAGGCTATCTGCGGTGAGCAGCCCCAGACTGTAGGCGCCGGAAAAACGCCGGAGGGTGTGGACGATCTTGTCGGCCCACGTCAGGCCCGGCGCGCACGCGATCGCGGCGACGATGACCTCTGAGTCGGTGGATGACCGCAGCGGCACGCCCCGCTCGCGCAGCTCTTCGAACAGGATCTGGGCGTTGACCACGTTGCCGTTGTGGGCCAGCGCGATCTTCCCCAGGCGATCGCACGATGCCACGAAGGGCTGGGCGTTGCGCAGATTGGTGGAGCCGGTGGTGGAATAGCGCGTGTGGCCGATGGCCATGTCGCCGGGGAGGGCGCTCAACTGCTCCTCGTCGAACACGTGCGTCACCAGGCCCATGCCGGTCGCAACCTTCAGGTCGCCATTGTGTGCGGTTGCAATGCCAGCGCTCTCTTGCCCGCGGTGTTGCAGGGCATAGAGGCCGAAGAAAGTGAGGCGGGCGACGTCTTCGCCGGGTGCGTAGACCCCGAACACCCCGCAGGCCTCGCGCGGCCTATCGGCGGTATCATCTGACACGGAAACAGGCGGTTTACGACTGGGCCGTTTACTCAGGGGGCGCTCCTACCGCGGGAATGCACCGGTAGTATACCAGCTTGGGCCAGAGAAAAGGGTCGAACACGGGGATGTTTCACGGTACATTCACATTGTTCGGCCGACAGCTCGATGGCCTCTACCGCCGCACGTTCGCCTTGTACGCGTCCCACCCCGCATAGCGCGCGACAACTCCCAGTTCGGCCTCAATAGCCAGCAGGCGGTTGTACTTGGCGACGCGCTCGCTGCGGGCCGGTGCGCCGGCCTTGATCTGGCCACAACCGGTGGCCACTGCGAGGTCGGCAATGGTAGTGTCCTCGGTCTCGCCCGAGCGGTGGCTCATGACGCTGGCCCAACCTGCCTTGGTGGCCATGGTCACCGCGGCTAGGGTCGCAGTAAGGGTGCCGATCTGGTTCGGCTTGATCAGCACGGCGTTAGCGCAGTTCCGGTCGACGCCCTGCTGGATGCGTTCGGTGTTGGTGACGAACAGATCGTCGCCCACCAGTTGGCAGCGACTGCCGACCTGCTCCGTCAGCGCCTTCCAGCCGTCCCAGTCGTCCTCGGCCATGCCGTCCTCAATGCTAACGATGGGGAACTCGGCGACCCAGGTCGCCAGGAACGCAGCCATTTCGGCACTGGACAGGCTGCGCCCTTCCTTGGCCAGCACGTACTTCCCACCCTCGTAGAACTCCGAGGCGGCAAGGTCGAGTGCGATCACGGCATCCTTCCCGGCTTGGTAGCCGGCCACTCCGATCGCGTCGACCACCATTTCCAGCGCCGCCCGGTTTGACTTGAGCGAGGGTGCGAACCCACCCTCGTCGCCCACGGTGGTGGCCGAGGGCAGCGCCCGCACCAGCTGCTTCAGCGATTGGTAGATCTCGGCGCCCATCCGCAAGCCCTCGGCAAAACTGGGTGCGCCGACCGGCATCACCATGAACTCCTGAAAGTCGGTGGAGTCTTCGGCGTGACGCCCGCCGTTGAGAATATTGAGCATGGGCACCGGCAAGATGTGTGCGCTATCGCCACCCACCGAGTGGTACAACGGCACCCGCCTCGATGCTGCCGCCGCATGCGCCACGGCCAGCGACACGCCCAGGATCGCGTTCGCCCCAAGGCCACCCTTGTTCGGCGTACCGTCAAGTTCCAGCAGCCGGCGGTCAACCGCTGACTGGTCGGCAACGCTCATGCCTTTGAGGGCCGGCAGGACGCGGCTGTGGACGTTGCCGACTGCGGTCTGAACGCCCAGGCCAGCGAACCGCTTGGGGTCCTTATCGCGCAACTCCAGGGCTTCGTGGGCGCCGGTGCTGGCGCCGGAGGGCACAGCCGCCCGGCCGCGTGCGCCGTCATCCAGCGTGACCTCCACAGCCACCGTGGGGTTCCCGCGAGAGTCGAGGATTTCCTGCGCGCGGATGTCAGTAATGTTCAAGGGACACGTCCAGTTCTGTAAGGTTCGGTCAGACTCGCCGCGCGGCCGCCAGAGCAAGCGCCTTCTCCACAGCATCGACAGCGCTCGTGGCGCGTACCAGGCCCGGCGGCGCCACCCCGTTCAACGACACATCCCAGGTGTTAAGCGCCACCACCGGCGTGCCGTACACCAGCGCCAGCGATATCTCGGACAGCGTGCCGTGGCTGCCCGCAATGGCGATCACCGCCCGCCCGGCGCGGGCCACGATCACGTTGCGGGCGTGGCCGAGCCCGGTAGGAATCGCAAACTCGATATCGGGATTCGCGGCACGCGGATCATCTCCGGGGAGCAGGGCTATGGTGTGGCCGCCCGCCTGGCGAGCGCCTCGGCACACCGCCGCCATCACGCCGGTGAGGCCACCGCACACCACGGTCGCGCCGCCGCGCGCCAAGCCAGCGCCCACGGCTTCGGCCGCCTGCGCGTCCGCCGCGGAGCACTCGCTGCCGCCAATCACAGAGATAAGGAGATTCATAACGGTATGACCTGTGCAGAATAGCCCAAGCATGCGCCCGGT
Source organism: Dehalococcoidia bacterium (assembly GCA_009692935.1). Classification (GTDB taxonomy): domain Bacteria; phylum Chloroflexota; class Dehalococcoidia; order SHYD01; family SHYD01; genus SHYE01. The sequence goes on along the minus strand of SHYE01000025.1, from coordinate 1,375 downwards.
GAAAAGACAGACACCCCTGCACCAGCTGTAGCCCGTCGGCCATCCTGCTTTGTTCACGACAGCCCAAATCCGGCCAGCCGCCAGGCCCAAGCTTCCGCCCGAACACATGCTGATCACGTACGCCGACGACGGAAACAGGCCATTCCAGCCGTTCTGGCTTATGCTGAAGATACGTGAAGTCGCTGGAGGTGTGGGGATGCGGATACGAACTGCACTGGGCGTGGTGCTGGGCATGGCTGCGGGCTTCGTTGCCGCACCAGCCGTCTTGCGGAAGCTCCACTCAATGCGGGAGGCTGAATACGCCGGTACACTGCCGCTCAGCCTGGACGCGGCGCGTGAGTTCATGAACGATCCCGATGCGGCGCTGGCCGAGATGATGCACCTGTGGGAAGAGGGGCTGACCGACGAAGACCGCCATATGCTGCAGTACTTAGACGAAGACGACACCAGTCCCAGGCGGCGCTAGCGTGACTATGGGTTTCGGTGGAAACGTGCCGACAGGACAGGATTGGCCGGCCAATCTTTAGGATGCGGCCGCAACTTGGGTGGCAGTATGGCTCAAGGCCTTGGGCGGCGTGCCGCCCACCCTCACCGAGCGTTTTGAGGTTGGCGCGGGACAGGTGACCACGGCAGTTCGGACGGGCGGGACGCGCACCGAGCCGCCCGATGAGTTGGCCGAAGCCACCAGTCAGTATCTGACCGAGATCGGGCGCGTGCCGCTGCTTAAGGCGGAAGAGGAGCGTTCGCTTGGCGGTGAGCTTGAGTTAGCGCGATTTCTCGACGAGGCAGAACAGACATCGCCCGAGGAACCGCCGGCCCGACGTGCGATCCACCTGTACAGGATTGTGGCTGAGGCCCGGGACCTGCTGGAAGCCTGCGCTCCGAAGGACGAGACTGCGGCGGTAACCCCAGCCGCCCTCCTCTTCACTGCCACGTTCCGTAGTCGAGTCGATGGGCCAATGGATAGCAACCTGCTGGTGAGTCTGCCGGACAGCCTGGGGGATGAGGAGACCCTCCGGTCGCGCTTGGTGCGGCTCTCGGTGGCGTCACGGCTCTTGCCCGCAGACATCCTCCAGCGGCTTCTTGAGCACCGCGCGGGCGGGGCCGACCCTGAAGCCTTGAGCGACGACGCTTTTCTCAAAGCCGCCGGTGTGTCCGCCGCTGGGCTGCGCTCCCACTGGCACAAGGTGAAGGACAACGCGGCGCGCGCCCGGAACCACATGATAGAGAGCAACCTGCGGCTGGTGGCGAGCGTGGCACGGTGGTATCGGAACCGCGGCTTGCCGCTCCTCGACCTAATCCAAGAGGGCAACCTTGGGCTGATGCGCGCGGTGGAGCTGTTCTACCTGCGGTTGGGCTACCGCTTCAGCACCTA
>SHYE01000024.1 GCA_009692935.1 Dehalococcoidia bacterium | reverse complement strand
CGACCAGCCCGCCCTCACCCGGGAGGTGGCGGCCTGGGAGGACCGGCGCAACGCTAAGGGTGGTGCCGTGAATTGGCGCTTCACCACCGCCAACGCCCGTATCAAACTCAAACGCCTCTACCCAATTCATTAGTGGCCGACCACTAGGGTCATCCCGGTAAGCATGGGGCAGCCAGCGAGGGAGGCGCATAGCTGTCGCCGGCTTGCACCGAGCGCACAATGTGAATCAGCTCGCGGGCAGACACGCCTTTCAGCACATAGCCGCGCCACCACCTGCCGTTCGTAGTCTCAAACTGGCCATGGGCCAGGAAGGCGCAAGGAGAAACCCTCGAGCACCTGTGCTCGGGGGTTTCTGTGTGTCCGCCGTGGTATCGGCTAGGCTACGCCCGGCTGCGTGGCCGCCTCGCCGGTCGGGGCGGCTGGCTCCGCCGGCCTGACCGGCGAGGGGCTCAGGTCGCTGAAGGCTGCTTCCAGCGGCTCGCCCTCCAGCGTCTCGGTTTCAATCAGCAGCTTTGCCAGCCGCTCCAGCTTGTTGCGATGCAGTGTCAGGATGCGGCTCGCCGTCTCGTACGCCTCGGTGATGAGCCGGTGCACCTCTTCATCGATGTCCTGGGCGATCTTCTCGCTGTAGTCCCGCTGCTCCGAGATCTCCCGGCCCAGGAAGATCATCTCGTCCTTCCGGCCAAAGGTTCGGGGACCCAATTTCTCGCTCATGCCGAACTGCGTGACCATGCGGCGGGCCGTTCCCGTGGCCCGCTCAATGTCGTTGCCGGGACCGGTGGTATGCTCGCCGTACACCAGCCGTTCGGCCACCAGCCCGCCCATCATGATTGCAAGCCGGTCCTTGAACTCGCTCTCGCTGGAGCCGTAGCGGTCTTCGTCGGGCAACTGCATGGTATAGCCCAGCGCCATACCGCGGGCGACGATGCTGATCTTGTGCACGGGGTCGGCGTTGGGCAGCATACGTGCAACCAGCGCGTGGCCCCCCTCGTGATACGCCGTCTTTTCCTTCTGCTTGGGGCTGATGATGCGGCTCTTGCGCTCGGGGCCAAGGCTCACCCGATCGATGGCCTCTTCCAGCTCATCGAGGCTGATGGACTTCTTGTTGCGGCGGGCGGCTAAGATTGCGCCTTCGTTCACGAGATTGGCCAAGTCGGCGCCGCTAAAACCAGGTGTCTGCTTCGCCAAGACGCCCATGTCGACGTCGGGGTCGATCGGCTTGCCCTTAGCGTGCACCGCCAGCACGGCAATACGCCCTGCGATGTCTGGCCGGTCGAGCACGACCTGGCGGTCGAAGCGGCCGGGGCGCAGCAGCGCTGGGTCCAGCACGTCGGGCCGGTTGGTGGCCGCAATCACGATCACGTTGGTATTCGTGTCGAAGCCGTCCATCTCCACCAGAATCTGGTTGAGCGTCTGCTCGCGCTCGTCATGGCTACCGCCGAGGCCGCTGCCCCGCTGGCGTCCGACAGCGTCGATCTCATCGACGAATACGATACAGGGCGCGTTACGCTTCGCTTGCTCGAACAGGTCGCGTACTCGGCTGGCGCCGACGCCCACGAACATCTCCACGAACTCGGAACCGCTGATGCTGAAGAACGGCACCCCCGCTTCACCGGCGACCGCCCGGCTCAGCAGCGTCTTGCCGGTACCGGGAGGCCCCACCAGCAGCACGCCGCGTGGAATACGGGCTCCGAGGGCGCTGAACTTCTCAGGGAACTTCAGGAACTCCACCACTTCCTGGAGTTCCTGCTTCGACTCCTCGACCCCCGCCACGTCGGCGAAGGTGACGGTGGGCCGGTTCCCGGTGAACATACGGGCCCGGCTCTTGCCGAAGCTGAGCGCCTGGTTATTGGTGCCCTGTGCCTGCCGCATCATAAAGATGAGAATGGCGCCGAACACGATGACCGGCAAGAAGCCAAACAGCACATTGAGTATGCTGTTCCACTGCGGGACCTCGCTGACCGAGACCTGGATATTGCTTTTGGTGAGGTCGACCCCGCCCTGCTGCAGCAACATGAACATGCTGGCAGTGGGTTCTTTGCGGGAACGCAGCTTCTCGTTGCTGTTGGTCTTGGTAGCGGTAATGTTCTCGCCAGTGGCGCTGATCTCGATCTTGGTGATCTCGCCGGTCCGAGCCAGGCTCATGATCTCGGAGATGTCGACATGCTTGCCGGCTTGCGGCTGCTGGAACACCGTGAAGAACACCGCCATCACCGCGATCAGAATCAGCAGGTAGATGAAACTATTCTTGAACCATCGGGAGTCCATTACACGTCCTTCAGCCACCGTATGGTGGCGCCGCCCCTGCAGCGCCCCGAGATCGACGGGCCAGTGCCTGCCATCGCACCTAACAGCGCGAGCGCCTGTTTAGTATAACAAGCTGCAATCTCGCTGCGCGGATTAGCGCGGCATGCCACGCAACGGGTCTTCACCGAAAGCAAGTTCTTCCAGCGCCGCCTGCGCAGCTTCCTTCACCCGAGGTGTTGGGCTGGTGAGGCACTCGGTCAGTACGCGCTTAGCCTCTCGCCCGCCAATCTGACCCAAGGAGGTGATGGCGGCCTCTTGCACGTCGCTATCCATGCTCTTGGTTAGCTCAATCAGGGCCGGCAGCGCCCGCTCATCCTCCAGGGCGCCGCAGGCTCGCGCCGCCTCATAGCGGATTTCCGGGTCGGGGTTCTTCAGTTCGGCCAACAGTGCCGGCAACCACTGCGTGTCGTAGTGCTGGCCCATGGCGTAAATGGCGCCCAGCCGCAAGTCGTGGTCGCGGCTGTGGTAGGCGTCGCGGATCAGGTCGTTCACATCATCGTCGTCGCCGGGGCTCAGGGCCTCCAGCGCACGGCGGCGCACCGGGGAGTCCTCGCGATCGTTGGCCAGAATGCGACGCAGGGTGCTCTCCACCTTTTCCAGCAGGCTAGGGCGCAGTTCCTCCTGCAACCCCAACAACACGAAACGCTCCAAATGGCCGGCGGCAGTCGCCCGAACCTCGGGCTCCAGGTCATCTTCGGTAAGATCGACCAGGGTGTTCAGCAACCAACGTTCATTGCACTCCCACAACGCATCAATGGCTTTGATGCGGAGCTCAGGCTCAGGATCGCCGAGCGCCACCCGGTAGATGGCGTCGAAGTTGATCTCGGTGTTGTCCTCGGTGAGCGTTTCCAGGCGGTCGATGATGCTGCCCCGGAGGTCGGCGGGCTGCAGACTCCAGCGCGGGTGCCAGCGCTCAACCTCCTCGTCGGCCAGGTCCGAAAGGCTGATCAGCTTGAGGTTGAGGGTTGCTACGGGATCGAAGACCTGGTCGATAAATTCGTCAGTAAGCATGGAGGCTGGCTCCGAAGAGGGGTTGGGGCATAGCCCTTCATCAAGTGTAGAGCATTATTCCGGCCACTTGTGGTTCACCCCCTCCGAACCCAACGAGTTCCCGCCGGGATGCCGACGCTTCCCCGTCGCAGCGGCGGTACCCTTGGTTTCAGTTCCAGCGTCTGCGCATAATGGCCGGAGCAACACGCTGCTGCTCGGGAGGCGACTTGGCGCGTCCGCAGTTTGGGTTCGTTCTGTGCCTAACGATGGCCGTCGCCATCGGTTCTCTCGCCACGCCTCGCCTCGCAGCGCCGGCGGCGGCAGCGCTGCCCGTCCAGCAGCGCGAGTTGGTGGACGCCCTGATGGCGACGCTCACGCCCGAGCAACGGGTCGGACAACTCGCCCTGGTCAACTTCGTGGGGGCCGACGCCTCGGCGGGCACGGCGGTTGCGGCGCTGCTGCGCGACTACAGCGTGGGTGCGGTACTGCTGTCTGCCAGCAATGGGAACGTGATCAACACCGGCGACACAGCGGGGCAGGTGGCAGCGCTGACGAACGAACTGCAGCGCAGGGTAAGCGAAACCGGCAGCCGCTCGATAGCTGAACAACTGCGTTACCCGCCCTGCTGATTGCGGTAGATAACGAGGGCGACTTCGTACCCCTTCTCCAACATCACCCACAACTTCACGCCGCTGCCCAGCGCCATGACCATTGGCGCCACATGGAAGCCCGAGCACGCCGAGGCCGTGGGCAGCGTGGCCGGTCGCGGACTCTCGGCAGCCGGCGTGAACCTGCTGCTTGGCCCCGTGGTCGACGTGCTCGATCGGCCGCGCTCTGGCGGCAGTGGCGACATGGGCGTCCGCTCGTTTGGCGGCAGCGCCGGATGGGTGGGGGCGCTGGGGCGCGCCTTCGTCCGCGGGGTTGTGGCAGGCAGCGGCGGCCGTATGGCCACCGTCGCGAAGCACTTCCCCAGGCACGGTGGCTCCGACCGTTCGCCTGACAACGAAGTGTCCATGGTGAACAAGTCGCTGGAGCAGTTGCGCGAGAGCGAGCTGCTGCCCTTCGCCATCCTCGCCGCAGACATCCCCAGCGACGCCGCCGGGCGGACCGATGCCATGATGACCTCGCACATCAGCTAGCGCGGCTTCCAGTCGGCCGACCCCTTCACCAAACCGCTGTCCTTCGACCAACGGGGCCTGCAGGCGGCCATGTCGCTCCCTGAATTCGGGACCTGGCGCAAGCAGGGCGTCATCGTCAGCGACGCGCTGGGCGTGCTGGCCGTAAAAAAGCACTATAGCCCTACCCTCAGCGAGTTTCCCAACCGGCAGATTGCCCGCGATGCATTGATGGCGGGCAACGACGTCCTCTCGCTGGTGGAGTTTAGCCAAGAGCGGGGATGGGCCGAGCACCAGGCGCCCAGCATTATCGACACCTTGCAGTACCTGGCGGGACAGTACCGTGAGAGTCCGGCGCTTCGTACCCGGGTAGACGACGCCCTGCGCCGCGTGCTCACGCTGAAGGCCAAACTCTACCCTGAGCTGACCCTCGATTCGGTGCTGGTGGATCCCGCCGCTGCGAGTGCCGCTGCAGGACGGGGACACGCCGCCGTTGCAGCCGTGGCTGAGGATGCACTGACCCTCATCAGCCCCTCGGAAGCTGAGCTAAAGGTGCGCCTTCAGCGAGGCCCACGGCGCGGTGAGCGCATCCTGATCGCCGAGTGCTGGGCCGACTGCTTCCCCTACCACATCGTTCCACAATTCGAGATTCGCGATGCCATGCTGCGGTTCTACGGCGCTAGCGGTACCGGGGAGATCCGCCGCAAGGACATCGACACCGTGGCGTTCGGTGAGCTGCTGCAATGGGTAAACGGCACGCTCTCGGGTGAGGCCCAAGACCGGGTCGGCGGCGCGATCACTCGAGCGGGCTACGTTCTCCTGGCGCTCCCCGACTACAACCCCGCCAACTACCCAGCCACAGAGGCCGCTCGCCGGTTTCTGGCCGCCGCGCCCGTCGACCTGCGCACCAAACGAGTGATCGCGGTAGCCTTCAACGCGCCCTATCACCTCGATGCCACGCAGATCGGCAAACTCACCGCCTACTTTGGCGTGTACAGCAAAACACCAGAGGTCATCGACGTAGCGGTGCGAGCTGTTTTTCGCCAGCTGGAACCGCACGGCTCGCCTCCGGTCAGCATCGCCGGGGTAGGCTATGACCTGCCCCAGGCGCTGCAACCTGACAACCAGCAGCAGCTCTCGCTTTCCGTCGAGCGTTCAGGTCCTGATGCCAGGGTGCAGACATCGGTCATCCGCGACCGCCAAGGCCGATTGGCGGCCGATGGCACGCAGGTGCAGTTCAGTGTTGCGCAGCGGGGCGTAGTGGTGAGCACCCTGAGGGCGCCCACTGTCGCTGGGGTCGCATCCATCGCCGCCCCCTCTGAAGCCGGCGAGTACCGCCTGCAGGCGCAGGTTGGTTCATTAACGTCGACGCCACTGACCGGCGGCCGCAACGAAGCGGCGGGTAGCGGGGACAGCAATCCCGGCATCGCCTGGCCTTGGGGCATACCCTTCGCACTTGCTGGAGCGGCGGCGGCTTTCGCCGCATGGACGCGGAGGCGCGCCCCAGCGACCGTTGGCGCATCCACCGGCTCGAGTCCGAACGAGAGCCCGCCCACACCCCCGCAGCGCGCGTCCAACGGTTTGACGGTCGACCCGGCGACCCGGACCGTCGCAATCGAAGGGAGAGACGTTGCGCCGGCGCTGTCGCCGGAGCAATACCGGCTGGTGGCCTACCTAAACGAGCGAGCGGGCGCCGTGTGCACGCGGGGCGAGGTGGTGGCCCATGTGTGGCCCGACGCGCACGCCGAGGGCGCGTCAGAGGAGGCTCTGGATGCACTGGTGCGGCGTGTGCGTGAACGTCTGACCCAGGCGGGAGCCACCCGCCGCCACCTGGTCACGGTGCGCGGGAACGGGCTCAGGCTCGACCCTTAGTTCACGCCTGACGATTACCGGCGATAGCTAAACTCACGCGTAAAAATCCGTAATCCTTGATGCTCACAAGCCAGGACTCCGTTCTTCGATAGCGGCTTCGGCCTGTCGGGTAAGCGCGTAGCAGGCCTGCTGCAACCGGGCCGTGAACGCATCGGCCGGTTCGTCAGCGCGCGGCTCAATGGCTGGGCCAAGGGCGAGCGCAAGCGGCTGGCCGTCCAGCTCAACACGATCTCGTAGAGGATTACGCCGTACGTGCGGCCGAAGTACGGTAGCCTAGTCGTACGACGCACTACCGTGATGTTCGGCGAAGGCGGGAACCCTCGCGCTCATCCGAAGGCCGCGAGCCGAGCCACACCAAACTACCTGTATCACACCACTAGCGTTCTGGGAGTCTGCGCATGCAGCGAGTGTCCGTTGCTTGGTCATTGATCTACGGAGCCGCCCGCGTCGGCATCGGCATTCACGACATCTTCTTCAACGCTGTTGCCGGGTTCTTCCTCGCGGGTTACGGCCTTCCCAACAGCGTCATCGGGTTTCTCGCTAACGAGCGATCGTTTGTCGGTAGCGTGTTGCAGCCGCTGGCCGGCGCCTGGAGCGACCGTTTGCAGACGCGATGGGGGCGACGCCGGCCGTTCATGCTGCTGATCGTGCCTGCAGCCCTGGGATTTGTGGTGCTGTCCAGCTATCCTCCCCTCCCTATCGTGGTGTTGATCTTCGTGCTGGGGCCGATTCTGCTGGGTATTGGCGCAACGGTGTATGAGGTGCTGTTACCAGACATGGTGGTCGAGGAGCAGCGGGGCACCGTCAACGGCGTGAACCGGGTGCTCGCGTTCGCAGGCGGCATCGTGCTGCTGGTGGTAGCCTCTCAGGTATGGGACAACCAGCCGTGGCTCGTGTTCTTGCTGGTGGCAGTCAGCCTGTTGGCCGGCCTACTGATCACGGTGGTAGGCATACGCGAAGCCCCCATAGCCTCCGCACAAGACACCCCGCCGGTGCGGTTCAGCCCAAGGGAATATTTCGCGCAAGTTCTCTCGTACCGGCCGGCGGCATGGTATGTCCTTGCCTACTTCGTGTACTGGTTCGGCATCGGCGGTATTACGCCCTTCATCACCCGTTTTGGCCACCAAGAACTCGGTATTCCCGAGAGCGAGACGTTTATTCTGCTGCTGGCGCTCATGGTAGCCACCTTGGTGGCAGTCGGCCCATCCGGCTGGCTGGGCGACAAGGTGGGGAAGAAGCGGGTTACCCAGTGGGGCCTCGGTATCTTCGCCGTTGTTGTCCTCGTGGGATCGCAAGTGCAGACGCGCGAGCAGGTGGTTATGGCGATGGCGCTGGCCGGGCTCGCGCAGGCCGTGCCGACCGCACTGGCCTACCCGCTGTTCACTGAACTGGTGCCCGCAACCCGTATGGGCGAACTGTCGGGGCTCAGCACCATGGTCTGGTCGCTGGCCCAGCCGTTGGGTGCCACTGCCTTCGGCGCGCTGGCCGATGCCACCGGCACCTTCCGCTGGGTGCTGTTTGCCGGGGGGTTGGCGCTCGTAGTCTCCTGGGCGCTGCTGTTGAAGGTGCACGCTGGGGACCGCTACGTCGCCGAAGCTCCCGCCGCTGGACACCCTACCGGGAGTTAGCGCGGGACGCAAACGCCTGCCGGCCCCTTGCTCCTTTCCCCCGTAGGCGTGCTCAACCCGCGCTGGGGCAGCACGCGCTGCTCGAGCACGCCTACCCAAGACTTAACACACCCTCAACACTGGTGTCTCCCCTAAACTTCTCCCTTCACCGGCCCGTTATCTCCATGTCATCGGATCGGTAAGACGGGTGCGCACCCGGCCCCCGATCCGGCGGAAGGAACCAAGCTTGGCAGCCAGTCAGGCAACGGAGTGGGTGAATCCACAGCCCAACGGGTAAGGAGCAGGAGACGTTATGCAGTTGTCATTCGATCGCATGCAGAAGCGCCTAGTCGCAATGGCGGCTACACTTACTATCCGTGCGGGGGCCTTGGCTGCGGGAACGCCGCTGGCCATCGCCGCCATCACGCAAGCGCCGGTGCTGGGGGCGCCGTCGGGCGGTGAGCAGCTCACCAGTTTTGGCCCCACACTGCAGTGGACCTGCCACCCAGCAGCACACAGTATCAGTTACAGGTAACGCCTTACGGCAACGACGGTCCCGGCGTAAACCTCATCGGCGACGCCACCGAGACCTTCTCCCTGCCTGCCCCGCCCGACTGGTACGGACTGCTGCCGGATATGTCGTACGCCGGGCGGGTACGCAGCACCGATTCGGCCACTGCCGTCACCGGGGACGACGCGAGCTGGGGGCCCCGGTCCTCCGCCGGTTCCTTTCGGACACCGAGCGTAGCCAGTGCAACCGTCACGCCGTTCTTGCCGGTCAACGGTGGCGCGGTGGGCAACCTGACCCCGGTACTGACATGGGCCTCAAGCACCGACGACATCTTCTACTGGGAAATACAGCTCAGCAAAGATCCGTCCTTCGGTACCCAGGCCTTCTTGTACTCGGAGTTGCGGCACGGTGGCGTTACCGTTCCGAATAACTCGTACCAGGTCCCCAGCGCCTTCCCGCTCGAAGCCGCTACCAGCTACTTCTGGCGAGTCCGGCCGCGCGTGCAGGGCGACGGCACACCGCTATCGTGGCAGACGCCCAGCAGCTTCAAGACACCGGCCCAGGGCAAACTCTCCCTTACGGTCTCGAGTCCGGCAGACCAACTTGTGGTGAACACCAGAACCGCCGCGGTGACCGGTGTGGCCAAGCCCGGCGCGCTGGTGGTGGTGGGCACGGCGTTCACGACCGCCGGCAGCAATGGCCGCTTTAGCCTGACTGCCAACCTGGTCGAAGGAATCAACGAACTCGATATTGCCGCCTTCGACCTAGCGACTGGCGAGCGCGTGACGGTGACCCGTTCGGTCACCTACTTCCCGTAACTCAAGGAGCATTACAACCATGCAGAAGCACTCATTCCTCACAAGGGTCTTCACTCTGGCCCTGATCTTCCTGCTTAGCGTTACCACATACCTGCCCACAGCAGGACTAGTACGTGCCGACGAGCCGGAGGACGATGCTGCTGTGGCAGCCGCAAGCCAGCCCAACTTCCTGGACGATTCAGAAAGCGAACTCGCGAAGAGTAACGGCAAGAAGAAGGGCAACGGCGATAAGGACCGCGGCAACGACGACAGCCGCAAGGATGACCGAAACAAAGGCAACGGCTCATCCTCTGCGCAGCGGGCCTTCATCGGCGACGTCAAAGTGAAGGGTGGCAGCACCCTGCTGATCATGGATCGCTCGGGGCGGACGGCGCTGGCCTATGTCACCGAAAGCACCAAGATCACCGCTCGGGACGGCGACCACACAGCCTCCTTCAACGACATCACCGTCGGTATGCGTGTCTCGGTCTACGGCCTGTCGATGGACGCCAGTCAGTTGCCTCACCTGGCATCGGCGGAGCTTCAGACCCATCGCGACGGGAAATCGCTGACCGTCATCGAAGCACGACGCATCACGCTCCCTGCAACCTCTAGCGGGGCCGGCGTGACCGTAGGCGTTGTGCGGGCGATATCGGCTTCGTTCGTAACGGTCATGGGGATCGACGGGCACGATCATACCGCAAGCCTCACGGGCGCCATCATCCTGTCCGAGACCCCCGTGGTCGTCGGCGACCTGGTCGTCCTGATCGCCCATAACGTGAACGGAACCCTGACCGCACTCATGCTCGCCAAACTCGGCGGCGGTGGCGGTGGCGGTGGTGGCGGCGGCGCCATGACCCTGAGCAAGACCCCCGACAGCGGTACCGTGAGCGTCGGCAGCCTGGCTACCTTCACCACGGTCCTCACCAACACCAGCGGCGCACCCCTCAACAACGTCACGCTGACCGACACCCTGCCGGGCGGCCTGACCTGGTTCGAGAATCCCGACAACACCAGTTGCACCATCAGCGGCAACACCAACCTGTCGTGCTCCTTCGGCACGCTGAATGCCGGCAACGCACAGACCGTCACTGTCAGTGCGGTCACCACTAGCGCCACCACGCTGGCCAGCACGGCAACCGCCACGGCCAGCAACGCCTCGTCGGTCAGCGACAGCGGGTCCATCATCGTCGGTTCGGGCGGCGGTACGCCTACGCTCAGCATCAACGACACCGCGGTGACCGAGGGGAACAGCGGCACTGCTTCGCTGAACTTCACGGTAACCCTGTCAGCCCCGACGCCGGTCGGTGGCGTCACCTTCGACATCGCGACAGCCGACGGCTCGGCCACCATCGCGAACAACGACTACCAGGCCAAGAACCTGCCGGGACAGACCATCGCCGCTAGTAACAGCAGCTACAGCTTCTCGGTGCTGGTGAACGGTGACACCACCGTGGAGCCCAGCGAGACGGTGCTGGTGAACGTGACCAATGTGCTGAACGCCACCATCGCCGACGGACAGGGCATCGGCACCGTGACCAACGACGACAGCGCTTCGCTGCCGGCACTGAGCATCAACAACGTGACCGACAGCGAAGGCAACAGTGGGGTCAAGGGTTTCAGCTTTAGCGTGACGCTTTCGGCGCCGGCGCCCGCCGGTGGCGTGACCTTCGACATCGCCACGGCCGATGGCACTGCACTTGCGGGCACCGGCGACTACGTGGCGAAGTCCCAGACCAGCCAGTCCATCGCGGCCGGCAACACCACCTACACCTTCGAAGTGCTGGTGATTGGCAATGCCACGAATGAACCTGCCGAGACCTTTGTGGTGAACGTCACCAACGTGACCAACGCCACCATCGCCGCCGGTCCGGGTCAGGGCACCATCAACAACGACGACTAGCCAACGTTTGTGGCCGGGTAGAGACGGCCATCGACGATTCCCGGCAGGGGCGCCACCTAGGGGGGACGCCCCTGCCGCGTTGCAGGCTCCCGCACACTTGTGTACGCTCTGTCGCAGGGATACAGCGCGTGTCGTAGCTTAACTACTCGTGGAGGAGCCCGATGGCATCTCAGGTCGTTACGATTGGGCCACTGCAGGGTACCCGCCGAGCGACCCCGGGTAGCGTCTGGCGCGCCTTCTGGAAGCTACCCGTCATCCCCACAACAGTGCTCTTGAGTGTGCTGGTAATTCCGGCGATCTTTGCCGAGTGGCTTGCGCCGTATGATCCGCTCATCGGCAACCTCAGCCGCCGGCTGACTCCCCCGTTTTGGGCGGAAGGCGGCAGCACCGACTACCTGTTGGGCAGCGACAAGCAGGGCCGCGATATTCTGAGCCGCCTCATCTATGGGGCGCGCATTTCGTTCTCGGTGTCCTTGGTGGTCGTGATACTCACCACCACCTTCGGCGTGGCGATCGGCATGATTGCGGGATTCTTCGGTGGGAAGATCGACCGCTTCATCATGTGGATCGTCGATACCTTCCTCTCCACGCCGTTCATCCTGATGGCGCTGGTCATCGTCTCGGTACTGGGGCCGGGCTACGGCACCATGCTGCTGGTCGCCAGCTTGTTCTCGTGGATTGGCGACTGCCGCCAGATCAGGGGCGAGACGCTCACCATCAAGGGGCTGGACTACATCCAGCGGGCGCATGTCGCCGGGTCACCCTGGTGGCGTATTCTGCGCCATCACATTCTGCCCAACGTCTCATCTACCGTGATTGTGCTGGCCACACTGCAGGTCGGCGGCACCATTCTGCTGGAGTCGACCCTCAGCTTCCTGGGGCTGGGCATTCCGCGGCCGCAGCCAAGCTGGGGGGTGATGGTGGCCGACGGGCGTGACCACATTCTGGGGGCGTGGTGGCTGTCCTTCCTGCCCGGCCTATGCATCATGTGCACCGTGTTCTCGGTCAATCTGTTGGGCGACTGGCTCCGGGACCACCTCGATCCCAAACTGCGACAGAGCATGTAGGGCCGGCCCGCCCCGCCCCCCTGGAGCGCCTGAGCCCTGTGCCAGCCACAGATGCACCAGTGTTCTCTGCAGCCGCTCCGCTTCAGCTGATGTCCAACCCTGGCATCGGCCGGTTTGTCAGCGCCGACCCGTTCCCCGGCTTCGCGGGCAGCCCACAGAGCGTGCACCTCTACGCCTACGCCGGCAACAACCCGGTGAACCGCACCGACCCGAGCGGGCGGGCGGGCGGGCGGGCCGGAGGCTGAGTCAGCGCTAAGGGCCGTCCTGACAACCAGGCCCTGCGACTCCCCGGCCCTGCCGCGGCGCGCATAAACTACCGGCCGTGCGACCGGCAGTTTGGATCGACCGCTGACGACCGGTTGCTAGGTGGGGGTTCCCGCCTTCTCACCAGCCACGATGTAGGCCTCGCCCATCGACTTGAAGGTCTCGGTCGGCCTTTGAAGTTGACCGCGTACTGAAAGCGCTGCCCACCACCGGGCAACTGCTCGGGAACTTCCAGCACCTCTGCCTTACCGTTAGGGCCCTCTACCGCAGTGACCAGGGTTGTATCAGCCATCGTTTCCCCTCCTCAGGGCTTGATTTCGCGAGCCCAGCGGAAAGAGTGCGCAGGGAGGGAAAGATGAGCAACGCGCCTAGGCGTGTGAGGTTGCTGTGAAGGGGGATACGGCGCCGGCTATGGCCCAACCCCGCCGTTGGGGACCGAAAGGGCCTGGCACATGCCAGGCCCTTTTTTCCGTCTCGCCGCTGGCGCTATGCCGAGGCGTGATGCTTTTCGCGGTGGGCGATCACGTACTCCTGGGCGGCTTCCGCCCACACCGCGGTGCGAGCCAGGACGACGCCGGCCGGCCGCACGCGGTAGCTCTCGGATGCGTCGACGCCGGCCGGGGGGGTACCGCTATCTTGCAGCGCCCGAGCCGCGCCAAGCAGCCGCCGGCGGGCACGGATGATGCCCATATCGCTGGAACCGAGGTGCTCCTTCGAGCGGTCGAAGATGGCGCCCATGCCTTCTTGCATGGCCGAGTCTTGCAGGCCTAGGTTGGGGATGCCACAGAAGAGGGTGTCCTTTTGCAACTCGTGGTCGAGCCCGTAGTCGTTGCGAGCGTTGTCTTTGGGGTACCAGGCGCCATAGGGCTTGCTGCTGGCGGGCAACAGGCCTTTGGCCGTGCCGGGGTGGATGCCCGCGCCGCGGGGATAGTCGTGGTACTTCGCAATCTCCTGGTTGGTGAGTGCACGCAGCGGGTGCCAATCGACGCTCCAGGTCAATGTGGTGTAGTCGTCCAGCGGCACCCAGGCATGGCCGCCGATGACCGGGTCCTCGCCGTAGGAGGGGATCATCGAGTAGAAGGGCATGAGGAACTGGGTGATGCGCCAGTAGTAGCTGTCCTCCTCGGCGTTGCGGCGAGCGCCAATCAGCTCCCCGTAAGGGGTGTCCACCACCTCGAATACAGGATGCTTGTCGCGCGCCTTGTAGATCATGCCCTTGGAGCTGCCGCGGCGGCCCGCCTGCAGGTTCGGATCCTTGTCATAGTCCTTCTCGGACTTGGCGCGGTGGGACGAGACCGGCGAGTGCAGGAAGCCCGAGTGGCTGCTATCGATGCCGCCCTCGAAGGCCTGCGCCCAGTTGCACTCCTGGATGCGCATGGAGATGAACCGCTGGTTCTCGGGCACCAGGTTCCACTCGATCGCGGGCAACTCCGGCAGGTCGGCTTTGGCGCCCAGGTAGGCCCATAGCACTCCGTTGCGCTCGCGGACGGTGTAGGCCTGGATATGGATTTTGTGCTTGAAGTTACTCTCGGCGGGCTCATTGGGCATGTCGACACAGTTGCCCTCGGTGTCGAACTTCCAACCGTGGTACACGCAGCGCAGGCCGTTCTCTTCATTGCGGCCGAAGAACAGGGAGGCGCCGCGATGCGGGCAGGCGTTCGCCACCAAGCCAACCTCGTCGGAGGTGTTGCGGAAGGCGATGAGGTCCTCGCCGAGCAGGCGGACGCGCTTCGGCTCGGCATCCGGTTCCGGCAGCTCGCTGGAGAGCATGAGGGGTAGCCAGTACTCGCGCAGCACGTTGCCCATGGGCGTGCCGGGGCCAACCCGGGTCAGCAGTTCGTTGTCTTGGGTCGTCAGCATAGGTTTCCTCCGTTCAGAATGTGCCTGCGTCATCGGCGCAAGCCTCTTGTGGGAATAATAGCAGGGAACCGCGCACCGTTAAGCGATCTTCACCCTTTCGTCACTCGCCGAGACTAGCCCTAAGGTGCTGACCTAAGTTCGCATCCGCCTGGGCCTACTTATCCAGCCAGGTCTCCATGAACTTCTGGCCGTACCCCCAATAGACATGGGGATGGTAGCCCTTCACGTAGGCATGCTGGTAGAACACCCGCTGCCCGGCCACGGGATTCAAGGCAAAGCTCTGGTCGGCAATGCGCCGCACGATCTCTTGAATGGCCTTCTTACGCTCGGCAGGATCCAAGATTGTCCGCTGCTTCTCCAACATGCCGTCGAGTTGGTCATCCTTGATGCGGCTGTAGTTCACGTCGCCCTTGCTGTGGTACACCGGCAGCAGGTTGCCGTCCGGGTCGTTCTCCTGCGACTTGCCGCTGGTGTAGAGCTGGTAATCTCCACCACGCCTGCGGGTGATCATTTCCGCCCACTCGACGATCGCGATCTTGGCGTCGAAGCCGATGGACTTGAGCTGGCTTTGCAACAGCTCGGTGTAGGTCATCACCGTGCGATTATTGTTGGGCGTGTGAATGGTCACGGATGGCCCGCCGGAGCCGTAGCCGGCCTCACGCAGCAGTTCTTTCGCCTTGGCGATGTCGTTCGGGTAGAGCTTCTTCACCTCATCCATGGGCAGCGCCCAGTCGGTGTAGGCGGTGCCGATGCCGGCCACGCTCAACTGCGCGTCGCCCTGGTAGAGGGCCCTGATCATGCCCAGCGGATCGATACCCAGGCGGAGGGCGGTACGCACTTTAGGGTCGTTGAAGGGTGCGTGGATGTTGGAGATGTAGATCTCGGTGCCCCCGGGATCGGCGTAGGTGGTGAACTGGGCGTTCGGGGCCCCGGACTTGATGTTCTCGAGCAGCGGCGAACCGCCCCGCTGGCAAGGCCCGCACACGTCAATCTGTTTGGCCACAAAGGCCGCCGCCTGAGTCGAGGGATCGGTAATGGGGTAGGCCTCGTAGCCGTCAAGGTATGGCAGGGAGCGGCCCTCGCTATCCTTCAGGAAGAAGTCGGGATTGCGTTTGAAGCGCCACACCGAGCCCCGCTGGAACGAATCGAGCATGAAGGGGCCGGCGCCGATGGGCGTGGTCTCCAGCAGGTTCTGGTCGACCAGCTCCTTGGGGTGGAATAGCGCCTTGTCCCAGGCCATGTACGCCAGGAACGGGACAAAGGGCTTGCTCATCTTCACCTTGACCGTGTAAGGGTCGGGAGTGGCGACATCAGTGATGTCTTGCACGATGAACTTCGCCATGGAGCCGCGCTCGTCACGGAAGCGCAGCAGATTCCACTTGATATCTTCCGAGGTTATGGCACGCCCGTTGACCGGCGGCTTGTTCTGCCACTTCAGGTCTTTACGGAGGGTGAAGGTGACCTCGGTGGCGTCGGGCGAGACCTCCCACTTGTCGGCCATATAGGGCAGTATCTTGCCGCCGGTGAAGCCCGCCTTTTCGCCAAACTCCAGCCGCAGCAGCGGCGTGTAGATGCCGCCGAGAGCGAGCTGCTGGGTCGGACCGTCCTTCAGCATGGGGCTGAAGCTTTCGGTCTCGCCGTCCACATCTAGGCGGATGATGCCGCCGGACTTGGGGCCGCTGGGCGCGCCGGTCTGGCCGGACGGGGCGGTGGGTGAGGCACAGGCAACCGATAGTGCCGCCAGTCCTGCGGCGAAGAGCGTTAGGGCACCGCGACGAATGAGCATTGAGGACCTCCCTGACCAGGTGACGCCGTGGTATTCACAGCGTTAGCGTGTGATACCACCTGGGCCCTGCTGGTGTCAATGAATCGGCCGCCGGGTGTCATTGCTCAGTGATAGTGTCATGGCCAACTGCTCAGTGAAACTGTCCGCATGAAGACAGTGACACTGACCGTACGGGAGCAACAGCGACTGCTGGTGCTGAACCACATCATGGAGCACGGTATGACGGTAACGGAGGGCGCCCGGC
>SHYE01000023.1 GCA_009692935.1 Dehalococcoidia bacterium | reverse complement strand
GGTGACCGCAGCGCCGTTGATGGATTTGATGACGTCCTTGGCCTGTACGCCGGCTTTGGCGGCGGGGCTATCGGCCATCACGGTCCCCACGGCAAGCCCGTCCTGCTTCGTGATGCCGAGCTTTGCGGCAAGCTCGTCAGTGATGGGGGAGAGAGCGACCCCGAGCCAGCCGCGCTGCTGGCCGGGTGTGGGCGGAGCCGGCTCCTCGGCAGCGACCGGCGAGACGGACTGGTGCCAGTAAGCGCCAGCGGCGAACGCCGCCAGGGCAATAGCCCCGGTGGCGGCGAGAGTGACGAGGCGGGCGGGAAGCTGGATGTTCATAAGAACTTCCAGCGAACTGAGTGAGACGGGTGATGAGCTATGAATCTATACCAGCCAGGCAGCGCGAATGTTACAGGCTACTCGTAGCGCAGTGCCTGAATGGGGTTGAGCTTGGAGGCTTGCACCGCAGGGTAGATGCCGAAGAACAGGCCCACCGCCGCCGAGACGGTTACCGAGAGGATCGCGATATCGGGCGAGACCACCGTCTGCAGTGGCTGGTTGTTGAGCTGCATGCCGTTCACCAGGCGTGATATCAGGATGCCGATACCCAGCCCCAAACCACCGCCTACCAGGCTCATCATCGTGGCCTCCACCAGAAACTGCGCCAGGATGTCGCGGCGCTTGGCCCCCACGGCCTTGCGAATACCGATCTCGCGGGTTCGCTCGGTCACCGACACCAGCATGATGTTCATGATGCCGATACCACCCACCAGCAGCGATATGCCGGCGATGGAGCCCAGGAACGCGGTCATGACGCCGGTGACCTGGTTCAGTGTGGCCAGGGTGTCCTCTTGGCTGGTGACGGTGAAGTCGTCCTCGCCCTGCAATCGGTGCCGTTCTCGCAGGATGGCCGCGACACTCTCTTTGATGAGACCGACGCTCTTGTCGTTCTCGGCCTTGATGTTGATGGTACTCACCGAACGCTGACCCTGGTTGGTCCGCTGCTGAGAGAGACGCGTCAGCGACGTGGTGATGGGCACCATGGCCACGTCGTCCTCGTTGCCGAACCCGCTGCCGCCCTTGCTGACCAAAGTGCCTACTACCCGGAATTGCAGCCGGTTGATCCGCAGGTTCTTGCCAACGGCATCACCCTCCGGAAAGAGTGTGGCGGCCGTGTTGGAACCCAGCACGACGACTAACGCTCGAGTGCTGAGCTGCGTGGCAGTGAAGAACTCCCCCTCAGCCATCTCGTAATTGCGGACATCGAGATAGGCCTCGTCGACGCCGCGGATGTTGGTGTTGGTGTTCAGGTTGCCGGCGACAAGCTGCTGACGCGTGGCGGTCTCGGGGGCGACGGCCAGCGCGCCGGGGACCGCCCCCGGCGCGGCGAGCACCTGGGCATCCTCGAAGGTCAGGCTGCCTGCCGAGCCCTGGGCTTGGCGTACGCCGCCTTGGATGGGCGCGCCGCCCGGCCGCACGAACACCAGGTTGCTGCCGAGTGAGCTGATGCGTGACGTGATCGACGCTTGCGTGCCGGTGCCGATGGACATGAGCACGATGACGGCCGCGACACCGATGATCATGCCCAACATGGTCAGCGATGACCGCAGCTTGTTGGCGCGAATACCGTCCCAGGCGATACCGAGGTTCTGGCGCATCCTCATACTGCCGCCTCCTCCGCCGCTTCTGCTTCGGCAGCCGCGCGATCCAAGTCGCGCAGGATATCGGCGGCGACTAACGGGTGCATGACCCGCTCGTCGGCCTGAACGGCGCCGTCGCGAATGTGGATAATGCGGCCGGTGTGATGCCCGATGTCCTTCTCGTGCGTCACGAAGATGACCGTCATGCCGTCATCTTTGTTGAGCGATTGGAACAGCGCCATGATCTCTTCGCTGGTCCGGCTGTCGAGAGCGCCGGTAGGCTCGTCGGCCAGCAGGATGGCTGGCCGGTTAACGATGGCGCGTGCGATGGCGACCCGTTGCTGCTGCCCGCCGGAGAGTTCGTTGGGCTTGTGATGCACCCGGTCGCCGAGTCCCACCCGGGTCAGGGCCTCCATGGCCCGCGGCTTGCGGTCTTTGACCCCCGCGTAGACCAACGGCAGTTGCACGTTGTCGAGCGCGCTGGTGCGGGCCAGCAGGTTGAAGCTCTGGAACACAAAGCCGATCTTGCCGCTGCGGATGTCTGCCAGTTGGTCGTCGTTCAGCGCCCCGACCGACACGCCGTCGAGTTCATACGACCCGGCGCTCGACACATCCAAGCACCCGATGACGTTCATCAGCGTCGACTTGCCCGACCCGGATGGCCCCATGATTGCCACCATCTCGCCGCGTTCGATGGTGCAGTCGATGCCCTTGAGCGCGTGGACCGTTTGGTCGCCCATGGTGTAGGTCTTGGTCACGCCGTGAATCACAATAACGGGCTGGTCACGCACCAGGTGGGGTATCGGCAGCGTGGCCGTCATTATCGGCCAGCCGGCGCTCGGAAGTTCGCCCCGCCACCGATGGCGGCACCCGGTATCGCTACAGCGCCGGCGCCCGGCGCCAGGGCGTTGCCGGTGGCAGTGCGGGTGGCTGCCGGCAGAATGAGTACCGTGTCGCCTTCCGCCAAGCCCTGGTTGACTTCAGTACGCTGGTCGTCGGCCAGGCCCACTTGGACGGTGCGGACTTCCGGCTTGCCGTCGACCAGTACGGTGACCTGCCGCTCGCGGTTGACGGTGCGCAGCGCCCGGTTCGGCACCAAAACCACGGCCTGCTTGTTTTGGTACACCACGTTCACGTTGGCCGTCATACCGGCCCGCAGGCCGCGCGGCTCGGAGACTGCGACGGACACGAGGTACGAGGTGACGCCAGACGTAACCGTCGATTGCGGGGCGATCGCGATCACAGTGCCACGGTAAGATTCCGCCCTTGTGGCCTCCACCGTTAGCAGCACGGGTTGCCGAAGGTCTACTTTGGCGATATCGGTCTCATCAATATTGACGTCGACCTGCATCTCGCTCAGGTCGAGCACGGAGATCACCACTGTGGAGGCGCCCACCCCTTGACTGGCTCCGGGGTTGATGGCGACCTTGCTGACGATCCCCGAGATGGGGGAGCTGAGGGTGGCCTGCTCCAAGTTGAACTTGGCGTTATCGAGGTCGAGCTGCGAGCGCTCCACCGAGAGTTGTGATTTCGCGATATCGAGCGGGGCGCCAGGCTGCATCGTCTTCACCAGGCTGGCCTCTGCCTGCACTAAGCTCGACTGCTGCGATACCAGGTCCGATTCCTTGTAAGGGGTGCGAGCCTTCTCCAGGTTGGCTTCGGCTTGCGACACGCTGGCCGACGCGCTGGCTACGTCGCTGGGATTGGGGTTGCGGAGCTGGCCGAGCCGGGCCTCAGCGGTCTGCAGGTTCGCCTGCGCGGTCGACACCGAGAAACGGGCATTGTTCAGGTCGTCGGCCGTGGGGTTCAGCAACTGGTTGTACTTGGCGTTCGCCGCATCGAAGTTGGCCTGCGCCACCGCGAGGTCTGCGGAGTTGGGCCGTTGCAGCAAGTGCAGCTTGGCCTTGGCGCTCTCCAGCGAAGCCTTGGCAGCGGCGGCGGTTGCTTCCGCTGCTACGAGGTCACTCGGGTAGGGCTTGATCACCTTATCCAGCTTGATCTTCTGGATCTCCAGGTTCGCCTGCGCGTTGGCAATCGAGGCCTTGGCTGCCTTGATGTCGGTGGCGGTGACCCCGGCGTTGGGCAGGTCGGTGGTCGCTTCAAGGTCGGCAATCCGCCTCAGCATGCGCTCGTACTCAGCCCTTGCTGCCGTTATCTCGGCGTCTGGGGCGTTGGTGGCCGTCTTGTACTCGTAGGTTGTCCTGGCATCGGAGAGCTTGAGGTACAGATCCAGAAGTGCCTGCCGCTTCGCAGTGTCGACGGTGCCGGTGAGTTTGGTAAGCGCTGAAAGGGCGTTGTTCAGCGACGACTCCGCGGAAAGAACCGCCGAGCGTGCTGAGGCCAGCGTATCGGGCAGCGGATTCCTCAAGTTGTCTAGGGCTGTCGTCGCGTTGCTGAAGCTGCTGATGGCTGAGGCAACGGTCGCCTGCGCAGAAGCGAGGTCGGCCGCCGTCGGGTTCTTCAGCGTCTCAAGCTTCTGTCGCGCCGCCTCTACGGCGCTGGTTGCGGAGGCAACGTCGGCAACGGTGGGGTTCTGCAACAGGTTGAGCTTCTGCTGGGCGCTCGCCACGCTGGCTTTGGCGGACTCGACCGAGGCCTCAGCGCTCAGCAAGTCGCTGGCATTGGGGTTCGTGAGCTGGTCGAGCTTTGCCCGGGCGCTGGTGGTGCTGGCTTCGGCCGAAGCCACGTCATTGGGGAGACCCTGCTGCACCATCAGGGCGAAGCGGGCGCGGGCTGACTCGAGCGACGCCTGAGCCGTCACCACATCCTCAGGCCGGGCGGCCTGCTGCAGTCCTTGGAGATTGAGCTGCGCCGTACGCAGCGCGATCTCCGCCTGCTGCACCTGGGTTTGCAATGGTCTGAGTTCGAGCCGGGCAAGCGCCTGACCCTTGATCACCTGGTCGCCGACTTGTACGTACACCTCTTCGACCACCCCGCTCGAGCGGAAAGAGAGGTCTGCCGATTTTGCCGCTATCGGCTTGAGGGCGCCACTGGCAGTGACCGTGAGCCGCAGATCCCCCCTGGTGACCTGCGCTTCCACCGGCGCCGGCCCCTGCTCGGGCTTGGCGTTGGCTTGCACGTAAGCGAAGGTTCCTGCCGCGACCACGGCCGCAAAGACCCCGGCGACAAGCATCCGATTCCTGCCGAGTTTCACGGCGACTCCTCCGCAAGCGGTGTGAGTGACCAGCCAGTGTTATCGCCAAACCGGGTGGCGATGACGGCGCCGGTGCCCATTGCACCGAGGACGCCGAGCGCGAGCCATCCGATAGCTGGGATGAGGGTGAGCGGGAAAACCACCAGCAAGCCAATGGCCAAATCGGCCAACGGGCTCACGGCCGCCAGCCGGAGCCGGGCTCGAACGCCAGATCCGACCACCAGCAGGATGGCTACCAGCCCGAGGAACAGGCAGGTAGCTGCGGCGCCGACGACCACGGGCGTGAGCACGAGGCCCACAACCAGCATGAACTGCACCTGGACCACCAGGGCCGCGAAGGCGAGCGCCAGCAGCCCCAGCACGGTGAGCACGAACAGGTGTCTGGGTGCAACGTCGATAGCCGCCTGCACGCGCTTCAGGCGCGTGGGCATGACGAACGCTGCGACGCACGCCAGGGCCAAGAACGTGACGAAGGACAGCAGCGCCATTCCTGCGCCGACATATCCGGAGGGGTACAACCCTAAAGGCGTCAGCAAGGACGGCGTTGTCAGGAGCGTAGCTCGCCTGCTCTGATCCGGAGCTCGGGGCGCGGCGTCTCGGGCCGTGCTGCCCGCTGAACCGCCATCATCTGGCGCTGTGTTGTTGCTGGTGGAGGGCCGTCCCGCTGGGCTCGGCTGACCGGTAGAGGATGGGGCTGCCTCAAGGGACGGCGGGGCTTCTGGCTGGCGGTTCTCGCGCCGCGCGAATTGTGACCCCCGGGGCACGGCGATGAACCAAAACGGCTGCGTGCGAGGCATCAGCGCCCCAAGAACGCCGGGTAGCCTGGCGGTGCCCGCCGTTCCCTCACCCTCCCCCGGCGTCACAAAGCCGGGGGCGACAAATACCAGCATGGCGACCGCGACGTTCAGCAGTGCCAACGCGCCGGCAACAACCCACATCTTGGCCATGGTGGTTAGCGCGCAACCCGTGTCGTGAACTCGCCGCGCATGAGTTGTGCGAAGGCCAGTGCACCCGCCACCAACAACGCTGAACTGCCGAGCACGGTGATGAGTTCGGCATGGGTGCCCAGCAGCGCCAGATTCTCCAGCAGCGTGGCAGGGTCCTCAAGCGCAGCGTCCAGGCTGGCGAGGAGCGACTCTCCGCCTGCCATGACCGCGGCACTCATACCGAGCACGGCCAGTAGCACCACTGCCACGGTGGCCACCGGCTGCCAGCTATCGGAAGCCGCGCGCTTCCGCTCTTCGCGGCGCACTGCGGCCATGGTGCTTGCCAGCAGCGCTGCCGGAGCGGCTAGCCTGGGCAGTGCTTCGAGCGCTAGCGCAGTACGTTCCAGCGCTACGAAGGCCTGCCGGCAGGTGCGACAGCCCGCGACGTGATGCTCTACGGTCGCGCGTTCCGGCGGCGAGAGTTCGCCATCGAGATACGGATTGAGGAGCTTTTCGATTACGGTGCAGGAGAGTATCTGTGTCATTGTGTTACCGCTGGTTCATGCGCATCCCGCAAGGATGCCGCTGCTTGGTGGAGGCCTGCGGCGGCGAGTTTGGCTTGCAGCGCCGCTCGCGCCCGGTGCAGGCGCACCTTCACCGTCCCGATTGGCAGGTCGAGGGCTTTTCCGATCTCGTCATACGACAACTCCTCAACGTGACGCATCAGGACCACCGGCCGGTAGGTGTCGGGCAACTCGGCGATGGCTGCTGCGATGATTCGCTGCACCTCATGCGTTTCTACCTGCCGTTCGGGAGAATCATCGAGCGCCCGGCTGGGCACGTAGTCCTCCAACACGATGGCGGGCTTCCGGCCCTTTAGCTGATTGATGGCTAAGTTCGTGGCAATCTTGTACAGCCAGGGGCGGAAAGGCGCCTCGAGGTGGAAGCGCGGTAGCGCTTGATACACTCGGACGAAGGCTTCTTGGGTCAGATCTTGCGCATCCTCGCGGCTGCCGGTCATGCGGTACAGATAGTTGTACAGCCGGTCCTGATAGCGGACGACGAGTTCGGCAAAGGCCTGCGAGTCTGACCTTGCCGCTTCAATGAGTGCGGCTTCGAGCTGCTGCATGCGCCTCGTTCTGACCTTGTTCTAGTATCTAATACCGGCATTGCGCTCGGAAGGTTACAAGTCGGTAATGTGGAGCGCTTCTTCAGTGATGACGTGGGTATCGTCGTTGATGCGGAACGCCCGAATTTCGGGCTGTTGCGGGTTGCGTAACGAGATTATCAGGTAAGTGGCGTCCGGCCCTAAGTGGGCTTCGCGCACGTCGGTGGGCGAGGGATAGGCCTCGGAGTGCGTATGCGAGTGGTAGTTCCCCGCCACTCGCCAAGGCTTGTCGCCCCACTCGATTTCGCGGAACAGGCGCAGCAGTTCCTTGCTGTCTATAGTGTAGCGATACGGGCTGGCGGCGGCATTGGGGGCCGGCAGCGCCGCCACAATGGCATCGCCCTCGGCGGCCAGCAAGCCGCAGCACTCGTTCGGGTCATCCTGCTGGGCATGAGCGATGATCTGTTCGGCGATGGCTTTGGCTAGCTGGAACAACGGTGTCTCCGGGCTGTAGGCGTCTGTGGTCTCTATGGAGCATAGGGAGGCCCTTGACGGAGTGTCAACCGAGCGATAGCATCCGCCCGAATGCATCGTAACCTGCGGGTCGCTACCCGCATCCAAAGAGGTGAGAAGTTGGCCCCCAAGATTGTGATCTCGTCGCGTATCAACCGTCCCGGCATCAATAGCGCGCTGCGTGATATGGGCTTCAACGTCGTCGAAATACCCATCGACGAGCCCAACAATGGCTTCCACCACTTTAACGAGCACGAGATTGCCCAGTACTGGTATGACGCCGACGCTGCGATGGTGGGCTTGCGTGACTTTGTGACCGCGGAGGTGATGCAGGCCTCGCCCAGGCTGCAATGCTTGTGCGGGCCGGTTATCGGCACCGAGATGATCGATGTGCCGGCGGCCACCAAACTGGGCATCGCCGTGGGTTTCGGCGCGGTGATGGAGAACTTCGTGGGCGTGGCCGAGGCGTGTGCCATGCTCTCCATCGAGCTGTTGAAGCACCTGCCGCAGAAGTGGAACGCCGTGCGCACCGGCGGCTTTCGGGTGGATAACCAGGGCAGCATGGTGAAAGACCACACCATCGGGCTGATTGGCCTCGGCAACATCGGCCAGGCGACGGCTCGGCGGTTGCAGGGGTTCGGCTGCAAGTTGCTGGCGTATGACCCCTACCAGAAGCCGGAGGTCGCCGCGACCGTCAATACCACGTTGGTGGATATGGACACGCTGCTGCGGGAGTCCGACGTCATCTCCATCATGGTGGTGCTGACCGACGAGACAACCCACATGATTGGGGAGCGCGAGCTGGCGCTGATGAAGCCAGGCGCCTACCTCATCAACACCGCTCGTGGCTCGTGCGTGGACGAGGCGGCTTTGATCAAGGCGTTGGACGGGCACATGGGCGGGGCGGCCGTCGACGTGTGGGAGCAGGAGCCGACCCGCGCCGATAATCCGCTGCGGAACCACCCCAAGGTCATCCCCTCGGGCCACAACGTGGGGCATTCTACCGAGCTGTACGAGGCGCTGACCCCAGCCGGCGTCGAGAACCTGAGCCGTGGCGTGAGCGGCCGGCTGCCGCTATACCTGCGCAACCCCGATGTGAAGCCCGCCTGGCGAGAACGCCTGACCCGCCTCGGCATCACGCCGCGGGAAGACTAGCGGGCGATCCCTGTAGGGGCGGCATTCATGACGCCTTCGCTGGTGGTGGGCTGGCACCAAGCGGTCGGCGAGCCCCTGATGTGGGAGAGGGCGACGGTGACAGGCGGACACGTGGGTCCGCCCCTACGAGGGGGATGACGTCCTGGTAGGGGCGACATTCATGACGCCTTAGCGGCTGGTGGGCTGGCGTCACATGGTGGGCGAGCCCTTGATGTGGGAGAGGGCGACGGCGACAGGCGGACACGCGGGTCCGCCCCGACGAGCGGGGGCGTCCTGGTAGGGGCGGCATTCATGACGCCTTAGGCGGCCGGTGGGCGGTACCGGGTTCCTGGTGGGTGACCTGGGTCCCGGGCTCATGCTAGGGCGCAATGCATTGCGCCCCTAACGGGCTGCTAGGGCCGGTTGTGCGCCGCGGTTGGCCTGCAGGGCGCTGGCCACAAACGGCAGGCGCTCGTAACGGGCGCCCAGCACCTCGTCGGCGGGTGCGCCTAGCCATTGCTCCAACACCGTGGCATACACTGAGCGGAAGTCCACGGTGTACTTCAGGTTGCCGTTGTCAAGGTCGGTCAGGCTGGGCGCTTGCCCGTACAGGCCGGATTGCACGTTGCCGCCCAGCAGGAACATGGGCCCGGCCGTGCCGTGATCGGTGCCGTTGTTGGCGTTCTCCTGCGCACGGCGGCCGAACTCGCTCCAGGTCATCAGCAGCACGTCTTGCGCTCGGTCGTGCCCTGCCATGTCTTGGTAGAAGGCGTGCATCGCGTCACTCAGGTTGCCCAGCAAGCGGGCCTGGGTGCCCAGCTCGTTACTGTGGGTGTCGAACCCGCCCAAGCCGATGTGGAACACTTGCACGCCCAAGCCGCTGTGAATGGCCTGCGCCAGCGTCTTGAAGCCGGTGCCCAGGGGGGTCTCGGGATAGGGCACAGCCGGGATGTAGTCTTTGGCCGCCTGCTGCAGCTTTTTGCTGCTCTGGTGGGTGGCGCCCGGCATCTTGTTCAGCAGCGCGGCGAAGGGCGCGGAGCCAGGGTAGCTCTGGTACAGCTTCAGCAGCGCGTCGATCCGGGAGTCGGTGTCCTTGGGGAAGGCGCCGTCGCCGCGAATCTGGTACTGGTCCACGCGTTCGACTACGGCAACCTGCGAGGTCTCGGATCGCAGCGCCAGCGGTGCACCTTGGCCGATCGCCACGCCATCCAGCACGTGGCCGTCTTCGTCGATCACCTTGTCGAAGTAGCGGCCCATCCAGCCCGAGGTGGGGGCGCCGGTGTGCGCCGTCTGCCAGATCTCCATGGAGCGGAAGTGCGAAAGGTTGGGGTTGGGGTAGCCCACGCCCTGCACCACTGCCAGGTTCCCCTGGTCGTACAGCTCTTTGAACTTGGTCATGCTGGGGTGCAGCGCCGTGTCGTTATCCAGCGGCAGCACCTTGTCGGCCGCCAGCGCCAGGTTGCGGCGCAGGTCGCGATAACGGCCGCTGGTGTAGGGCACTACCGTGTTCAAGCCGTCGTTGCCGCCCGCCATCTGCACCACCACAAACACCCGGTTGGCGAAGGCGGGGTTTGCGGCCATACCGCCCTGCTCCGCGGCGTACACCGCCTTAGTCAGAAAGCTGGGCAGCGCCAAGCCGGCAGAAACCACCACCACACCACGCTTCAGGAAGGTTCGTCGGTTCAACATCGTATGCCTCCTAAGCCAACTGGTATTCGGGCCCGGCCATCAACAGATACACCAAGTGCCGCCCCTGCCGGTTCATGAACTGCGGAGTGAGCGTGGCAGGTGCACCTGCCAGGGCAAAGGCTTCGATGGCGGTGCGACGCTCGCCCTCCATCTGACCGTCCACAAGTTTGCTGATGTATTGCTGCAGCAAGCCCGTGGGCGTGCTGGTACCGGAGTCCATGGCGAGGACCGCCCCATCGGGTCCCCTGCGCTTGACGACTACGGAGTTCACATAGTTGACCCTTTGCAACCAGGTGGCGCTGTTGAGCCAAGCCGGTCCGCCGGGCCAGCCGGCCACGTTGGGGGGATTGAAGATGTCTTGCCCCATGCTGCGCGTTTGGTATGCCAAGCCTTCGCCATCGGTGTCGAGCTCCAGCGTACGCAGGGTTCCAATCACCAACTCTACCGGACTCTTTACCAGCGCTCGGTAGGCTTGCGCCGACGAGAACTCGGGCGAGAGGAATATCTCTCGCATGACCATTCGAATGTTGTAGCCACTGCCGGTGAATACATCGGCCAGCCGGCTCACGGTTTCGGGCCGTGGGTTGCGGTAGGCGAAGAAGCTGAACAGCCGCCTGCTGATGTACTCGGCCGTCGCCCGCTGGCGGCAGATGATGTCGATAATGTCGTTGCCGTCCCACCGGCCCGTTTGCCCCAGGAAGGTCTTTTCGCCGCCGTCCCACTCGCGCGTACGGAACTCGACGGCGCTGTAATCCTTGTTGACCAGCCATCCGGTGAAGGCGCGGGCGGCGGACTTCACGTCCGCCTCGGTGTAGTTGCCGATGCCCATGGAGAACAGCTCCATCAGCTCCCGGCCATAGTTCTCATTCGGGGAGCGTTTACGGCTGTTGTTGCCGTCCAGCCAGTGGAGCATCGACGGGTCTTTCGAGATGCCGCTCAGGAGGGTCTGGTAGTTGCCCAGGGCGTTCGTCCGCAGGAACTCGTTCTGCTCTTCCAGTGCCTGGATGCTGTTGACTTTGCTGAAACCGCTGGTCAACAGCCCATGCCAGAACAGGGTCATTTTCTCTTGCAGTGGCCGGTCGGTGTACCGCATGCGCAACAGCCACCACCGCTTCAGGTCCTCGCGCTTCTTGGTATCGAAGCTGAAGGTCGGTAACTTCTTCAGGGCAGCGTCCGGCCGATTGTCGTAAAACAACAGCCAGTCGACGGCGGCCTGGTAGCCCATGGCCGTGAACTGATCGACCTCCGCGGGGCTGGCGCCGAAGCCGGCCCGCCGCAGGAGATGTGCGGTACGCACCCAGGGGGCATCCAAGGGATTGGGCGCGGCCTCCGCCCGGGGCGGCACCACTGCTTCCCGGCCAAAAAGCGCTGTGAGCAGGCCTCCGGTCAGGAGCCCGCGCCGCCCGAACCTAGTGGCCCCATCCTTCACGTCGGGGGAGACGGTCATTTTCTCGTCCTCCTAGCCATCTGCGACTCATAGCAGCGGCCACCTCATTGGGAGCCGCGTGCACATCTTCACAACAGTATGGTCGATGACACATGCCGAAATGTACGGCGAATCGAAAAATGTTTAACGGGATGGTGGAGGGCTTGTTTAGCTGGCTTAGCGTTCTGTGAATGACTGGAGTTGATGTCTAAGATTTTCGGCCCACCACCGCCAAAGGCTCGGTGAAGCGTTCCGGTCGTTAGCTTGGCCTTGAATATGACATACTGCGACCGTCAAGAGTGACGGTGAGCGAATTCCCCGAGTCATCGCTGATCTGGTAGGGCGTGCCGCGTCAGGGGTCAATGACGATGTGGCTATCAGCGACGGATGCGCCCATCTCCCCCACCAATGCCACCGTCTCCACGCCGTGCGCGGCGAGCGATCGCTCCAGCGCAGCCGCTCTGTCGGGTGCTACCGCGATCAGCAGGCCTCCGGAAGTTTGGGCGTCGGCCAGCAGAATCTTGTCCAGCTCGTCGAGGCTGCTGTCCCAAGTCACCTGGGGACTAATCCACGCGAGGTTGCGGAGGGTGCCCGCCGGAATCACGCCATTGTCGGCGAGGTCCCACGCATCCTGCAGCACCGGCACTTGACTGCGGCGGATGAGCGCCTGAACCTGGCTGCCCTTGGCCATCTCTAGCAGGTGCCCCAGGAACCCGAAGCCGGTGACATCCGTACATGCATGCACACCCACGTCCATCATCGCCTCAGAAGCGGCGCGGTTGAGGGTGGTCATGAGCTTCACGGCGTCTGCCAACGTCTGGTCAGACACCACTCCGGCCTTGATGGCTGTGGTGATGATGCCGATGCCCAGCGGCTTGGTGAGGTACAGCAGATCGCCTGGCTTGGCCCCAGCGTTGGTCACCTGCTGGCCCGGCTTCACCAAGCCGGTCACCACCATGCCATACTTCGGCTCTTTGTCGTCGATGGTGTGGCCGCCCGCCACCACTACGCCGGCCTCTTTCGCCTTGTCGTGCCCGCCCTTTAGGATGTCCACCAGAATGTCGTGGGGCAGCGTCTCGCTGGGGAAGCACACGATGTTGAGGCCCATGAAGGGCTTGCCGCCCATGGCGTAGACGTCGCTGATGGCATTGGCGACTGCTATCTGGCCGTAGTCGTAGGGGTCGTCCACCACCGGCGGGAAGAAGTCGACGGTCTGCACCAATGCCAAGTCGCCGGTCAGTCCGTAGACTGCGGCGTCGTCGGCGGTGGATGTGCCCACCAGCAGATTGGGGTCGGTGGGTGCGGGTAGCTGTCGCAGCACCTGCGACAGGGCCTCGGGGGCCATCTTGCTGGCTCAGCCAGCGCAGGTGGCCAGCGAGGTCAGCCGCACCGTATAGCGGTCGCCCATGGACAAGGACTCCTTCAGAAGCTCCCCTCCAGCCTACTCCAGCCAAGGGGTGGGTGGCTAATCGGCGTTGACTTGCAAGGGAACCGACCTGCCCTTGCAACCAGATTGCTAAGGCGCAGCATGCTCCTTCGAGAGAGCGACGGCGGATCGAGCTTCTGCCGAAGCGCCACGCTGTGCGTCCAGGCCTTCGCCTCTAGCCCCCCCATGCTAGGAGGAAGGACTGGAGACCAACCCGTTCGCTTTGAGCCAACGATGGATGCGGGCCTGCAGTTGGCTGGTGCTGTAGCCTCTCCACCGCTGAAGTTCTGGCTCGTTGTCAGCCAGCACGCCCTTGAAGTGCCGGAAAGGGTGGCGCTGGGAGAGCGCATCCTCCAGCCCGGCGCGGAGACGCGGGTCCGAAACGGTCTCGACGAAGGTGTGCATGTCCCGAAAGGCGGCCGTGGAGCCCTCGCCATGTATCTCAACGTAGCGCCCCTTGGTGTCGCGCAGCACAGCTAGGCCTGCTGCTACCTCGGGGTCGCTGTCATCTGGGGGTTCATCGGCGCCGTCGATCTCATCCAGCGCTCTCAATGTCTCCAACGCCACCAGTAGGACCGCGCCGGTCTCACGATCCAGGTAGTACTTCAGGTCATCGCTCGCGTTCTCGAATGACTCGGCCAACCCGTCCATGTCGGGGGTGAACCTCGATTGCGCCATCACCGATCACCTTGCTTGGGGCTCTTGCCGGACGCGAGATGGGGACGCTTGGCGCGTCCCCATCTGAACTTGCGTATGTCCGCGTACTGCAGACCGCTACTGACTGGTAGCTGCCCGAGCTTCGATAGGCTCAGGGCCAACGGTGGCCTTCGCTAGTCATGCAGCTTGCGGATCACCACCGCCCACTCGTCGTCGTCGATCGGCTGCACGCCGACGACTTCTTGGCCCTCGTTCTTGAAGCTGCGGGGGCAGTTGTCGACGGCGGGCAGGTGGTCCAGGATCAGGCGGAGGGTCTGGCCCACCTCCATCTCCTCGAGCTGCAGCTTGGACTTGACGAAGGTGTAGGGGCACACCTCGCCCCGCAGGTCGATGTCTTCGTCGATGCTCAAGTCGCTGGGCACCGGAATTACGGTCAGGTCGAGTTCAGCCATGATGGAACCTCCTAGTGATGCCGTGGTTACTTTTCGGCCGGCAGGCTGGGGTCATTGCCCCACTCGCCCCACGAGCCGGTGTAGTTGCTGACGTTATCATAGCCCAGCAGCCGCAGCACGTAATAGCTGTGGGCCGCCCGCACCCCGCCCTGACAGTAGGTGATGACCGTCTTGTCCGGCGAGAGACCGACCGCATCGTAGAGCTCCGTCAGTTCCTTCTCGGTCTTGAACGCTGGGATGTTCATGCCGCCCAGAGTTTGCTCCCAGTTCACGTTCTTAGCGCCGGGAATGTGGCCGCCACGGGCTGAATGGGCCTCTGCGCCCGAGTACTCGGCCGGGCTTCGAACATCGAGCAGAGCGGCCGACTTCGACTGGATGGCGGCCTTCACGTCGTCGCGAGTGGCCAGCCGGTTGCGCTGCAGCGAGGGCGTGTAGCCGGAGGCGGTCACCTGCATGGCCTCACGCGAAATCTCGCGGTTCTCGGCCAGCCAGCGCGTGATGCCGCCGTCAAGAATACCGACCTTTGGGTGGCCGTACAGCTCGAGCACCCAGAACAGGCGAGAGGCCATGAGGGCTGGACCGTCGTCGTAGATGACGATGGTATCGTCGTTCTGTAGGCCTGCGTTGCTGAAGACGGTGGCCATGCGCTCGGCCGGGTGGGGCATCGAGCGCACGGGGTTTGCCGGGTCATCCAGGCGTGCGACCGGCAGATTGACCGCACCGGGGATGTGGCCCTCCGCGTAGCGGGACGCGCCACGGGAATCGACGATCTTGACGCCGGGGTTGCTGAGGTTTGCGGCCAGCCAGTCGGTGCTGACCAGCAGATCGATATTGGGATAGCTTGGCACAGGGTGCTCCTAGGGACGGTTAGCTTTTCTTCACCAAGGTCAGTTTCCACTCCGAAGACCCGGTCTCTTCGACTGTCAGGTCCCAGCCAAGGCGGGCGCATTGCGTCGGGATAGTGTCGAGCGCCGGTGCATAATCAATCAACACTTCGATGATCGCATCTCCGTCAGCCTTCTTCATGGCTGCGACTGACTGCATCAGGGGGACGGGGCAAACTTCCCCCCTGGCGTCTACCTCAATCACATGCTTCGTGGTCATCGCAAACCTCCCAAGAGAGTCTAGCCCAGCGGGGCTACCACCAGATTTTGTTGTCCAAACCTTCGGTGTCCTTCACCGAGGGATCGCTCCACAGGCCGGTGCTCAGGTATTTCCAGCCGCCGTCGGCCAGCAGGCACACGATGTGGCCGCTCTCCATGCGCTGGGCTTGCCGCATGGCGCCGTAGACCACGGAACCTGCGGAGATCCCGGCGAAGATTCCCTCCCGCTCCATGAGGATGGCGGTCATGGCGAAGGCCTCTTTGCTGGCGACGAGAATCTTCCCGTCGAGCAAGCTGACGTCCATGATCGGCGGAATGAACCCATCGTCGAGACTGCGGAGGCCCTGCACCAGGTCGCCGGGATGCGGCACGACGGCGATGAGCTTCAGGTTCGGGTTGTGCTCCTTGAGGCGGCGGCCATTGCCCATCAAGGTGCCGCCGGTGCCTTGCCCCGCCATAAAGACATCGACCTCCGGCAGATCACGGATGATCTCGGCTGCGGTGGTCTCATAGTGAGCGCGGGGATTGGCCTCGTTGCCGTACTGGTACGGCATGTAGTACTCCGGGTGCTTGGCGTGAATCTCCAGGGCCATCTTGATTGAACCGTTGCTGCC
This sequence comes from Dehalococcoidia bacterium, assembly GCA_009692935.1. Classification (GTDB taxonomy): domain Bacteria; phylum Chloroflexota; class Dehalococcoidia; order SHYD01; family SHYD01; genus SHYE01. The sequence continues at coordinate 1,460 of SHYE01000023.1, read as the reverse complement.
CAGGTCGCCCGGCGAGAGGATGACCTCCGCTCCGTACGCCTCCAGTATCTGGCGCCGCTCAATGCTGACACTCTCGGGCATGACCGTTTTCACGGGGTAGCCCTTGTAATGGCCGATCATCGCCAGCGATATCCCGGTGTTGCCGCTGGTAGGCTCCAGAATGGTTTGCCCAGGCTTCAGCGCGCCAGACTTCTCACCATCGTCGATCATGTACTTCGCGATGCGGTCCTTCACGCTGCCGGTGGGGTTGTTGCCCTCCAGCTTGGCGTAGATGTGCACGTTGGGGTTGGGCGTGAGGCGTGGCAACTCCACCAAGGGAGTGTTGCCGATCGCCTCGAGAATGTTGCCGTAGCGCATGGATTCCTCTGAATGCCGCGTCGGGCGGCTGGTTACCGGCTGCCGCCCGCCAGTGCCGGTAGAATCGACACCACGTCGCCATCGGCCAGTGGTGTGTTCAACTGACCGAGGTACCGGATGTCCTCGTCGTTCTTGTAGATGTTCACGAACCGGTGAAGCTGACCTTCGCCGTTGAGCACCTGCTCTTTGAATCCGGGGTAGCTGCTCTCCAGGTTTTCCAGCAGGCCCTGCACCGTATCGCCGGAGCCCTTGATCGACTTCACTCCGCCCACTACTCGCTGTAGCACTGCGGTAACGCGTACCTCAACCGCCATGAATCGCCTCCGTGACGCAGGGGGAGGACGGTGCCTCCCCCATTGCCGTGCCTTGTTGTTTCAACCTTGAGTCGTCGTCTGGTTTGGACTTCGACCCTCCCCTGCCGCTCCCTGCCAGAGAGGGGCAGGGGTGTTAGTGCGCGAGCGCCGCAGTCGCCGCCACCAGCGGTGAGGTGATGCCGTTGCAAAACTCCTCATAGTCGATGAGTCCGGTCTGGGTGGGGTTGTCACCGCATACCGGGCACTCTGGGTCGCGCCGGATCTTCAGCTTCCGGAAGTCCATCGACAGGGCGTCGAACAACAGCAGTTTACCCTGCAGCGACTCGCCGAGGCCGAGGATCAGCTTGATGGTCTCGATGGCCTGGATGCAGCCGACGATACCCGGCAGTACGCCTAACACGCCACCCTCGGCGCAGCTCGGCACCATGCCGGGAGGGGGCGGCGCCGGATACAGGCAGCGGTAGCAGCCCTTGCCGGGCAGGTATACGGTGGCCTGCCCTTCGAAGAAGAGGATGCTGCCGTCCACCATGGGCTTGTTCATCAACACGCAGGCGTCATTCACCAAGTACCGGGTGGGAAAGTTATCGCACCCGTTGATGACGATGTCATAAGGCTCGAGAATCTCAAAAATATTGTCCGAGGTGAGCCAGGTCTGGTGCTGTACCACGTTCACTTCTGGGTTCAAGCCGTGGATGCGTTCGGCGCCCGACTGCACCTTGGGCTTGCCCACATCGTCGGTATCGTGCAGCAGTTGTCGCTGCAAGTTGCTCAAGTCCACGGTATCGGCAT
>SHYE01000022.1 GCA_009692935.1 Dehalococcoidia bacterium | reverse complement strand
TGCGGCAGCGCTCCCTCCTCTGAGGAGCTTGCGGAGCGCCGTACGTTCTTCTCCTGGGAGGGTCACCATGAAGCGTTTCATACTGGAGATAACGCGCACCACCCCAGCGCGTATCACCCATATACCCGTGGCCGACCACTAGGTGCCGAAAACTATACCATAACAATCCATTCTAACGGCATACTTCTTGAGCATGTTGTAAGTATTGGACACGAAGGGCGCCGGTCTGAAACCCGAACTACGCGAGGCTGAACGGCCTACCTATGCCGCCCGCCACGGCCCATAGGTAGGCCCAATGGCAGATGGCGACGTCCCAAATGTTGATGCGGCCCAGCTCGAACACCAGTGTGTCTTCAGGCGAGCTGCGAGGCGCCAACCGGCCCGCCACCACATCCGTCAGCTCGCCAAGCGTCTGCTCGCGCGTGAACCGCCTCTCGCGAATGGCGGTGCGATAGGGCTCGCGGGCCCGCAGATGCTCCCAGGTTGTGCTCAGAATCCGGTGCCCCTGCAGCACACTGGCGGGCATCTGGCGGGTGCCAATGGGCATGACCAGGGCTCCCGGCTTCACCCACTCCAATTCGATGGCGTGCTGGTAACCGCTGCTGGCCACGTCCACAATGTCGGCATCTGCCACGGCCTGCTGCACCGAATCGACGGCGCTGACGGCGATCCCGAGCGTCGCCGACACCTCCGCAGCGAACGCCTCCCGGTGGGCAACGGTGGGACTGTACACCAACACCTGTTTGAGGGTGGGTACTTCAGCGAGAATGCCGGGGATTTGCGCGCGCGCCTGCAATCCCGACCCGATCATGGCAAGGGTGGTTGCGCCTTGGGGGGCAAGATAACGGCACGCCAACCCGGCGGTAGCGCTGACCCGCAGCGGCGCCAGCGTCTGATACCCCATCACCGCAACAAGCTGGCGGGTCTGTGCATGCAGCAGGGTCACGAAGCGAGCGTTGGGCAACGTTGGCGCGTCGCCCGAGGCGTCTTCGGCGAACACCTGGTAACCGGCCGCCAAGTCGTCGGCAGCGGCAAAGCGGATCTGCATGAGGTTCACTGGTCCGCCGGCGCCAGTGGTACGGTCCTCAAGCTCGTCTTGACGCACCGCGCCATCGGCCAGCAGCCGGGTCGCCCGCTCCAGAACGTCGATAGCGCCCACGATGCTGGCGGCGTTGCCCACCAGCGGCAGAAAGTCTGTGTCGGAGAGAATCAGCGGCGACGGTGTCATAGGGTCCATCCAAGCTGATCACCATCGATGCCGGTGGGATCAGCGCGTAGTAGTGTGTAGTTGCGGCCGGAGACCTGGGGTGGCGGGCCGGACCCATGTCTGGCTTCTGCACCGCAGGGTCTCGGGGCATTATACTGGCCCCACGGTTGGGGAGGGTTATCATGCGCTTGTTCATTGCCGGGGCCACCGGTGTGCTGGGGCGGAACCTGGTACCCCTGTTGCAAGCCCGCGGTCATAGCGTGCGCGCCTTGGTGCGGACCTCCTCGCAGGCGGATGCGTTGGCCGCCCAGGGGGTGGAACCCGTTTTGGGCGATGTGCTGGCCCCGACGCCACAGGCTTTGCTGGCCGGCGCCATGTGCAGTTGCGATGCCGTGTTGCATCTGGCCACCGCTATCCCGAGCAATCCCGCGGCCCCCGGCGCATGGGATGCGAACACGGCGTTGCGGACCACAGGTGTACCCGGGCGCTGCTTGATGCCGCGCTGGCAGCCGGCGTGGCGCGCTACCTGCAACAGAGCATCGTGATGGCCTACGTCGACGGCGGGGACGATTGGCTGGATGAATCGACGCCGTTCGTGGCGACGCCAACGGCTGCCGTTGTCGCAGAGATGGAAGGCATGGTGCGCGCCGTGGACGCCGGCGCCATGGCGTGGTGCATCTTGCGCGGCGGCAGCTTCGTCGGTCCAGACACCGCACAACAGGCGCTGCTGCAACGGCTGCGTGAGGGACGCGAGGTGGTCCCCGGCGATGGGTCGAACTACCTTGCCCCGGTGCACGTTGCCGACATGACCGCAGCTACCGCACTGGCGATCGAGCGGGCCGCTGCCGGCGCCGTGTACAACGTTTGTGATGAGCCGGTGCGGTACGGCGACTATGTCGACGCTCTGGCCAGCGGCATCGGCGCCGCACGCCCACCGCGTAGCCCCGAACGCCCGGCGCCCGCCTCGTGCCGGGCCGATGCAACGGCCATCAGGCAGCAGTTGGGTTGGATGCCGGCACCCCCCTGGCTACCCTAAAGCCCCGGTGCAACACGAAGGCCCGGGGCTGCCCCCGGGCCATGCACGCTCGTCCCATAGGACCTTAGGGCTGAACCTGGTAGATCTCGACTTCCCAGTCAGTGCCTTCGTCGAGCACAGCGATGGTCTTGTAGCGCTCGGCGCGGCCACGGCTCACCGGGTCGAAGCTCGCCGAACTGGCCATGCGGTAATAGTAGCGTTCGCTGCCGACCTGCACGCCTTCGACGTTGCTCGTTTTCACCTGGCCCACGCCCTCGAGGTTAATGAGCGGGTCGACGGATGGTTGCCATTGGTTGATGTAGCCGGATACCGATGCGACGACCTGCGCCTGGGAAGGTGCGACCGAACCGAGTCCGGGCAGGATGGCGCTGTTGAGCAACAACCCAGCGGTGGCGAACGCGAGCCCAGCCAGAGCGCCGAGCGCTGCGGCGCCGTGGAGCCGCTGGGTTAGCCCCTGCACGGGGGTAACCAGCAGAGCGGGGAACGTCTGGATATGGAACCGGGGAAACGACACGGTGTCCTCCGAAGGAGCGAATAACGGCTACCCGAATCCTTGCTCCTCCGGTGCCGGTTGGCCAGCTTAAGGGGGGAGGCAAGGCCTCACTAGTGGCAAGGCCTTCCCAACGCCTGCGGGGTTAGGTGACGGGCTCGAGCTGGAGAAAGCTCGTCCGCTGGTCGCGGAATTCGCCCCAAGAACTTCGGTCCCCCGCCTCCCTTGCGGGAGTTCGGCGCTTCGCTGCGTACGCAGCGAACTGCTCTGCTATCTAGAAGAACACGGCGTGCGGTCCGCCGTTACGGGTCTGGCGACCAGTTTTCTAACAAAATATTCAGCTTCAAGGCAGCGAGCCAGCACCCCGGTGCTGGCTCGCTAATCACTAGATTGCCTTCAGGTATGTTTACCCTCGCCCCGAAGGCTGACAGCCGGCTGGAGTCCGTTCCACTGCTGCCCTTTTGGCGCGACCCCCGCATCCCTGCGATAAGCGACATCCCTGCGCTCGTCTCCCCGCATCCTTGCGCTTCCCCAACTCACCTTCCCCATTATCGGTGGCTCCTCAGACCGTTACAGAGTTCCGGACCAGACTATAAGTGCTCGCTGGCGGTGAGTCCTCCTTGGGACCTGCGGGCTAAAGCCACGCAGCACCACCGGCCTCTGTTGTGCATACCCGGGCAGGGGAGTCCTGAGGGACTGCGAGGCCCCTCAGGCAGGGTGTGGGAGTGCCTCCACTTCGAGACGCTTAGGGCGGGCGGGAAGAACCAACGCCCATCCGAAGGCCGCGGCGCCACAGCGCACAGGCGATGGCGACTTCAACACTGAACTCTTGCACGCGACTCTCAAGTGCCCAATCTTGCCCTCAGAACGAAAGACTAGCAATAGAACATTCATTCTGAAATCCCATTGACATATCAGAATGAATGTTCTATTCTAGGCATCAGTTAGAACATTCATTCTGTTGTTGCGGAGGTGGACCATGCAGATCACGCCCCTAGCTGCCGACTCGATGGGCGTTCGTTCAATGGCCACTCTCGTGGAGACGGGCGGCGTGCGGGTGCTGGTTGACCCCGGCGTGACACTGGCCGCCAGCCGCTACGGCCTACCCCCCACGGCCGAGGAGCTGCAGGCGCAAGAGGCCGCGGTCTCGCGCATCGTCGGAACCTTGTGCCAGGTGGACGCGGTGGTGGTGACGCACTATCACGACGACCATATGAACCTGCTGCCTTACGTGCTCTCCACCACCGCGGTCTACCTGAAGACTCCGGTCACCCTGCAGGAGCGCCGCCAAGCGCAGGACCTGTTCCCACGCTTGCAACGCACCGGCCGTTCCTTCGCCCTGGTCGACGGGACCACCGTTGGTTTGCGCGACGCCTCGCTCACCTTCTCAAAGCCGCTGCCGCACGGAAAGTCGGGATGTAAGGCGGGGTCGGTGATGGCGGTGGTAGTCAAGGCCAAGGATGGCTGCTTCATCCACGGGTCCGACGTGCAGGGACCACTGTCCGGCAACGCCTTCGCTTGGCTGCTGCAACAGCGGCCCGATGTGCTGTACCTGAGCGGCGCCCCCACCTACAAGCTGTACTACCGGGACGAAAACGAGGCCGACACTTTCAGCTATGCAGACCTGCGGGCGGCCAAGCAGAATCTCCGAACTCTGATCAAGTACACCGGCTGCCAGGTGATTCTGGACCACTATGCCGCCCGTGACCGGAACTTCCGGCGGCTGCATGAGGACCTCTTTGCCACCGGCAACGTCGTCTCGGCCGCCGAGTACATCGGCGAGGCGGATCGTCCGCTGGAAGCAGCGCGACGCGGCGACGCGGGCGCCGACCCGCTGGAGCCGGTTGCGCCCAGCCCGTACGTCACCGCCGCATCCCGACATCGCGAGTGAGCGCTGTGGGACGACGCTGGGGTCCCAACCGTCCCCAGGGCCCGTCGGGTCGCGGCGGCAGCCGGCTAAATCACCGAAACCCCAAGGAGACCGACTCATGGCGCTTGTAACTCAGAGTCACCGCTCAGCCTATTTCATCGCACGCCCCAACCGCGCCGGGCGCACGCGCAGCGGCGTCGTCCGCCCGGCGGTCATGCGCCGCGTTCAAGCCCGGCAGGCCCACCGGATCGCCGTGGCAGCCGGATTCGGCGTACTGCAACTCGCAACGGTCATCGCCTTCACGCTCATGATGCTGCTTGGCTTGCCGGGCGCGCTGGGGTAGCCATGGGGCGGCCCTCGATCGTTATGAACTCGCCGTAGAACGCAGTGAAAGGCTATCCACCAAGGGTGCCGAAGGGGATGGTGCAGGAAGGGGAATCCCCTTCCTGCCGGGAGTGTGGGGGTGTCCCCCATCCCTAAGAACTAACGCTGGTGGTCGGGCGGGAAAGACGCGCCTCCCCGAAGGCTCACCAAGCCAAAACGCGAAGGGCAACGAGCCAGCGCGCTCCACAACCTCCGTCCGACCATCTTCCCAGCGCTCGGCTCCCAGCGTATGCTCCAGACATGACCGCCCTCGACCTCCAAGCCCAGCTCGAAAGCGCGATCCAGCAGTTGCCGGTACCCGCCGCTGAGGGCGCGCGTGGCCCGGGCCGCATCGACGCCCGGCCGATGTTCGGCATGCAGGCGTTCTTGGTGCGGGGCAAGGTGTTCGCGGCACTCGGCGCGGCTGGCCTGCTGCTCAAGCTGCCACACGAACGCCGGCAAGCGCTGATCGATGCCGGCACCGCGGGCCCATTCTCGGTGCAGCCGGGCGCCAGCTTCGGCGAGTGGGTGGCCGTGCCAAGCGGTCGCTGGGATGCCACCGGCACGGACGCGCTGCTCGCCCTCGTCAGCGAGAGCTTCGACTACGTCACGTCCGCCTCTCCTAAAGCGCGCCCCCCACGGGAGCAGCGCCATTTCCGCAAGCGGATGTACTAGCGCAGGTATTTGCCGTACCAGGTGAAGATGCGCTCCCAGGCGTCCAGCGCCTGCTGCACCCGGTAGGCGGGCCGGTGAGTAGCGAAGAAGGCGTGGCCGGCACCGTCGTAGCGGTGGAACTCGTAGGTCTTGCCGTGCTGTTTCAGCGCCGCCTCGGTGCGGTTCACCTCATCGGCATCGGGGTTGGGATCCTCGTTGCCGAACAGGCCCAGGAGCGGGCAAGCGAGGTCGGCGGTCATGTCGAACGGCGCCATTGGCTGCCGCTCGGTTAGCTTATCGGGCCCCACCGCCACGTTGCCGCCCCAGCAGTCCACCGCCGCATTGAGTTCGGGAATGCGGCAAGCCACCAGATAGGTCTGGCGGCCGCCCGAGCAGAAGCCGATGACCCCCACCTTCTGGTTGCTGTACGGCTGCGCCTTCAGATAGTGCATTGCGGTCGCGACATCGCCGATGCAGCGGTCGTCGGGCTCACCGCCCTGCGCGCGCATCACGGCCGCCGCATCGTCGGGCGATGCATTGGGCGCCTCGCGATACCAGAGGCTGGGCGCGATGGTCGCGTAGCCGTGGCGGGCCAGTTTCTCAACAACTTCGCGGGTCCATTCATCCCAACCCAGGCCGTGGTGAATCACCACCACACCCGGCCACGGCCCCGCGCCCAGCGGCCGCGCGTAGTACGCCTCGATAGTGTCGCCGCCGTGCCCCTGGTAACGTATCGTCTCTGCCAGCATGCCCTCGTACATTGCAGCCTCCGGTCGCACTAAGTGCGGTCATTATGGCACGGCGCCCGGCATGGTCAAATCGATCGCCAGCACCGGGTATATCGAGTCCAGTACGTATTCCAAGGCGAGAGCGGTGACCAGCCTGCGGAGATACATGGGGATGGTGCGCACGCCCTTCCTGCCGGAGGTTTTGGGGGTGTCCCCCATTCCCAGGAGTTACGGGCTGGGCGGGGGGGGGGCGCCTCTCCGAAGGCTGACCAACCCAAAACCTTCCGGCTTGCGAAGCCGAACGCTCCCTCACGCAACCCGATGAGCCGCCGCCCGTAGTACCATCAGCACTGTGGTGCTAAGCGCGCCGGAATCGGCTAAAGTACCTGTGCAAACGCCGAACAACAGGGAGAAGCTCCATGTCATATGTGCAAAAAGGGGACGTCCGCATTCGTTACGAGGAGGCGGGCAGTGGCTTCCCGCTGCTGGTCACGCCCGGCGGCGGGCTGAACTCACGCCTCAGCAACTGGCAGACCGCGGTGGTCAACTGGTTCGACGTTCTGAAGGACGAGTTCCACGTGATCACGCTGGACCAGCGGAACGCGCTCCAGGGTGAGTCCACCGGCCCCATTCCTAGCTCCGACCCCTGGGGCGCCTTCGCCGACGACCAGCTTGCGGTGTTGGACCACCTAGGTGTGGACAAGTTCATGATGATCGGCTGCTGCATCGGCGGGCCCTTCGTCCTCAAGCTGATGGAGCGCGCCCCCAGCCGGATGGTGGCCGGCGTGCTGTGCCAGCCGGTGGGCAGCCGTCCTGAAGACCCCGACGTGATGCTGCGCTCGGGTCAGAATGTGTGGGCACCCGAGCTGCTGGCCGGCCGGCCCGACATCACCCAGGCGCAGATCGACCAGTACCTGCATGATCTCTACACCCCCAACGCCGACTTTGTGTACAGCGTGTCGCGCGACTTCGTGGGCGGTTGCCAGACGCCCATGCTGGTGATGCCCGATGAGGTACCGGCCCACCCTTACCTTATCGCCATGGAGGTCTTCAAGCTGGCGCCCAAGGCCCAGGTCACCGTCTATCCTTGGAAGGAGACGCCGGAGCTGAAGGAGAAGGCCGCGGCGCAGGTCCGCGCCTTTCTGAAGGCCAACGTGCCGTAGCCGTGCGCTAACCGCCGCCAACCCGGCGTTCGGCGTAGGCTGACGCCAACACACCCGTCGCAGGAGGATTGCCATGGTCACGTCTCCCGTTACTGCCGCTGCCGAACCTGCCGTCGATGAGCGCTCGCTGCGCATTCAGCTTGCAGCGGGCTACCGTCTGGCCGACAAGTTCGGCCTGGCCGAGATGATCAATACTCACATCTCGCTGCGCATCCCCGGCACCACCCACTACCTGCTGAACCCATACGGCATGCTGTTCGGCGAGGTCACCGCATCAAGCCTGGTGAAGATGGACCTATCGGGCGAGATGGCCGAGCCGAGCGAATGGGGCGTGAACGCGGCTGGGGTCGCCATTCACGGCACGCTGCAGAACGCCCGGCCCGACATCGACTGCGTGTTCCACAGCCACGCGCCATACTCCACGGCCATCGCCTCGCTCGAGTGCGGACTGCTGCCGATGTCGCAGGCCTCGCTGCAGTTCTGGGGCCGCACCGCCTACCACGTGTACGGCCAGGCCGCCAGCGACCCGGCCGAATGCGCCCGCCTCGCTGCCGATATGGGCGATCAGTGGTTCATGCTGATGCGAGGGCACGGCTCCATCACCCTGGGCAAGACGGTGGGGCACGCGTTCATGGCGGCCTTCTACCTGGAGAAGGCGTGTGAGTTCCAGGTGCTGGCGCAATCCACCGGCCAGTCCATCATCATGACGCCGGCAGACACCCGGCACGGCGCCGACCCCGCACGCGTGCGCGGCGAGCACCGGGCGTGGCCGGGCCTGGTCCGCCTGCTCGACCGCGAGGACCCTTCGTACCGCGACTGATTACCGGCCAGGTGCGGAACCGCCGTCCGATCCCCTCTCCGCTGGCGAGAGAGGGGATCGGTGATGCGGGGTGTTCCATAGGTGTCTCGTTGCGGGTACAACCCGAGCGTGCGGGCGTGCTATAGCCGGAACCTCTGAAGGAGCCGTCACGGCCAGGCAAGAGTGTGCAGAAGCAGAGGGGGCGCTCCGCCGGGAGCGCCCCCTCTGCTTCTTACTCCTCGCCGCTAGACGGCGTAGATGGGCTTCCCCGGCTGCACCCCCATCAATCGACGCGCCTCCTCGGCCCACACCACATCGCGCTTCATGACCTGCGAGACCGACCGCACGTGGTAGGCCTGCGGTTCCAGCGCACCGGGAGGGGGCGTCCCCTGGTCGCGTAGCGCGATCGCTGAGTTTATCCAGCGGCGCCGTACCCGGATGATGGCGGTGTCGCTCGCGCCCAGATGCTCTTTGGTGCGGTCGTAGATGGGCCCCATGCTCTCCTGCATGGCTTGGTCTTGCGTGCGGCCCACCACAATGCCGCAAAACAGCTTCTCCCGCTGAACCTGCTGGTTCAGCATGTAGTCGTTACGGGGGTTGGCCACCGGCCGCCACTTACCGCCGGGTTGGGTGGTGGCGGGCAGCACGCCGGCCACATTCGGGTCCAGGCCGTACTGCTCCACTAACCTCATGGTCTGGCTCAGGTTTTGATTGCGGTTGGTGGCGTTGATGGCGTCGGTAGGGTGCCAGCCGACGGTCCAGGTCGCCGTGGTCTCGTCATCCATGGGCACCCAGGCATGGCCGCCGATGGCCGGGTTCACGCCCTGTGGCGGGATCATGCTGTAGAAGGGCAGCAGAAACTGGGTGATGCGCCAGTAGTAGCCTTCATCGCCGGCCTCGCGGCGCGCGCCAATCAGCACGCCGTAGTCGGTATCGGCCACCTCGAAGCGCGGTTGCAGGTCGGTGGCGCGGTACATATTGCTTACGCCACGCTCGTTGCGCTCGTCGCCGAACCACTTGTGCAGAAAGCCCACGTGGCTGCTATCGATGCCGCCCTCCACCGCCTGCACCCAGTTGCATTCCTGCAGCCGGACCGAGATCTGCACCTGCTCGGTGGGCACCAGGTTCCACTCTAGGTACGGCAGCTCGGGCGGGTTGGCCAGCGGGCCCATGTACGCCCAAATCACGCCACTGCGCTCGCGGGTCTGGTAGGCGGTGGCCTTGATCTTGTGCTTGAAGTTGCTCTCGGCCGGCTCGTTCGGCATGTCGACACAGTTGCCCTCGGTGTCGAACTTCCAGCCGTGGTACACACAGCGCAGACCGTTCTCCTCGTTGCGGCCGAAGAACAGGCTGGCCCCGCGGTGCGGGCACGAGTTCTGCATCAGGCCCACGCTGTCATCGGTCTGGCGCCAGGCGATCAGATCCTCGCCCAGCAGCCGCACCCGGGCAGGCGCGCCGTCGGCGTCTGGCAGGTCGGCCGAAGGCAGGCACGGCAGCCAGTACTGGCGCAGCATCTGGCCGGTGGGGGTACCGGGGCCCACCCGGCTCAACAGCTCGTTATCGTCTCGGGTTAGCATCGAAAGCTCCTTTACGGGTGAAGGTGTTCTTGTGCGCCACGCTATCGCTGCCGGTGCCGGATGTCAACTAAACACAGGTTGCTGATTGACGGGATGGGTGTCTGTCTGGGGCTATAGAGACGGGACTGTAGGAGCGTTGACCCTACTCTGCCCGAAGCTTACGATTATGCCAGAAGTCGAACGCCGATTTGATGTGGGAACGGAGGTATTCGTTGCCAACGCCTAAGGTCACCAAGAGGAACGCCCTTAGGAGCCTGTCTGCTCGGGCGTTGGCCAAGCTGGGCCAGCAGGCCTCCCAAGAGATGAACCACCTAGAGCAGGAACGCGCTCAACTCACTGCACGGTTTCCTCGCCAATGGGTAGCGGCCACCGATTCCGAAATCGTCGGCCCGGCTCCGACCGCCGAGGACCTACACCGGCTACTCCAGGCGCGTGGGGTTGAACCCACACTGGCGATTTTCGCTTACCTCGACCCAGAGCAAGACGCCCTGCTTCGGTGATCCCAGGTTGGCTGGCCCCAAGAAGCGCCGCTCCGCCCTGGCCGATGGTCGGGGCGCTGCTGTACCTGCCGCGCTTGACCTGCGCGGGCAGGTCACCTTTTTGATTGACACCGGAGCCGACCGCACCTGCATCCACCTGCCCGATTCCTCCAGGCTTGGGATAGACCCGTCGCAACTGGCGGACGTAACTAGCCTAGGCGGAATCGGCGGCCAGTCCCAGTACGCTCGCGAACCGGCCGGGCTAGTCTTCCTGGGCGCCGACCAGAAAACTGTGCTGGAAGCCGTTCCTGCCCTCCTCATCGGTCTCCCGAACCGCTCACCCAACGTGGTGTCTCTCTATGGGCCGTGACGTGCTTTCACGCTTCCGTCTCGTGGGGACGTTAGGAACAACGTGGTGGAACTGCAGTAAGATCCCCTCCGGGCCCGAATCCGAGTCGAGTCGACCGCACTCGACAACCAGGACTCGGCACCGGCGGGGCATGCGATCTGCCTTACCGCCCCGCGGCCGCCCGCCCCTTCTGTAGCACGCCGTAGCTGCGCCCCGGGCCGGCCATTAGGTAACGATAGCCGTCGGCAATCAGCTTCTCGATGTTGTCGTTGTTGGTGTGCCAAAAGCCGTTGGGTACGTTGTGTGCCTTGCAAATGTCCAGAATCTCGCGCACGCCGACCAGCACCTCGGGGTGGTCGTACTGCCGGGGCACCCCCAGCTCCTGCGAGAGGTCGCCCTCGCCGGTGATGATGACGCTGATGCCGGGCACTTGCTCCAGCATCTTGGGCAAGTTCTTGATGGCCGTGGTGCTCTCGATCATCAGCGCGCAGAGCAGTTCGCCCTGTGGGTCCAGCGGCCACACGTCGGCGCGGGCATAGTACTCGTTGCCGGTCACGCCCCAGTAGCGGGCTGCGGTACCCGGCGAGTCGCCGCGCAGGCCGAAGGGCTCGCGCTTGGGGTGACCCTCGCGCTTGGGGTAGCGCATCGCGGCCACGGCGCTACGGGCGTCCTCCACCGTGTCGATATGCGGCCAGATGATGCCGTAGACGCCGATGTCCAGCACCTGCTTGGCGATCCAGTTGGCCTCGCCCGAGTTCGGGGGCACGCGTACGATAGGCGTGATGGCGGGCGCCACGCTGCCGCTCATGGCGATCTGCCGGCGGTCCAGCATGTACTGCATGCCGTCCTGCAGGCGGTTGATGTCGTACGGCCCGTGCTCCATCTCGAACAGCGCGCCGTCGAATGCCGAACCGATGAGCGCGCTCGGGTCGGCGCCGGCTGACCCGATGAACGCGACCTTGCCCTCCTCCAGTTGTTTGATGATGCCATTCAGTCGTGGCAGCTCTGCCATGGGATGTTCCTCCGCGAGTGGGTTTGCGTACCCCGGCTGCAGTAGATGCGTGCCGAGTTGCAGTGTGCCGGAGCCTAGCACCCCCGCCGCCTCGGGTCAAACACAGCGTATGGGTATGGAGGTAAGAGTTCAGTCTTGCGGGGACTGCGTGCCAACGCCCTCCCCCGCCCGCGGCCTTCGGATGAGCCTGGAGGGTTCCCTCCCACCCGCCCTCGTCTGTTTTATGAGGGCTGCCGCCCTCAAACACCCGCCGGACAAACCGGGACTGGTACTCCGGCCGGGTGGTTTCGGTAGGTGAGACTTCACCTGCCTCATCAACTCTGAGCTCTTACGTATGGAGGCACCGCCAGACCGCCGAACGTCGGTACGCTATACTACGCTTACGTTTCCTGGCCATGGCCGGGCGCCTCGCGGAGGCTGAGCCTAGCCCGCTCGCATGGGAGACACGGGGGGCCCACGATGGTTTCTTCCTACAAGTACTCGATCTGGGACGGCACCCAGGAGGTGGAGGTCACCGCCGAGGACATCCTCGACGCCATCTCCGAAGACCTGCTGGAGCGGGGCGACCCCCGCCAGGCTCTGCGCCGCCTCATGCAACGCGGCATGCGCGACCAGAATCAAATGGGCCTGCAGCAGATGATGCAGCGCCTGCGCGAACGCCGCCAGCAACGCCTCGACCAGTACGACCTCGGCTCCTTCATGGACAAGTTCCAGGAAGCGCTCGACGAGATCTTGCGGCTGGAGCGCGAGGGCATCGAACGGCGGGTGGAAGACGCCCGTCAGCGCGCCGACGCCGGTGATCGCGACTCGCAAGAGCCATCGGCCGGCGACCCGTCGACCGACCCCGCGAACCAGCAGCAGCCCTCGCCGTCGCAGCAGTGGCCCGGCAGCCCGCAGGCCGGCCAGCGGTCGCCGGGCCAGCAGGGCCAGGATGACGACATCGACCCCGAGCAGGCGCAGCGGCTGCTGGAGTACCTGGAGCGGTCGGCTCAGGCCAAGCGCGACCGCTTGGAGCAGCTTCCCAAAGACCTGGGACAGGCGCTGAAGGGCCTGCAAGACTACGACTTCTGGGACCCCGAGGCCAAGCAGAAGTACGACGAGTTGATGGACCAGCTCAAGCAGCAGATGGCCCAGAACATGATGCAGAGCATGATGCAGAACATGCAGGGCATGCAGGGGATGTCTCCCGAGCAGATGCAGGGTATGCGGCAAATGCTGCAAGACCTGAACCAGATGCTGCGGGAGATGCAGAAGGGCGGCCAGCCCGACTTCCAGCAGTTCATGGAAAAGTGGGGCCAGAACTTCGGCGATAACCCGCCGCAGTCCATGGAAGAGCTGCTGGATCAGTTGAACGACCGCAACCAGCAGATGCAGTCGCTCATGCAGTCGCTTTCGCCCGACCAACGGCGGCAGATGCAAGACCTCATGGAGTCGCTGTACGATGAGATGGGGATGCAAGGCGAGATGCAGGAGCTGGCCCAACATCTGTCCGACATGTACCCCAGCGACCAGCGCATGGACTACCCCTTCCGCGGCGACGAGTCGCTGACCATGCAAGAGGCCATGAAGCTGATGGACGAGATGGCCCGTATGGAATCGCTGGAGCAGGACTTGCGAGCCGCCCAGATGGCGCCGGAGATCCCAGAATCGACCGTGCAGGAAGTGCGCGAGTTGCTGGGCGAGGAAGAGGCGAAGCAACTCGAAAACCTGCGCGACCTTGCCAAGAAGCTGGAGGATGCCGGCTACGTGCAACGCAACGGTGAGCGGCTGGAAATCACGCCCAGGGCGCTGCGCAAGATCGGGCAAAAGGCCCTGCGCGAGGTCTTCGACAAGCTGAAGAAAGACCGCGTTGGCAACCATGCGATGGAGCGCCGGGGCTCCTCGGGCGATCGCTCTGATGAGGCCAAGCGGTACGAGTTTGGCGATCCCTTCCTGCTAGACCTGGAGCGCACCGTGCGCAATGCCATCGAACGGCAGGGAGCCGGCGTACCGATTCACCTCACGCCCGACGATTTCGAGGTCTACCGCACCGAGCACCAGACCCAGTGCTCTACCGTACTGCTGCTAGACCAAAGCCGATCGATGGGCTACACCGGGCGGTGGTTGGCCGCCAAAAAGGTCGCACTGGCGCTGCAGAGCCTGATCCAGAATCAGTTCCCGCGTGACCAGATGAGCGTCATCGGGTTCTCGGCCTATGCCACCGAGATTAAGCGCGATGAGCTGGCGAAGGTCACCTGGAGCTACGAGTCCTCGGGCACCAACATGCACCACGCGCTGATGCTGGCCCGGCAGTTCCTGGGGCGGCAGAAGGGCGGCACCAAACAGGTGATCATGGTGACCGACGGCGAGCCGACCGCGCACTTGGAGCGCGGCTACGCCTACTTCGCCTACCCGCCCACCCATCGCACCATTCGCGAGACGCTGCGGGAAGTGGAGCGCTGCACCCGCGAGGGTATCGTCATCAATACCTTCATGTTAGAGCAGGGCTACTACTTGATGGAGTTCGTAAGCCAGATGGCTAAACTGAACGGCGGACGGGTGTTCTACAGCGCGCCGGAGAAGCTGGGCGAGTACGTGCTGGTGGACTATCTGGGCCAGAAGAAGCGAAACATTCGGTGACTCGGGTGCAGTTCCCTGCCTATTTGTGGGGTATGAATAGCCAACAGCCGGTTGAACCCACCATCTCGGTGGTGGATCTGCTGAACCAGCACGTGCTCGACGCCGCGGTGGCCGGCCTGCTGTGGGCGCTGCTGGCCCGCCGAGCCAGCCTGCTGGCAGTGGCCGGCTACTACTCTGGCGCCGGCAAGACCACCACCATGGTGGCGCTCAGCAGCTTCTATCCCGCCGGCACCGCATTGACGGTGGCCCGCGGCCGCACCGAAGACTTCGCGTTCGTACGGGAGGCCACGCCGGAACGGACCACGGTGCTGGTGCCCGAATTCAGCGACCACACCCCGGCCTACCTGTGGGGAAGGTCCGCCGCCCAGGTGTTCGAGCTGCGAGCCAAGGGGTTCAGTTTCGCCGGCACTATGCACGGCAACGGCGTGGAGGACGTGCTGACGCAACTGGTGCAGCCCCCGGTGAGCCTGCACCCCTCAACGGTGGCTTCGGCGCTGCAGATTATCCTGACCCAGAACATGATCGAGGAGATTCAGGAACGACGCGTCACCGGAGTAAGCTGGGCGTACCCGAATCCTCGCGGCCCAGCGGGCCTGGGCGTCAAGGGCTTAGTCGCTTGGAACCCCCGTGATGACCTTTGGCACCGCTTCTCATCCCCCGAGACGTGGCAGCAACTCGCGGCGTGGGGTGGCGCCGAGGTAGCGACCTTTGAACGCGAAGTCCAGCAACGTTCAGCCTTCCTGAGTGACCTGCAGACGGCTGGCATTACAGTGTATCAGGACGTTCATGAACGTATCGCAACGTATCATCTGTAATGTCAGTGGTGATCTGTGCTGAATCGAGGGAGTCATGAAAACGGTAGCACGCTTGCTGTTGGCAGGCATTCGGCTGGTGAACGGCAGCATCGCGCTGTTCGCCCCCCGCATCTTTATCGGCAACTTGGGTAGCGACGCAACGCAGAACCCGGCGGCGGTGTACGCGTTCCGGATGTTCGGCATCCGCACCATCCTGGTAGCGCTGGAGCTGCTGTGGCCCAAGGCCGAGGTGCGGCAGCGAGCAGTGAAGCAAGCGCCCATCATTCATGCGTCCGACACGGTGGCGGCGTTCCTCGCCAGCCGTTCGGGTCAGGTGCCGGCCCAGGCGGGCATGACCATCCTAGCCATCTCCTCGTTCAATACGCTGCTGGCGCTCATCATGCAGAAGCGGTAGGCAGCCCGCCTGCGGGCAACGGAAGGGGCGGACCATGCGGCCTGCCCCTTCTCGTCACGTTGCTTCCTGTACCCTGACCCTCGCCGCGTTCAGTAGGCTAAGGGATGCCTCCTTGCGTCGGCATGACAGGCGTCGCCCTACTTGACGGCCTTGATGTTTACCGCATGCGTCCACGAGCCGATCTCCACAGTGACTCGCAAGCACCGTAAGTCGTATGAAGTGGGATGGATTGTGATCCGGCTAGTGGCGAATGACACCTATCCTGATGGTGGAGAAACCCGCGGACGGATAGTAGCGGGGAGTCCAGAGGGGCTGCCGCCCCTCTGGCAGGGGGTCTGGGGGGTGTCCCCCCAGTTCCTAGAGTTCCATGGGTGGGCGGGCGGGAAGAATCACCCCTTCTCGTAGGGAGTCCCCCCGCACATAAGCGGTCATAGTCCATTAGTACATAGCAATCAGACATGCCCCTGGTCATGGGCACCACCGGGCATTAAAATAGACGACGTCGCGGTCCGCTCATGCTGAGGCTCTCGAAGCACGAGCGAGCTACCGCGTTCCTGCCAGCTGGTTCTCCGTTCGCCCTTCGAGGGCCTCAGGGTGAGCGGGTCTGGGAGTCGCGACAGCGCCGGCAGGTCTATTTTCATACCCATAACTATGCCGAAGAAGCGCGAGATTTCTGGCATGCCGCTATGCCTGGCAGGCGGGGTTCGGGCAGAAATGGGTGCCGCGCCCCCGGAACCAGATCTTCTGGACGATGGCTCCACAGCGCGGGCAAGGCTTCCCTTCCCGACGAAACACGTTCGTTTGATCTTGGTGTTCGCCCTTATCACCACCGGGGTTGACGTAGGTGTCGAAGCTGGTGCCGCGGAGCCGAACGCCCTTCTGCAGCGCCTCCAGCACCGCCGCGTGAAGCCGGCCAACCTCCTCCGACGTCAGGCTACCGGCTTTGCGCTCGGGCCGGAGGCCGGCGAGCCAGAGCGCTTCGTCGCAGTAGATGTTCCCCACGCCCGCCACCAGGCCTTGGTCAAGCAGCAGCGGCTTTATTGGCGCGCTCCGGCCCGACAGCTTGCCCGCAAAGTACGCCAGCGTGAAGGCCGCGTCCAACGCGTCGGGCCCCAGATGTCCCACCACGGTACCGGGCTCGTCGACCAACCAAACGCCACCCAGCGTGCGGGGGTTGACGAAGCGCAGTTCGGTGCCATCGTCTAGCCCAAAGGTCAGGCGCGTGTAGGTGGTGGGTTCATCGCCGGGCTGTTTCCAGAGGAAGCCGCCGCCCATCATCAGATGCGCAACCAAGGCACCGTGGTCCAGCTGAAAGATGATGAACTTCCCGTGCCGTTGCAGCATGGTGATCGAGCGGCCCGGCAGCGCCCGGACGAACTCGGCGGGCGCGGGAGCGTGCACCATCCGTGGGATTTCCACATGCACCGCAGCGAAGGCCCTGCCCTCCACATGGGGCCTGAGGTCACGAACGGTGGTTTCGACTTCCGGCAGTTCCGGCACGGCATTACCTCAAGCGTGTTTCGAACGAAGAGCCCATCGCACAGGGTTGGCGGACGCCACCAAGCTTAAGCGGTAGCCAGCGTATCGTCGGCGCGTGAGGCGGCCTGCGGTGCGGCCTCCCGCTGATGAACACCCGAAAGCCCCGTCACGCCCACGGTCAGCGCTACGGCTTGGTAAACGCTCCAGGCGAAGGGAATGTACCCGCCGTAGCCAAGCAGCGGCATCTCGAACACGTGCCAG
>SHYE01000021.1 GCA_009692935.1 Dehalococcoidia bacterium | reverse complement strand
CATCACCTGCCTCATCAACTCTGAGCCCTTACACCAGCGCTACCGAGCGCGATTGCCGCGCACGGTTACCGGCTGATCGGCAAGCAGCGGCAGTTGCTGCGGCTGGTCCCAGCGCTCCTCTTCGGCGCCGCCGTACTTGCGGATGTGCAGTACTCGAACGCCCCGATCCCGCACCTCATGAGCGATGAGGTTGCACCGGTGACACTTTAGCGGGTCCTGCTCGGAGCACATGAGGTGCGGGATCGGGGCGGCCGTGGCCAGCGTCAGCACCTGCTCCAGCGCGTCCTTGAATGCGGGCAGCAGCGCCATGCGTCGATAGTCGGGCCGGCCGTCGGCTGTCATCAGGTGGGCGCCGGTGGGCCGACCTCCCAGTTCCTTGCCTAAGTAAACATAATGTATGCCGATCGCCGGGATTAGATCCTCAAGCGAGGCGCGGCGAAACTGTGGGTGATAGTGCGAGTAAGGAAGCGTCCGCACGTCGACCAACGTCTTGATGCCGTGCTGCAAGAGCAACATCAAGAACCGCTCCGCCGGGTGGGCCGAGTGGCCAATAGTGTAGAGCAAAGGCTCGGCGGCCATGATCGCAGTCTAGGTTAGGTGTACTAAGAGGCGCCTAGTTACGTACCCCGGCGGCGAGAGAAGCGCAGGCCGGCGTGAGTGTTCGAGACCGACACGACTTTGGTGTCGACCAAGCCTTCGGTGCGCCCCGCCTCCAGCACGTCGAGTTCGCGGATAACCTGCACCTTCTTGGGGTACACGACCCAAATCGCCCCCCCGCCGGTGACGCGCTGCATGAGCGCCGGCAGCTGCTTGAGGTCGGCAACGGCGGTCGCCCCGAAGAACAGCAGGTCCACGAGGGCATCGCCTTCCACTTGCGGCGGCAGGTCCGCCAGCAGATCGTCGGGGATGGCCCCTGCGACGGCGCAGGTCACGCCTGGCTTCAGGCCAAGCTTCTGCAACAGCGTGGGCGGGTGCAGAATGGCCTCGACCCACTTAAGGGCAGCCTTACCAACGTCGAACTCTGCGGTCTCGCCGCTGAAGGCAACGGTGAGCACGCCTGCCTCGGCGTGTACGGAGGTGATGGTGGCGAGCGGGATCGTCAGCCGGAAGTCACCGCGAAACACCAGTTCTTTCGATTCCAGCAAGGCCCTGCCCTCAGACGCTTGCCCTGCGAATCGCACTGAGCACACTGCTAATCGTCCCATTACCCTTGCCTCACATCTAGCTTGAATCTCATACCCTGTGGCGTACTCACGAAATCGAACGTACCATCCATCAACTGACGGGCTAAGTCTGGGTCTACCAGCAACACCACGGTGCCCTCGTGTTCCACCTGCAGGTCGCCGGCGCGGTCCTCATCGAGCACTATGCCGAAATCACCCTCAAGTGTCCATACCGGCGGTGTGGCCAAGCGGAAGTACCGGCCCTCGGGCATCTCTCGGGCTTCAAGCATCCGCTTCAGTTCTTCCTTGGCGGTCTTGGTGACAGTCATCTGGCGGGAATCTCCAGCACCCGTTGCGCGTTATCGCCCAGAATCTTCGCCTGCTCCGCGGGTGAGAAGCCGGCGCCCGCTAGGAACCACTCGGCCGGGTTCGCCGGTCCCATGTCGAAGGGCCAGTCGCTCGCCAAGAAGATATTATCTGGCGTCACGATATCTGCCAAGAAGCGCAGGGTGTCGTGGTTATGCACCAGGGTGTCGTAGAACAGGCCGCGCAGATAGGTGCTTGGCAGGCGCTGAATGTTCACTTTGGGTTCAGGCCGCACCGTGTAACCGTGGTCCCAGCGGCCGGCGGCCCAACAGGCATAGCCGCCGCCATGGGCGAAGCATAGCTTGAGTTTGGAGAAGCGGTCGAGCACGCCGCCCATGATCACCGATGCCACGGCTATCGTGGTATCGACGGGGAAGCCCACCAGGTTCCCAAGGTAGTACTTGGCCAGCCGATCGCCGCCCGGAGGGTCGTTGGGGTGAAAGAACAGGAAGGCGCCCAACCGCTCGGCAGTCTCGAAGATCGGTAGCAGCGTAGGGTCATCCCAGTTCTTGCCCATCACGTTGCAGTTCAGCTCGGCGCCCTTCAGCCCCAGAGCCGTCATGGCGTAGTGCAATTCCTCGGCGGCGGCCACGCCATCCTGCGCGGGCAGCGCCGCTAGGCCGACGAAACGAGCGGGCGCAAACCTGACCAAGGCCGCGATCTCTTCATTGATGATGCGACAGGTGCCCTGGGCTTCGGGGACCGGCAGGTGGTAGTTGAAGAACATGGGCCCGGTAGACACGACGTGCATGTCGATGCCCAGCTCGTCCATCTGCTTGATGCGCTCTTCGGCCGTGAAGCGCCACTCGGCCGTAACGGGGCCGGCGCGCCGCGGGCCCGAGGTCACGAACTCGCGGCCGTTCGCCTGGCTTACGGTGGCGCCATACCAGGCCCCGCTGGCGGCAATGCTCTGCCAGAAGGCCTGGGGAATGTAGTGCGTATGAACATCAATGCGCATGGACATCTCCACGAACGGATGGGGCGACGGGAATGGTACCACCTTGGCCTCGAAGCGGCCAAGGGCCCCTTGGCGTACGCGTTAGACGCTGCCGGCGTACCACATGCGGCGGAACATATACCACTGGTCGGGGTATTGGTGCACCCAGTGGTCAAAGTCGTCCATGACCCGCTGGGTCAACGTCTGGATGTCGGTGCGCATGTCTCCGGTATTGGTCGGGAAGTATGGGCCCAACACCATGCCCCGAAACGTGTTGTCAGCCAACCGTACCATGGCGCAGGTGACGATAGGCGCGCCAGTTCGGAGCGAGATGGTGGCAGCCCCAGCAGGGATCGTCGTCCGCGCGCCACAGAACTCGATCTCGACGCCGCCTTCGCCGGGTTGCAGGGGACGATCCATGAGGATGGCCACGCCCTCGTTCTGGCGCAATGCCCGCAGCGCACCCCTGGCCGCCTCCTCCACCGGTATCGTCACCATGCCCAGGCGCTCTCGGGTGGCGCGCACCCAGGTATTGAGGCGGCCATTGGCGAAGGTCTCCATGATGACGTGCATCGGGTACCCGTTGCGTGCGAGGAGTGCCCCGCCCAAGTCCCAGTTACCCATGTGCAGGCCCACGAAGACGGTGCCTTTGCCCGCGGCCTTTGCTTTGGCGAAGCGGTACCAGTCGTCGAACTGCAGCCTGCGAATCTCACTCTCGGGCGTGAACAGCGGACTGCGCAGAAAGTCGGCCAGATACCGCAGATAGTTGCGCAGTGCGCGGCGGGCAGTGCGGCGCAGCTCGGCTCCTGCCGCCGCGGGTCCCAGCACATGCCGCATGTTGTCGATCATGTTACGGCGGCCGCGCTGCCACACCAAGAAGACGACGTCTGCTGAGAAGTCGCCGATGGCATAATTCCACGAAAGCGGGAGCCGCTGCGCCAACCACGCAGCGGCCCTAATAAGCGCGTACAGCAAGAACCCCTTAAGCGCCTGCGATGAACGCCTCGACCTTGTTGCGAGCAACGTCATCGGTGTATTGCTCCGGCGGGCTCTTCATGAAGTAGGAGGACGGCTCCAGCAGCGGGCCCGAAATGCCACGGTCCATGGCCAGCTTCGCGCATCGTACCGCGTCGATGACCACGCCGGCGGAGTTGGGGCTGTCCCACACCTCCAGCTTGAGCTCGATGTTCAGCGGCACATCACCGAAAGACGTGCCCTCCATACGAATGTAGCACCACTTGCGGTCGTCGAGCCACGGCACGTAGTCGCTGGGGCCAACATGCACGTCGCGCGCCGGCAGTTCGAAGTCGAGCTGGCTGGTGACGGCGTTAGTCTTAGAAATCTTCTTGGAGAGCAGCCGCTCGCGCTCCAGCATGTTCAGGAAGTCGGTGTTGCCGCCGAAGTTCAACTGATAGGTGCGATCCAAGTGCACACCGCGGTCTTCGAACAACCGGGTCAGCACGCGATGCACGATGGTGGCGCCAACCTGGCTCTTGATGTCGTCGCCGATGATGGGCACGCCGGCCTTCCGGAACCGGTCGGGCCAGTAACCGTTGGGGTCTTTAGCAATGAACACGGGGATGCAGTTCACGAACGCACAGCCGGCCTGCAGCGCCTGCTCCACATACCACTTGGTGGCTTCTTCGGAGCCGACAGGCAGGTAGTTGATGACGACGTCGGTCTTGGTGTCTTTCAGCAGCTGCACAATGTCGTCGGTGCCGCCGGGAGCCTTCTCCACCACGTCCATCAGGTACTTGCCGATGCCATCGTGGGTCATACCGCGGGCTACCCGCACGCCCAGGTGTGGCACCTCGGAGAACTTGAACGTATTGTTGGGAGCGGTGAAAATAGCCTCGGACAGGTCGCGGCCCACCTTGTCTTTGTTCACGTCAATGGCGGCCACGAAGTTGATGTCGCTGATGTGATAGCCGCCGAGGTCGATGTGCATCAGGCCGGGAATCTCCTGGCCTACCTTGGCGTGCTGATAGTAATAGACACCCTGGACGAGTGACGAGGCGCAGTTGCCGACCCCTACGATAGCGACGTTGATTTTACCCATACTGGTGGACTCCTTCCTTTTGCGGAACGGTGCGGGCCTGGCCCCCGAATACAGCGTGATGCGACCCGGAATGGTGGGCTTGGGCGCCTGCGTTACGGGAGCCTCGGGCAGAGGCTCGACGAACTCGCCGGGGACGAGGGCGACGCCGTGAACGCGCCCCAAGCGCAGCAGTTCGGCGTGCCAGCGGGCGGGGATTACCCCGGTCTTGCACCAATGTTGCACCGTGCCTTGCCGCTTGCCGATAAGCCGGGCGAGCGCACTCTGCCCACCGAACTTGCGGACGATGAGCGCTGCGACGTTGACCTCGGCAGGGACTGGCACCCCCTTACTATACTAATAATATTGATGAAGTCAATGAGTGGCCAGTCTAATAATATTATTGTTAACTAGAGGGTGTTGATGATGGATGGCCCCACAGCTGCGGACACTCTGGCGCGGCTACAGCAGGCACAGCAGCGTATCGAAAGCCTGAAAGTCGCCGGCGCCGACATGACGTCGCAAGAGGCCCGGCGTGCAGTCAACACGCTGATCACCCAGATCCGTCACGCCTCGCCCGAGGTGCTGGCGGCCTTCAACGCGTGGAAGGCGGAGCAGGGGTTTCGCTAGAGCGGGATGGCGCTTGGGCGTCGTTTCAGCGACGTGGCGGGCGTAGGCGGCCTTGAGCAGCTACCAGCTCCCGGATGTCGGGCACGTACGCCAGAGGTGATACGAGCTGGACGACTGACGGTAGACGCTTCGTAGCCATCCCAGAACTGGTGACCCCACCCTGCTGGTCCCCCGACTCGCCGCGCGCCTGCTTCACCAAGCGCAGCGCCTCTGCCAGGGTCTCGGGAGGCGCCGGTGTGGGGCCTGCCGCGGCCGGCGTCACCAGCACCGCCAGCAGCCCGAGTGCGGCTATCAGCAGCAATAGCCGTTGCATCAGGCGCTACTGAGCACGCTGTACGATGTCGAAACCTTCGTTGCGGACCCGTAACTCATACAGCAGTACGGCGCCGACTGCCGGCGACAGCGGCGCAATCAAGATGCCCACGACCATGGAGATCAACATAGTGAGGCTTACGATGACGGCTGGGTCGTTCGCGATGAAGGTCGCCAACCCGGCGATAGCGCCCACGGCGCCCGCCAGTATGCCCAGCACTATCACGACTAAAGTCATAACTACGCCCACGCCAAAGGTGTGCCACCAGGCGCCGTGGGTGAGCTGCCAGCTTCGGCGCAGCGATGAAATCGGGCCAAGTTGTTCGATGAACAACGCCGGCATCACCAGGGACAGCCGGACGGTTACGTATATCAGGGCGGGGAGCAACAGTACCAGCGAGATGGTGAACAACGGCACCAACACGATGCTGGCCACCCACACGCCCAACACAACCATTGCCAGGACTATAAACAGCAGTGACTGCAACAGGAACGCGATCACCCGCCCGAGTGCTTGCCGGTATGCATCTGCTGAGCTTAGCGTGCTGCCTGTCCGGTTGATCAGCAGGCCGCAGGCGGCAAGCAACGCGCCCTGGGCCCACACGCTCACCACGCCTGCCAGCAGCACTACCGGCCAGTACAGCGGGTCGGGCAGAAACTCCGACAGCATGTCCTCGACGTTGGTACCGCGCATCTGCGCGGGGGTCATGCGGAACTGACCGCTGGCGAGGAGCGCCAGGCCTCGCCCGAAGGCTAGCTGGCCGATGAGCGAGATCAGCGTGGCCGCGACTGTACCCCAGGCCGCCACCACTACCAGGTAGTTATAGTGCCGTCGCATCAAGGTGAACGATGCGTCGACCACCTGTCCAACGCCCATCGGGCCAATGACCAGCGGTTCAGTCGCCGGTTGCGTCACATCTCCTCCATTCTGTCATGCCTGAGGGCTTAGTTTGAGCGTAGGTGTAGGTGAAGGAGGCTGTCAACGTGGTCCATCGCTGGAGGCAACACGTTGGTCCCTTTAGGACTCCCCAGCCGAGATCATGCCCGTCAGTGCAATGTGGTGGTGCTGCGTGGCTTTAGCCGAAGGTCTCAAGGCCAACTCATCAACTCCGACTCTTACCCCCGAGCGCTGCGCTTGGAGCCGGCTAGACCGCAGCGTATGATACCGTAACCATTCTGAAAATTTGGGTTCACCCGTAAGGGGCAGGAGCGCACATGCACGGAGACAGTCTCGCCAGCCAGACGTCGCTGGTGTTGATCCAACTCGCTTTGGTGTTGATAGCGGCGAAGTTTGGGGCAGAGATCGCGGTGCGATGGGCCAAGCAGCCGGCCGTCATTGGCGAGCTGGTGGCGGGCATCGCCATCGGCCCGTTCGCACTCGGCGGCATACCGCTGCCGTTCAGTGGTCTCGCGCTCTTTCCCATCGACGCTGCGTCGGGCCCAATTCCCGTCTCCGCTGCGCTGTACGTGTTTACCCAGGTAGGGGCGGCGGTGCTGTTGTTCACCGCTGGCCTCGAGACCGACCTTAACCAGTTTGCCCGTTACGGTGCGCGTGCTGCGCTGGTGGCGGCTGGCGGCGTTGTTGGGCCGTTCGTGTTGGTGGCCGGCGCTGCGGTGATCTTCGGCCTGGCTCCGGAAATCTCGAGCCCAGGGGCGCTGTTCCTGGGTGCGGTGGTCACGGCGACGTCCGTGGGCATCACTGCACGGGTGCTGACCGACCTGCGGGCACTGCGGACGCCCGAGGGCACCACCATCATCGGCGCGGCCGTGGTCGACGATGTGCTGGGCATTCTGGTGCTGGCCATCGTCATCTCGGTGGCGGGAACCGCCTCGGTGTCTGTCGTCGACCTTTCGCTTGCGGCAGGTAAGGCGCTGCTGGCGTGGGTGCTGATGGTGGGGGTTACCGCCCTGCTGGGCGATGTGCTCTCCAAGTTTCTGCTCCGGCTGCGCTCCGAGGGCGCCTACCTTGGCCTCGGTCTAGCGTTGGCGCTGTTGGTTGGGCTGCTCGCGGAGCAGGTAGGGTTGGCATTCATTATCGGGGCGTATTCGGTGGGTCTGGGGTTGTCGCGTACTCCCGTGGCTGAACATCTCATTGAGGCGTTGAAACCGGTGGCGCACGCCCTAGTGCCGCCCTTCTTTGTGGTGATGGGTATGCTGGTGGACCTAAGCGCCATCCTGCCGGTGCTGGGCGTCGGCATCGCGCTCAGCGTTCTGGCGGCCATCGGCAAGATTGCGGGATGCGGGCTGCCCGCGCTGGCTGCCGGCTACGGTCGAGCCGGTGCGCTGCGCATCGGGTTCGGCATGCTGCCACGGGGCGAGGTTGCGCTGATCGTGGCCGGCACCGGGCTCAGTAGCGGCCTCATCGACCGGCAACTGTTCGGCGTTGCAGTCCTGATCACGCTGCTGACCACCTTGCCCGCCCCATGGCTGTTGGAGCGTTCTTTCGGCGGCAAACAAGCGGCTTCTGGAGGTCCGGCTCCCGCGCCCCTGGCGTCGTGAGTCGGCTGAGCGTTTAGGCCCCGATGCTGAAGCGTCGATGACCGTGCGGCGAAGGTGAGGTTAGCTTCAGATACCGGCGCGCTTCGCGGTGTGCGGGAAGAACAAGCGGCGATCGAGCGGCGGCGATACGGCGGCCACGCACGCGACTGGATGGGGTGCAGCCGGGCGGGGTAAGGGGCCCGGTGTCTGGCCAACCAGGGCACGGTCGGGCAGGCCCAGCGCAACCGGTGTCCAGAGCGCCACGCCGCCGCGTTTGGGAGGGTTGGCCATATAGCCCCATACCAACTCCTGGTAGGGGTAGTTGGCCTTGCTCTGGGTACCGTCAAATGTTGGACGGTTCGCGGGATAATCCGGATTGTTGGGATTGTTTCTGAATGTGAACTGGTTGTAGGCCCACACCGCGTAGTACCAGTGCTCCCCCACCGATGGGTTGCGGTCCCCCATCACCGCGCCGAAGAAGTCTCCAGCGTTCCACTTCTCCGCCAGCAGTTGCGCGCCCCAGGCAGCGTTGTAGCGATAGTCCGCGCCAATCCGTTGCTGGGTATGGGGTGGGAGGTCGCCGGGGTTGCGCATGCCCGAGGTGATCTGCATGGCCCCGTAGCCGCAGCTACCCGACCGCTTTACCGGCCCTGTCGCCCCCTCGGCCACACTGCCCGCCGCCTGCTGCCACGCTCCCTCAACCCAAGCGATGCTCTTGAGGATGGCGCACGGCATTTCGGCACTGATGGGGGTGGCGGTTGGATGGCCTGATTCAAGCTTGGGGACCGGCGGATAGGCAGCGCCAAGCTGCGCGCGCGCGGCACCTTCCAGCGCCTCTCGCATCTCGGCCACGCTGGGTTGATACGCTTGCGCGTCCTCGGCGAGCGCGCAAGCCAGCACGAAGGCCGGCTGCCATAGCAGCGCCGCCGTTGCGAGCAGCGCAGCGGTGGGTGAAAGCCACCTGCGGAAGGCTCGTCTGCTCACTCCAACCACCCTGCGAACTCTGCATATCCACGGAAGGCCAACGGCCGTACCGCCAGGCTCGAGAAATCCACCGCCGCCAGGTAGCCTCCACCGAGGGCCCCGCCGACCCCTGCGGATACCGAGTACACCGCTACCGGCGCATTAGATGCGATGCCCAGGCTCTCGCCCAAGCGGGTTACCGAGTTAAGCAGGTGGTCGTTAGCGGGATCGCCGGTGCGAAGCCGGGGGCCGAACGGGCGCAGGTGCAGGTTTCGCTCGACAATCCCGCTCGACAGGCTCGCTATCCCCGCTATGGCTGGTTGCGTGCCGATGCCCAGCTCGATAAACGAAGCGGTATTGCTTCCTTGCTGGAGTCCGATATCGCGCGCGATGCCGGGCGTGAGTAGCAGCGCCTGGTCGCCGGCAAAGTGCAGCTCGGTCCCGTGCGCAGCCAGGGTCGCGTAGGCGAATGCGCCCTGCCACCAGCCCACGGCGCCCGCCCAGTCCACATTGCGGGCCGTTGCCAGCGTGACGGGGTCTGCCACGCCGGCGGGGTTGAACCCCACCAAGGTGAACGAGCGGCGCGTTGCATCGGGAGCTGTCCTTCGGGCCACGACTGACATGGAGTCCGGGGACCAGCGCAGTGCTCCCAAAACGTCGAGGCCCGAACCGAGGAGACGGGTCGCGCCCGCCGCCACATCGAGGGCCCACAGCTCCGCCTGGCGATCGGCGCCGGTTGCCCCTGGCGGGAGTACCAGGTAGGCGACATACCGGCTGTCGGGTGAGGTCTTGGCTTTCAGGCCCCAGCCATCGGCATGCTCCACGGTGCTCAAGACCGCGCGCCGCCGTGGGTCAGCCGGGTTTACCATCCAGAGGGTTGAGGAGGCGCCGTGGAGTTCGGTGACCACCGCCCGCAAGCCGGGACCGGGCGGCCCTGCAGCCACTGGGGAATCCTGCACCACTAGAGCGTACAAAAACACGAGGAATACCAGAACCGGCAGCGGCCGGTTCGTGCCTGCCGATCGAGGAGCGTGGACGCGGTCGCCGCTCTCCTGACCCACGGTTGTCAGTGGGGCTCCGCCTGGAACAGCCCCGCGAACTGGCGGAGAATGCGGGCGGTGGCGCCCCAGATGACGTGGCCGTTGTGCAGATAGTAGAAGGAGTCGATGAGCCGACCTTCGTAAGGGCGTGGCTCATAGTGCAGGGCTCCCGGCCCGACCAGCGAACGCAGCGGCACTTCCAGCACCTCGGCCACCTCGTCGACACTGGGAATCAGCACCGGTGCATCTGGGAGGGAGCCCACGTAGGGCGAAATCACGAATCCGCTGCGGGGCATCTGGTCGTCTAGTTGGCCGTGAATCTCGATGCCGTGAGGGGACACGCCCACTTCCTCGTGGGTTTCGCGCAGGGCGGTGTGCAGCAGGTGCGGATCCTCTGCCGCATGGAACGCCCCGCCGGGCAGTGACACCTCACCGCGGTGGTGCTCTAAGTGCGACGTGCGCTTGGTGAGAAGCACCACGTGCTCACCGTGTTTGGGGTAGATCAGCACCAGCACGGCGGCGGGCCGGCGGCCGGCAGGGTCGAGCACCTGCAAGGGGTGTTGCGGCAGGGCGATCCGCAGGTGGCCCACCGGATCGACGAGCGTCTGCTGTGCCAGGGAGTGCTGTGTCATCCTACCTTCATGGTAGCACTCGGGGAGGGGCACCCTCGATCGCGTGGAACTGCAGAGGCTAGCCGCGGCCCACGAAGGGCATCTTGGTGGCCATAACGGTCATGAACAGCACGTTGCTTTCCAAGGGCAGGCTGTCCATGTACACCAGCGCTTTGGCGACACTCTGGACATCCATCACCGGTTCCGGGGCCATGGAACCGTTCGGCTGCAGAATGCCGGCCTTCATCCGCTGTGTCATCTCCGTCTCGGCGTTACCGATGTCGATTTGGCCGCAGGCGATGTCGTACTGCCGTCCGTCGAGCGCTGTGGACTTGGTGAGTCCGGTGACCGCATGCTTGGTGGCCGTGTAGGCGGCGGAATTCGGCCGGGGAGCATGGGCCGAGATTGAGCCGTTGTTGACGATACGGCCACCACGGGGTGTTTGATCTTTCATCATGCGAAACGCCGCCTGGGTGCACAGGAAGGTGCCGGTCAGGTTCGTGTCGACGACCGCCTTCCAGCGCTCGAGCTCCAGGTCCTCCAGGGGGGCGGTGGCCCCGAAGCCGGCGTTGTTGAACAGCAGGTCCAGGCGTCCGTAAGTGGCCTTGACCGCAGCAAATAGCGCCTGCACGGCTGCAGGGTCACCCACATCGGTGGGCACGGCCAGCGCCCGGTCCGAACCAGCGCCGGAATCCTTGATGGCGGCGTGCAGCAGCTCGGGCCGGCGCCCCGCAAACACCACGGCATAGCCTTCGGCCAGCAGCGCGTGCGCGCAGGCCTTCCCGATTCCGGTGCCCGCACCGGTAACAACAGCAACCTTGGGCATAACAGCTCCTTGCGTAGGATGGCAGTGGCTCGGCCAGCACCCGTGCCCAGCACGTTAGCTATGCGAGCAGCTTGCGTCAACCCTGGCTGCTGAGCTGGTGGGCAAGATGGCGCAAAGTCGGTACTATGCAGCCATCATTGGTGGCCGTATCCGAGAACCGCTGCAAACCCGAGGACGCATCATGCCTGCAGTACCAAGCCTGACCTCCGCTGCTATTAGCTTTGAACCGTTGGACGGCTGGGCGAAACTGCCCGAGGGCTGGAGTTTCATGGAAGTGGGCGGTATCGCCGTGGATGAGCACGACAACGCCTACGTGTTCAACCGCGGCGAGCACCCGATC
Source organism: Dehalococcoidia bacterium (assembly GCA_009692935.1). Classification (GTDB taxonomy): domain Bacteria; phylum Chloroflexota; class Dehalococcoidia; order SHYD01; family SHYD01; genus SHYE01. Next base: position 5,618 of record SHYE01000021.1, on the reverse strand, counting down.
ATCGTGTTCGACCGTGACGGTAACGTGTTGCGGTCCTTTGGCGAGGGCATTTACCACAATCGCGCCCACGGCATTCACTACGGTGTCGACAGCTTCATCTACTGCGTGGACGACGCCCGCCATTGCGTGGACAAGTTCACCACGGACGGCCGTATGGTGTGGACGCTCGGCGAGGCCGGCAAGCCCGCCCCCAAGTGGAGCGGCCAGCCCTTCAACCGCCCCACCCACGCCTTCGTCTCGCCAAAGAGCGGCGACCTGTTCGTCAGCGACGGTTATGGCAACAGCATGGTCCACCGGTACTCGCCCGATGGAAAGCTGATCACCTCGTGGGGCGGCATCGGCTGCGAACCGGGCGAATTCCAGCATCCGCACGCCCTGGTGGTGGATGCGGACGAAAACGTGTTTGTAGCCGACCGCGAGAACAACCGCGTGCAGGTGTTCGACGGCATGGGCAAGCTGCAAGCGATATGGCACGACATCTACCGGCCGGATGGCTTCTGCATGGACAAGGACGGCCTGTTCTTCGTGGGCGAGCTACGCAGCCAAGACGGCTTCACCGACGTCGATACGTTGGGGCATCGCATCAGTGTGCACGACAAGTCAGGGAAGCGCATCGCGCGGCTGGGCGATCCGATGCTCGGCGAGGATCCCGGCCAGTTCATAGCCCCCCATGGCTGCGCCACCGACTCCCGCGGCGACCTGTATGTGGGCGACGTCTCGTACACCAGCATGCAGCGCGGCGGCGGCGCCCCCAAGGTGTATCGCAGCTTCCAGAAGCTCCGGCGGCTCTAGGTATGCACAGGCCCGCTGGGCGACGCCCTCGAAACGACAGGCTGAGGCGACCGCGCTGGCGGAGCGATGCCCGGACGCGCGCCCGCAGGTTGCCTCTGGCAGTGGAAAGCGTGGATTTGTAAGGCTCTGTCTAGGGTCGACTGGGCCCTCCTCCAGCATGCTTAGCGTCACCGGCGTCCGTACTACCTACGGTGCCCGTATTTCTCTGCGTTCAATGCTATTGGAGGTCTTGTGAAACTGTTCTGTGCTTCCCGCGTCCGCGCCGCCCGCACTATCCTGGCTCTTACCTTGGCGGCCAGCATCCCAGCGTCGATTCCGGCGCCTAATGCAATAGCGGCCACCCGCGCTCCCGAGGCCGCGCCGGCCTCAGCCCCGGCGGCGCTCAGTCCACACGTGCCCGGGGAGGTGCTGGTACGCTACCGTGCCGCCGTACCAGGCCTAGCACGCGGCGCTACCCGCACCTCGGTGGGCACCCAGGCGTCCGAGGGGGTGTCGATGTTGGCGGTGGACAGCGAACTGTTGCGACTGGGCCCGGGCCTCTCAGTAGACCAGGCGATCCAACGGCTGCAACGCGACCCCAGCGTGCTCTACGCAGAGCCCAACTATCTGATGACCCACGGCGCCGTTTCGGACGACCCGCGGTTCCTCGATGGCTCGCTGTGGGGAATGTATGGCGACACGACGACCCCCGCGAACTAGTACGGCAGCCAGGCGGCCGAGGCGTGGGCGCTAGGCTACACCGGCTCCAACAACATGTACGTGGCAGTGATCGACGAGGGGATGCAGTTCACCCACCCCGAACTGACTGCCAACGTCTGGATCAACCCCTTCGAAGTGGCTGGCGACAGCATCGACAACGACGGCAACGGACGGGTCGATGACATTCGCGGCTGGGATTTTCACTTCAACGACAACACGGTGTACGACGGTGTGGTGGACGACCACGGCACCCACGTGGCGGGCACCATCGGCGCCAAGGGCGGGAACGCAACGGGCGTGGCCGGCGTCAACTGGAACGTCACGCTGATTCCCGTCATAGTTCCTGGGGCCCAGCGGCGGCACACTGCTGAACGCGATTCGGGCCGTGGACTACGCCACCGACCTGAAGACGCGGCACGGCCTGAACATCGTCGCCTCCAGCAACTCTTGGGGCGGCGACGGCTTCACCCAGGGCCTGCTCGACGCGATTAACCGCGGCGGCGACGCTGGGATTCTGTTTGTGGCGGCGGCCGGCAACTCCAACTCGAACAATGACGTGGTGGGGAACTACCCCTCGAACTATCAGTGCACCACCCGGTTCGATACGGGCGCGCCGCGGGGCTGGGACTGCGTGGTGGCCGTGGCTGCCATCACGTCCACCGGCCTCAAGTCAAGCTTTTCCAGCTATGGCCTGAACAACGTCGACCTGGGAGCGCCCGGCTCGGGCGTGTGGTCAACGGTGCCCGCCAGCGCCTACGCGTCATACAATGGTACCTCCATGGCCATGCCGCACGTATCGGGCGCCGTTGCGCTCTGCGCGTCGATTGGTCCCACGCTGACCGCAAGCCAGCTCCGCAACGCCATCACGTCTACCACGGCGCCCACGCCAGACTTGGCGGGTCGGACGGTCACCGGTGGACGCCTGGACATCGGCGGCATGGTCACGCAGTGCGGGGCCGATACTGGACCTTCGGTGACGCTCAGTACCGATAAGACGGCGCTGGCCGAGGACGGCACGCTGAACCCGGCGACGATCACCCCTACGCTCTCGGAAACGAGCGACCAGACGGTGACGGTGACGCTGGCGTACACCGGCCCGCGACTGGGAGCGGGACGGACTACAGCAGCTCCGGTACATCGATCGTCATTCCGCCGCTTGCTACCAGCGGCACCATCACCGTAACGGCAGCGCAAGATACGCTGGACGAGGCGAACGAGACCATCATTGTCGATATTGCGAATGTCACCAACGGCACGGAGAGCGGCTTCCAGCGGGTGACCATTACCATCAATGACGATGACCCATCGCCCACCGTAACGCTCAGCACCAATAAGACCTCGCTTGTCGAGAACGGCAGCGAGAATCCCGCCACCATCACCGCTACCCTCTCGGCGGCCTCGGGCTCCACCGTCACCGTGACGCTGGCTCGCACCGGCACCGCCGTCAGCGGCAGCGACTACAGCGCGTCGGCCGCGTCCATCGTGATCCCTGGGCTGGTGGTCAGCGGCGCCATCACGCTGCAGGCGTTGCAAGACACTGCGTTCGAGGAGGCCGAGACCGTCATCGTTGACATCACCGCCGTGACGAATGGGGTGGAGGACGGCGTGCAGCAGGTTACCGTCACCATTGTGGACGACGACGGGCCGCCAACGGTGACGCTGAGCACCAACAAGACCGCGCTGAGCGAGAATGGCCTGCAGAACCCGGCTACCGTGAGCGCGACGCTCTCAAACGCCACTTGGCAGACCGTTACGGTAGACCTCGGCTTCACCGGGACGGCAACCGGCGGCGGCGTCGACTACAACGCGTCGGCTGCGCTGCTCAGCTTCCTGCCGTTCACCACGGTACGGACCACAACGGTGAGCGCGGTGCAGGATCCAGCCTATGAGCCCAGCGAAACCGTCATTGTGGACATCACTGGGGTAACCAACGGCTCGGAGAACGGCACACAGCAGGTTACCATCACCATCGTCGAGGACGACCCCACGCCAGCGCTGGGAGGCAAGAACGTCCGCCTCAACACCGACGGCGAGGAACTGACCTGGGTCGATGGAAACATCGAAGCGGGGTACCGCATCTACCGGATCAACGGCAACAACGGCGGACTGGACATTCTGCCAGTAGGCCCAGCGTTGCCGGCCAACACCACGCTCTGGCAAGATCTCACCTTCATCGATGATGTGGTCAACTGCTACACCGTGGTACCTGTGAATGCGGCGAACGTGCTTTTGGGCTTGAGCGACTTCCTGTGCTTTCTGCCCGGTTTCAAGAATGGTGATGTTGATATCAATGACTTCAGCATCGGGCTGAACCAAAGCAATACAGCGCGTCTCACGTGGCGGGTGCCGGAGTTCGGCGCTGACTCCATTAACATCGTGGTCGCGCCGCTCGACGGTGGCGTACCAACGGCGGTTACGCTACCTGGCACGGCGATATCGTTAACCACCCAACCGGCGGGGTGGGCCATTGCTTCTTGCTGGTGGCCAAGAAGGCGGGGGGCACCGACGGCCTGAGTGACGTGGCCTGCGCATTCCCTGGCCTGAGCACCTTACCAGCGCATCGGGAGCAGGCGGCGCTCCGGCCAGCCTGACTGGGGTTACCGAGGCGCTCCGCGCATTCAGTCAGGAGAATCTCGCACCGTAGGCTGGCGGTTACCCGCACCCAACACGGAGCCCAGCCAATTGGCTGGGCTCCGATCAATCCCGTCAAACAGCCTGACCTGCGGCGTAGCCTGACGCCCAGGCCCACTGGAAGTTGTATCCACCCAGCCAGCCGGTCACGTCGACCACCTCGCCGATGAAGTACAGGCCGGATACCAGGCGCGACTCCATGGTGGACGACGACAGTTCGGTGGTGTCGACGCCGCCCACGGTGACCTCAGCGGTGCGGTAGCCCTCGGTGCCGATGGGTCGGAACTCCCAGCCCTTGAGGCGGCCGGCAATCGACTGGAGGTCTCGAGTGCTGTATTGGCGCAACGGCCGGCTGCCCAGTTCTACGTCGCACAGGCACACGGCAAGGCGTTTTGGTACAACGTCGCTCAGGCTGGTGCGCAGTTCAGCGCCGGGGTGCGACCGCTGCTCGGCGCTCAGCCACGCTGAGGCGTCCATCCCCGGCAGCAGGTCGACGTGCAGTGGCTCACCCTGCTGCCAGTAGGACGAGACCTGCAGGATGGCCGGCCCGCTCAGGCCACGGTGCGTGAACAAGAGCGGTCCGGCAAAGCTCGCACCCTCGCACCAGGCCCGCACCGAGAGGCTGACGCCGGATAGCTCGCCGTAATGTGCCAACTCGCCTTGGCCGAGGGTTAGCGGTACCAAGCCTGGGCGGGTGGGCACTATGGTGTGGCCGAAACGTTGCGCCAGGTCATAACCAAAGCCGGAGGCCCCCATTTTGGGGATCGACCGGCCTCCACTGGCTACGACCACATGCCGGCAGGTTACTGCCCCAGCCGATGTTACCAGCGCGAAGCCATCGCCGGGACGCTCGACCGCGCTGACGGTGCAGTTGCAGGCTATCTCCACGCCGGCCAACTGGCACTCGGCGAGCAGCATCTGCACAATTTCACGGGCTGAGCCGTCGCAGAAAAGCTGACCTAGCTCCTTCTCGTGATAGGGGATCGAATAGCTCTCTACCAGGCTGACGAAGTCTTGGGGCGTAGAGCGCGCCAGCGCCGACCGGCAGAAGGGCGGGTTCGCCGAAAGGTAGTTTTCGGGGCTGGCGTTAACGTTGGTGAAGTTGCAGCGGCCACCGCCCGAAATCAGAATCTTCTTGCCCACCCGGTCGGCGTGCTCGACCACCAGCACACGGCGTCCGCGCCGGCCCGCCTCAATGGCGCACATGAGACCAGCGGCGCCGCCGCCAATCACCACAACGTCGTACTCGGCCATGAGACGTGCGGCCGCGTTCGCTAGCGTGATGGTGAGGCCACAAAGCGGTCGCGCGCCAGCAGCGCCGCCCGAACCGGCAAGTGAGGCAAACCGAACACTTCTGCTACCAGGCGCTCAGTGGCGTCAGCATCGGCGACCGTCTCACTGGTCTTGCCGGCGGCGGTGTGGCGGGTGAACTGGTCGTTCCGAAGTTGCAGCACCTCATCGTCGGTGCAGCAGACGAGAGTCAGCGTGTTCGTCAC
>SHYE01000020.1 GCA_009692935.1 Dehalococcoidia bacterium | reverse complement strand
CGGGCTGGGTGGCGAGACATTCGCCCTCGAGCCAGACCGTCAGCTGACCATCAAAATGCTCGCGTACTTCGACCTTGGTCCGGGCAAAACTCGCACGGGCTGGGGTTGGGAGCAGTTGAAAGCGGTGGCACCGGCCAGCCGTAACTCGACACGCAGGTGCTCCAGGATCCACATGCGCACCAGCGTGGTGGGGCCGATGCCCCTCTCGTGCGCCGTCTTGCGGAGCAGATCCAGCGTCTCGGGATCGAGGCGGATGGTGATGCCTTGCGACAGGTTCTTGGCGAAGCGAACCTTGGCGGGCTGGAACTCGTCCCAGTAGTCCGCCACGTCGTGCGTGTCCCAGAACGACGCTTCTTCCTCGGGAGTGCTGAACGTCGGGATCGGCTCCGGCCTCCGGGCGCGGGGTTCCTTGCGGCTGGTTTGGCTGGTCATGGTACGAACCTCCCTTCTGGACGCTGTACAGCGCCCTCTCCTTACGGCTGGCAGGCCGAGCGGTCACGGTGCGGTAAACGCCTTCGCCGGTGTCAGGCTGTAGGACAACTGCAAGCAGCCGTCCCCCATCGGTGGGTCCAATGAGCATGAGGCGTCCTGCATACGCTACCCGCACCAGCGGATCCCCATCACAGACCTGTTCAACGTCGTCAGGCGCCACTTGATGGCGCGCAATGTGGCCGACGTTTTGCAACGTTCCAGATCAACCGAGCTACTCGGATCATCGCAGGTTGTTGTACCGCAATGCGTTACAACGCCGCGGCCCACCCCCACCCAGCGCTCTCACCTACACCAGCTCCTTCACCTTCGCCGCCAGCGCTGTGGTCATGCCCCGGACAGCAGCGATGTCCTCCACCGGGGCCTCGCGCACCGCCTTCAGCGAGCCGAAGGCGTCGATGAGGGCTTTGCGCTTCTTGGGGCCGAGGCCGGGGACTTCTTCGAGCGCGCTCTTGGTGGCGGCCTTCGAGCGGACATTGCGGTGGTAGGTAATGGCGAAGCGGTGCGCCTCGTCGCGGATGCGTTGGACGAGGTACAGTCCTTGCGACGTTTTGGGCAGCATCACGCTCTCCTCGACGTGGGGCAGGAAGACTTCCTCCTGCTGCTTGGCCAGCGAGCAGGTGGGGATGAAGTGCACGCCAAGCTCGTGCATCACCTCCAGCACCGCGTTCAGGTGGCCGCGCCCGCCGTCGATGATGACGAGGTCGGGCAGCGTGCCCCACTGCACCCGCTGGGCCTCGTTCTCGTCCTCGGTGTAACCCAAGCCGAGGTCCTCAGGGTCGGCGCCCTCGGCCAACTCCGAGAGCTGCTCCTCGGTCAGCATATCTTTGGTGCGGGCGAACCGGCGGCGCAGCATCTCTTGCATCATGCCGAAGTCGTCGGGACCGCTGGCACCCTTGATGCGGAAGCGGCGGTACTCGCTGGGTTTGGGGCGGCCGTCCTCGAACACCACCATGCTGCCCACAGCGTTGGTGCCGCTGATGTTCGAGATGTCGTAGGCCTCCATGCGGCGGGGGATGCGCGGCAACTCCAGGGTGTCTTGCAGTTCGGTCAGCGCGGCGGCGGTCTTGCCGGTATCGGCCAGCCACTTCACGTGCATTTGCATCAGCGTCTCCGCGGCGTTGGTGGCCACCATATCCACCAATTGGCGCTTTCGGCCCTTCTGCGGCACCTCTAGGTGGATGGCCTTACCGCGCTGATCGCGCAGCCACTCGGTCACCAGTCCCTCGCCTTCGGGTGCGTGCTGCAGCAGCAGCAACGGCGGTATGTTGGACTGCGAGCTGTAGTACTGCTGCAGAAAGCTGGCCATAATGGCCGACTGCGTCTCGTCCTGGGTGCCCTCCAGCACGAAGTGCTCGCGGCCAAACAGCTTGCCCTGCCGGACAAGGAACACCTCGACGCAGCACTGTGCATCTTGTTGCGCGAAGGCGATGACATCTTCGTCGTCGCGCTTGTCGGCCACGATCTTCTGACGCTCTATGACCCGCTCGACGGCGCGGATCTGGTCGCGCAGCACGGCGGCGCGTTCGAAGGCGAGGTCTTCGGCTGCGGCCTCCATCTTGGTGCGCAGGTCGTTGGCCACCTGTTCCTGCTTCCCTTCCAGGAACAGAATCACCTCTTGGATGACGCCGACGTACTCCGCCTGCCCCACCGCGCCGATGCAGGGGCCGAGGCAACGGTGAATGTGGAAGTCGAGGCAGGGGCGTGGGTCGGTGCCGGTGATGGGCTTGTTGCAGGAACGGTAGGGGAACAGCTTTTTGACCAGCGCCATGGTAGACCGGACGGCGCCGGAGTTGGTGTAGGGCCCGAAGTAGCGAGCGCCGTCCCGCTCGCGCCGGCGGGTGATGAGCACCCGAGGCCACGGCTCGTTGAGGTCGATCTTGAGGTAGGGGTAGGTTTTGTCGTCGCGCAGCCGAACGTTATAGCGAGGCTGGTACCGCTTGATGAGGTTGTTCTCGAGCAGCAACGCCTCGGACTCGGAGCCGGTGACGATGTACTCGAGCTCGGCGACGCTGCCCACCAGACGGCGGGTCTTGGGCGCGAGGCCGGAGGGTCCACCGAAGTAGGAGCGCACGCGAGCCTTGAGGCGCGTGGCCTTACCGACGTAGATCACGGCGCCCTTGGCGTCTTTCATGATGTAGACGCCGGGGTTATCGGGAAGCGCTTGGACTTGCTTGAGGATGGCTGGCGCTGGCATGTCCCTCTATTCTAGCCGGTTCTAGCGTGGTGCTGGGCAGGCTCCGCACATGGGAAGCGGGCGGGACTTCTGCTGACATGCGGGGGCTATGTGTCGTTGCGGTTTAGGTTAGCCCTTCCTTGGCCCTTGACGTATGTAATGTTTCGCGCGCGGGACTGTTATTATTGTTGATATGGCAGGGAGCGCCCTTTGGCGTTCTCGCATCATCTACTTCGGACGCGGGAGCGACCGGCCGTGAAGCTAGCAATACGCATCGGAATACTCTCGTTGGCGGTGACGCTTGCCAACGTGGCCTGCATTGGGCTTGGCCGTCTGACTCGGCGACGCCTACCCGCGGCTCGGTAACCGCAACTCCAACCGAGGGCCCGAGCCCCACGGCCACCGTGCCATTGCCCACGGCAACCGCCACCAGCACCATCACCCCGACCGCCACTGCTACCGGTACGCCCGCGGCCACCCCGCTGGCATTCACCGGACTGGTGCAAGACCCGTTGACGGGCCAAGTGGTGGTGCCGACGCCCATCGGCGGCTTCCCGTTCTTTCCTTCGGCCCCTCCTCCCCCAGCGTCCGGTGGCGGCGTGGGGGGGCCGGTAACGGCGCCCCCAGCGCCGGCAGCGCCGGACGCGAGCCCCGTATGGGGATGCGACGGCGACGAACGCATGGAGTTCCTGCCGCCCAACCCGATGGCCGGCGACAAGGCATTCGTGTTTGTGACCGGCCGCCGCAACCGCCAGTTCGGCCTGATTATCGGCCCTGGGCTATCGGGTGTGCAGGGGCAGGATGTCGCAGGCGGCACCGGCCTTCGCAAGCGCTGGGAGTTCACGCTACCGCGGTCTGGTGAGTTCACCTATTACTTCTATGGCGGGCCGTACCCCGAGCACCTGTGCGTAAGCAGCACGGTGCTGGTGGGCGGCGCGCAGCCGGTGGGCGCCCCCCGGGTTGGGCCGACGAGCACGCCGGTGCGGCCGCCGTTCGCCAGCGGGTCACCGCGGCCCGACCACTAGCATCGTACCGTCAGGAATGTGAACGCCTCCTCACTTGAGGAGGCGTTCCTTGTGTGGTCGCTTGTGCCACTGTAGGGTCAGCGGTATGGCATTGAGACAATAACACGATGTTGCGCTGTTAGGGCTGAGGTTGATGTGGCGGGCGTGTTCGCTGTTGCGTCACGCTGACCCAGAAAAGCGTTATTCGTGCCCGGGCCGCGGCGTTTGCCGGGTTAGGTGACCACTTCACAACTGGTCGACAGTCATCGAATCGCGGGCATCCCTCCACCTGATGCCTTCGACGGCGCTCAGGCAACAGCCCCCCCGAGAGCGTGGCGGTGGGGCGGGCTGTTTGCTGAGCTTGTGGCAGCGACCAGCAGGGGTGGGGGGCACCACCGGGCATGAAAATAGATGACGTCATATTCCGCTTACCCTGAGGCACTCGAAGGACGAGCGGGCTACCGCTTTCCGGTCAAGTGGTTCTCCGCTCGCCCCCTTCGAGAGCCTCAGGGTAAGCGGGCCCGGAGCTCGCGACAGGCGTCGGCGAACCTAGTTTCGAAGCAATGACACCCTCCCCTGGGGTCTAACCCACTGCCGTTGCTCGGCCGACAGCGCTACCAGTCGCGCTCGGGGCGGGGGCTGGGGCGGCCTGGCGTTTCGGGCGGACGGTTGTACTGGCCCTGTAGTTGCTGCTCGCGTGCCCGCAGCGCTTCCAGAATGCGGAGCGCCTCCTCAATGCTCACCTCTTCACCGGCCTCGCCGATCGCGCGGCGGAGGGCCTCGCGTGCTTGGCGCTCCAGCTCCTCGGGCGAGGGCCGCGGCGGTTCCGGCCGCTGGCCTTGACCGCCCGACGGGTTGGGTGGTGTTGGGTTCGGTCCCCCTCTGGGCGGGAGCTGGTTATCCTGCGGGTTCGGTCCCTCCCGTCCGGGTGATGACCTTTCAGGTGGTTGCTGTTGATCGCCCTTAGGGCCGGGATCGTCGTCGCCACGGGGTGCGGCGCGGGGCGTGCCAACGGGCGGCGGCTGCCGTGCCGGCTGCAGCTTCTGCAGTGCCAGCTCCAGGTTTATCTTGGCGTCCATATCGCCGGGGCTGGTGCGCAACACCCGCTTGAAGGCCTCGGTAGCGTCTTCGTAGCGTTGCAGCAGGAACAGTGCGTTGCCGGTGTTGAACTCGGCCCCGCGACGCAGGTCTTCCTCGTCGGTTTGCAGTGCCCGCTGCCACTCGCGAATCGCGCGCTCGTCCTCGCCCTTCTTGTACAGACCTGCGCCGGCATTGAAGTCGAGCAGGGGCAAGTCCGGCCGCCTGACCTGGGCCTTGCGGAACTGCTCGAGCGCGCTATCGTACTGGCCGCGGTCGTAAGCGCTCAGTCCGTCTTGATTCAACACGAAGGCCTCGTCGACAGCATCGGAACAGGCCGGCATGAGCGCCAACAGCCCGACGGTGGCGGCCGCCGCAATGCCGGAGGCCCGTCGGGCACGTGCGCTACTACGCTCCCCCACCAGCAAGTCGGTCACCAGCAGGGTGAAGGCCAGCAGCGCCAGCCAAGGGGTAAGGCTGTTACCGGGAATAGCGGCCGACTCTTCAACGGGGGCGAGCGTTGGCGCCCTCAGAGCGTCGTACAAGCGCAGCAGTTCGCGCCCACCGCTGGTCGCCGCGAGGTATGCGCCGCCAGTTTGCGTGGCGATATCACGCAACGTTTGTTCGCCCAAGCGGGTGGTGACGGTCTGGCCACGGCTGTCGAGCTTGTTGGCAACGACTCCGGTGCGGGCGTCTCGCACCGGGATAGGCCCGCCCTGCGCGGTACCCACGCCGAGGGTGTTGACCGGGATGCCGGCCGCCTTCAGTTCCGCCGTGGCCGCATCAAGCTCTACGCCGAGATCTTCACCATCGGTTATCAGCAGAATGCCTTTGCGCGGCGCGTCGCTGTTGCGAAGCGCAGAGAGCCCCGTCCGCAGGGCCTCGGACAGACTGCTGCCGGGGGTCGGTGCAGAATCGGGTGTGATGGCATCGACGGCGGTGCGAACCGCGGTGTAATCCAAGGTGAAAGGCACCCGAAGCGCGGCCCGGCCACCGAAGATCGCGACGCCCACCCGATCGCTCTGCAGAGAGTCGAGCAGCGTACGGATGCCGCGCCGGGCCGTCTCGAAGCGAGATGGCTGCACATCTTGGGCCAGCATGCTCAACGAGACGTCGAGTACCACCAGCACGTCTGTGCGCTGCGGCTTAATGGGCTCGGGGCCGTGGCCCGCATAAGGCCCCGCAGCGCCGGCCACCATGGCAATCAGTCCCGCCAGCAGCAGCCCGGCCTTGATGACACGCCGACGCCAACTGCCCGCCCCTGCCAGCAGCGCCAGGTCCGAACCACCGGCGAGCTGTTGCTGTGCCGAACGTTGCCACCGCAGCGTGGACCACATGAGCACACCCAGCAACAACACCGCGATCAAGAGCATCAACGTGGCTGGCGAGGCGACACCCATAGTTAGGCCACCCTTCGAAACAGTGTGCTGCCAAGTAAGACCTCGAAGCCGAGCATGAGGGCAGCAGCTAACAGTGCATAGCCGCTGAGGTCTTGCACCTGCACCTCGCGCTGGGTGCCCAACTCGTTCTTCTCGAGTTCATCGATAGTGCGGTAAATCTGGGCCAGCGTCTCTTCGTCGGTGGCGCGGAAGTACGCGCCGCCGGTGGTGTCGGCGATGCGGCGCAGGCCCTCTTCGTCGATACCGCTGCGGCGGGCGCCGCTGGGGCCGCTGGTGCTGGCGCCCACGCCCACCGTATACGTCCGAATGTTCAGGGTCTGCGCCATCTTCATGGCAACGTCGGGCGTGACGTCGCCGGCATTACTCTGCCCGTCGGTGAGCAGAATCACCACCCGGCTCTTGCCCTGGCCCTCGCGCACTAGGTTGACCGACGTCGCGAGGCCATTGCCGATGGCGGTACCCTCCGGAAGCTTGCCGTGGTTAACGTCGCCCACCATACCCAGCAGCACCGCATAGTCTTGCGTCAGCGGGCTGACCCCCACGGCTTCGCCGGCGAATGCGACCAAGCCCACCCGGTCACCGGTGCGGTTGGAGATGAACTCCTGCACCACCTCTTTGGCATACTCCAACCGGGACTTGGGGCCCAAGTCGCGCTCGGACATGGAGTAGGAGATGTCGATGGCGAGGACCAAATCGATGCCTGCGCGGGGGCTGGCCTCGGCGGTCCGAGTGACGGCTGGCCGGGCGAGCGCGAGCACGATGAGCAACAGCGTCAGCAGGCGCAGAACACCGAGTACTGGGCGTAAGGTGATGCGGGCAGTGCCGGGGAGTTGTACCAGAACGCCAAGCGTAGAGAACCGGACGCGACCTTCCCGACGGCTCCGGTTAAGCAGGTACCAGACCATCAGTGGGACTACGCCGAGCGTCAGCAACAGCAGCCAGGGTTCCACCAAGCGAACACTCATGAGGGGCCCCCCACCGGCGTCAATGTTAGGCTGGGCGGCGGCTGAGGGGTGGCGGCGGCTTCCACCAGGTCCACCACCTCGTAGGCCATGGTCATGGCGCGCTGGGCGCGGGCGAGGTCACGCCCTGCGTGGGCCCATTTTACCGCGTCGCACTCGTCCAGCAGGCTCAGAATGACGCGGGCGTGCCACTTATCGGTGCCATGTAACTCCATACGGCGCCGCAATTCACGGGTGGTGGACGAGAGGGCCGGCAAGTCGGTCCGCTCCTCCAAGTACGCGCGTACCGCTGTTGATAACAAGGTGTAGTAGACCGCGAACTCGACTGCGCCCTCATTCAAGAGTGCCGCCGCTTCCTGCAAAGCGCCGCGCACCCTGGCCTCGGGCGATAGCACGGCGATGGGCACGAGGGTCACGCGCCGGTTGCGCAGCAGCCGCCTCAGCAACAGGAGGGCGAGCAACGGCAGTGCGAGCGCCAAGGCCACCTGCGCGATAGGCCGCACCTGGATGCCAGGGGGCAGCGGCAGCCCCAATGGCGGGCGAATATCCTGCAGTGATGCGTTCGGCTGGCTGGCCAGCACGCTCTCCACGGTGAGCCGGATGCCGTGGGTGGCGGTGACTGCGCCCGTCATGCCATCTGCGGTTTCGTAGCCAACCCGGACATCAGGGACGGGGTAATCGCCCGGGGCGAAGGCCGCCAGCACATACTCGGTGGTGGTGGTAATTTCACCGGTGAGGGAGCGCGCGCCCTGGCCGGCCTGCACCCGCAACACCTCGAGCGTGCGGGACTGGAGAGTGGCGGGTTCCGGGAACTGGAGTTTAACGCCAGCGGCATGCGCGACCGAAACCCGCAGCTTCACCTGGTCGCCCGTGCGTACGGTGGTCACGTCTGCAGTGACGGTGACGGTTATCGGGTCGTCGAGCCGCGGTGCGGCGGTACTCAGCGGAGCAGGCGCGAGCAACACCAAAACCAGCGCTAGGACCAGGCTCAGGCGCCGCACGTCAGTTCCTGCGGGCCCGGCGCTGAAAGAAGCGGTACAGCGGTTTGATGTACGGCTCATCGGTGCGCACCTGCACCGTGTCGACGTTCACGTGGCTCAGCACCTGGTCGCGTGCCGCCTGTGCTTCCAGCGCGAGCCGATGGTAGGTCTCGCGGACCTTGCGGCTACCGGCGTCGACCATCACCTCTTGCCCGGTCTCGGCATCCTCGAGGCGAATGAGGCCCCGAACCGGCAACGCCAGTTCGGCCGGGTCAGTGATAGCGAGCGTCGCGATATCGTGCCGGCGGCCACTGACCCGCAGGGTGGCGCTGTAGTTCTTAGCGTAGAAGTCGGAGAGGAGGAACACCACCGCCCGGCGCTTCTGCACCCGGCCCAGGAACACCAATGCGGCGCTGATGTCGGTGCCACGCCCCTGCGGCTTCACGAACACGAGATCGCGGATCAGGCGCAGCACGTGCTGGCGGCCTTTGCGGGGCGACAGATAGGTCTCGACCCGATCGCTGAAGGCCAACAAGCCCACCTTGTCGTTATTACGAATGGCCGAGAAGGCCAGCAGTGCGGCGATCTCGGTGGCGAGCTCCACCTTCGAGCGCCCGCTGCTGCCAAACGCGCCGGATGCGGAGACATCCACCATGAGGATGACCGTCAGCTCCCGCTCTTCGACGAACTGCTTCACGAAGGGCTGGTTCATGCGGGCGGTCACACTCCAGTCGATGGAGCGGATCTCATCGCCCGGCACATACTCACGCACGTCGGCGAACTCCATGCCCTGGCCCTTGAAGACCGAGTGATACTCGCCGATGAACGCAGTGTTGAGCAATCTGCGCGCGCGAATCTCTATACGCCTGATGGAGTTCAAAAGTTCCAGGGGGATTGCCGCGGCGGGCCGGTTGCTCGCTGGGGTGTCCACCATGGGGCCGGTGGCACTCATGGCACGTCGACGGTCTGGAGGACGGTGGCCACGATGTCTTCGGACTTCACGTCCTCAGCCTCGGCCTCGTAGGTGATGAGAATGCGGTGCCGCATCACGTCCATCGCCACATCCTTCACGTCGTCGGGGATCACGTAGCCGCGGCCATCAATGAAGGCACGCGCCCGTGCGGCCTGGGCCAGGTAGATGCTGGCGCGCGGCGATGCGCCGTAGGCAATCAAGTGCTTGAGCTGATCGAGCTTGTGGTGCTGCGGCTCGCGCGTGGCGAACACAATGCGGACGATGTACTCCCGAATGGCTTCGTCAATGCGCACCTGCCGCAGTGCGTCGCGGGCGGCAGTCATGTCGGCGCCCGTCATCACGTGCTCAATGGGCGGCAAGGGGTCGCCGAGCGAGCGGTCGATAACCAGCAGCTCCTCCCGCGGCGTGGGATAGCCCACGATGACCTTGAACAGAAAACGGTCGACCTGCGCTTCGGGCAGGTGATAGGTGCCTTCTTGTTCGATGGGGTTCTGCGTTGCCAGCACCATGAAGGGCGGGTCGAGCTTATAGGTGGTGTTGCCGATGGTGACCTGCCGCTCCTCCATGGCTTCGAGCAGAGCGCTCTGAACCTTGGCGGGGGCCCGGTTAATCTCATCGGCCAGCACGATGTTCGCGAAGATGGGGCCCTTGCGGGTGGTGAACTGGCCCGATTGCGGGTTGTATACCAGCGTGCCCACGAGGTCGGCCGGCAGCAGGTCGGGGGTGAATTGCACCCGGGAGAATGCGGCGTTGATGGCCCTGGCCAGACTGCTGACGGTGAGGGTCTTGGCGAGGCCGGGGACACCTTCGATGAGGATATGGCCGTTGCAGAGGATGCCGATGAGGAGCTGATCGAGCAGATGGCGCTGACCAACAATCACCTTGCTCACTTCGTTAATGAGGGGTGTCACCCACCAGCTCTGCTCCTTGACCAGTGCGTTCGCTGCTGCCGTATCTTCGGCCACGCCGCCTCCAGTGGTGCCCGCCAGCCTTGGGCCAGCGAACGCTTCTGTGCTCATTGTATCGCGAACTTTGCTAGCGCTGTGGGGAGACACCGTTGGCCGGTACAGGGAGAGAACCGGGGACAGACGCCGCGGAAAACCCGTCTTTGCGAGCAGCTCCAGGCGCACAAAGCGAGCGTGGCCCATACGCCGCCCCCTCCGCCCCCGGCCTGATACACGTCCTGGCACGATTGCCACGCCCGGCTGACGCCGGGCTCGCAATGACGGTAGGCCCGGGGCAGTGATGCTAGGATCGGGAGGAACCATCACCGAGGAGCATTGTTTGTCCGACCACGTTCGCCGTTATGTCGAGTCTGACGGGGCCGACGGCCACTTCTGGCGCAAGGGTGCGCCGACGCTAGTGCTCACCACCATCGGGCGGCAGAGCGGCCAGCCACGGAGCACGGCGCTGATCTATGGGCGCGACGGCGACCGGGTGTTGGTGGTCGCGTCGCGGGCGGGGGCACAGCTGCATCCCTGGTGGTACCTGAACCTGCAGGCGAACCCGCGGGTGACGGTGCAGATCCTGGCCGACAGGTTCTCGGCAACGGCAACCACCGCCTCTCTTGAGGAGCGGCCGCCGCTGTGGGACACCATGTGCACACTCTGGCCATCGTTTGTGGTGTACCAAGGGAAGGTCGCGCGGGAAATTCCGGTGGTGATTTTGACTCGGGACCCCTCGCCTGAGGTGACCGGCAGCCGGTGAGTTGGTGGCGAGCGGCGGTTCAACCCTCCCCTAGCCCCTCCCTGCTAGGGAGGGGAATTTGGCGCGTCGCTCCCTTAGCGGGAGCGGAATTCGGCGCGGGCGATGGGCTAAGCCAGGGGAATCTGCTAGAGTAACCGCCGACGGGCACCCTTCTCGTAGCGAGGAACCAATATGGCAGAGAGTAGGCTGGCGGGGCGGGCTGCAGTGGTCACGGGCGCAGGCGGAGGCATCGGCCGCGGCATTGCACTGCTGCTGGCGGCCGAGGGCGCACGCGTAGTGGTCAACGATCCGGGCGCCAATCTGGACGGTAGCGGCCACGACAACGGCCCGGCCGACCAGGTTGTGGACGAGATCAAGGCCGCCGGCGGCAGTGCTGTCTCGAACTACGACAGCGTGGCCACGGTAGCCGGCGGCGAGGCCATGGTGAAAGCGGCGCTCGATACATTCGGGCGCGTCGACATTTTGGTGAACGTGGCCGGCATTCTGCGCGACCGCATGATCTTCAACATGAATGAGGAGGAGTGGGACGCCGTGATTGCGGTGCACCTGAAGGGGCACTACAACACCATCAAGCCCGCCTCCATCATGATGCGGCAGCAGCGGTCGGGACGCATCATCAACTTCTCGTCGGTATCGGGCCTAGTGGGCAACGCCGGGCAGGCCAACTACGGCGCGGCCAAGGCGGGCATCGCCGGCCTCACCAGGGTAGTAGCACGCGATATGGGGCGCTACGGCGTCACCTGCAACGCCATCTCGCCGGGGGCGGCCACCCGCATGACGCAGTCAGTATCCGACCAGGCGCGGCAGTTGCGCACGAGGGCCGGCATGGCCGCCGGCTCCCCCGCCGAGCCTGCCGAAGCGCCGGTGCGGGGGCCGGAGATGATCGCGCCGATGGTGGCCTATCTGGCGTCCGATGCGGCGTGGAACATCAACGGGTGGGTGTTCGGGGTGCAGGGCGGGCAGGTGGGCGTGCTCAGCCACCCGGTGGCGGCCCGCACCATCTATAAGCACGGGATGTGGACGCTGGACGAATTGGACCACATGGTGCCCAATGTGCTGCTGAAGGGCGTCGATAATCCTGCGCCCCCCGCGGGTGACGTCGACGTTCCCGGGCGCCCCAAGCTGACCGAGGATGGAGGACAAGGCAATGGCTAACCGGCTGGCGGGAAAATCTGCGGTAGTCACCGGAGCGGGCGGCGGCATTGGCCGCGGCATCGCGCTGCTGCTGGCGACCGAAGGCGCGCACGTAGTGGTGAACGATCCGGGGGCGAATCTGGACGGTAGCGGCCATGACAACGGCCCGGCCGACCAGGTGGTGAGCGAGATCAAGGCAGCAGGCGGCACCGCGGTCTCGAATTACGACAGTGTGGCCACCAGCGCCGGTGGTGAGAACATCATCAAGACCGCGCTCGATAGCTTTAGCCGCATCGACATTCTGGTGAACGTGGCCGGCATTCTGCGCGACCGCATGATCTTCAATATGAGCGAGGAAGAGTGGGACGCGGTGATTGCAGTGCACCTGAAGGGGCACTACACCACCACCAAGCCGGCTTCGGTAATGATGCGGCAGCAGCGCTACGGGCGCATCATCAACTTCTCGTCCTCGTCGGGCCTGGTGGGCAATGCCGGGCAGGCGAACTACGGTGCAGCCAAGGCCGGCATCGCGGGCTTCACCCGAGTGGTGGCGCGCGACCTGGGGCGCTACGGCGTCACCTGCAACGCGATCTCGCCCACCGCGTCGTCCCGCATGACGGAGTCGGTGCCGGATCAGGCGCGGGCGCTGCGGGCACGGGCCGGCATCGCGGCCGGTACCACCGCGCCGCTGTCCGGCACGGCGGGCGATGCGCCGGTGGCGCCGCGCGAGCCGGAGTACATCGCCCCGATGGTGGCGTGGCTGGCCAGCGATGCCGCCTGGAATGTGAACGGTAAAGTGTTCCTGGTCACCGGTGGGTCCATCTCGCTGGCGGCCGAAGAAGTGCCGCTGCGCACGCTGGACAAGGCCGGCATGTGGACGGTGGATGAGCTGGAGGCGCTGGTGCCCAGCTACCTGATGAAAGACCTGCCGAACCCCGCACCGCCTGCAGCCGACCTGGAGGTGGCGGGGCGGCCGAAAGCCTAGCGCTGCCGGGCGAACCCGTGATGTCCTGCCTCTCGAGCGGAGCCACAACCCATTGGGCCTGTTAGCGGGCATTCGCATCGTCGCGCTGCTGGAGGGCTTGGCCGGCCGGCTGGCCGTGCAATTGCTGGCCGACCAAGGCGCCGGTGTGCTGCTAGTGGAGCGACCGGGCTCCGTCCGCTCGCCATCCGACCTGGTGCGGTTGCGGCGCTGCCGTTCGCTGGCAGCCGACTGCGGCGCGGCAGAAGGTCAGGCGCTGGTGTCTCGCCTGTGCGCAGACGCCGACGTGCTGCTGCTGGAGGCGGGCGTCGATAGCGCAATGCGGTTGCGCATCCCCGCGACTGAACTCGTCGAGGCCTATCCTCGGCTGGTGGTGTGCCGCATTACCGGCTATGGCGACGAGGGTCCGCTGGCAGGCGCTACCGTGCACGACCACCTGGTGGCGTCCCGCACCGGGCTTTACAACCAGCCGGGATGGCGGCCCGGTCCCACCTTCCTGACCCTACCGGTGCCCAGCACCGGCGCGGCGCTGCTGGCGCTCCAGGGGATCGGCAGCGCGCTGTACCAGCGCGAGCGCACGGGGCGAGGGCAGGTGGTGTCCACCAGCCTGCTGGCGGGGTCGCTGGCCAACCAGCCGGGCATCATCTGGTCGGATGGGCAAGCGGTGGCGGGGTCGCCGCTGGCGCGCGGGCCACTGGGCTACATGCCGCTGTACCGCTTGTACCAGTGCGCCGATGGCGAGTGGCTGCACCTCGGCTGCCTGTCGGCGCAGTTCCAACAGCGGGCGGTCCATCTGTTCGGCATCGAGGCGGAGGTGGCCGCGCTGGACGCACGCGGCCTACCGGTGCTGGAGCGTCAGCAGGCGATGATCGACCTGGTGGCGGCCGTGATCGAGCGCCAACCATTCGCAGTGTGGTCCGAGCGCTTCGAGCAGGCCGATATCCCCTATGCCAAGGCGCAGCACACCAGCGATCTGCTGGAGGACCCGCAGGTACTGCACCAGGGCCTGCGCATCACGCTGGACGACCCGCGGGTAGGGCCGATGGACCAGATGGCCGGTACCGTTGCGTTGTCGGACGAGGCATGGCTCCCGCCGGCCCCGGCGCCCCAACCCGGCCAGCACACCGACGCTGTCTGCGCGGAGGCAGGCCTGACCGCCGGCGAGGTCGCGGCGCTGCGTGCTAGCGGGGTGCTGGCGTGAGCGGACCGCTCGCGGGCGTGCGGGTCATCGACCTCTCGCAGGTAATAGCCGGGCCTTACGGGCCGGCGCTGCTGGCGCAATCGGGCACCGATGTGGTGAAGGTGGAGGCGCTGGAGGGCGAGATGTGGCGGGCGGGGCCGCCGGCCTCGTTCCAGAGCCTGAATAGCGGCAAGCGCAGCCTGCCCATCAACCTACGGTCGGCGGAGGGCCGCGCCGTGATGCACCGCTTGTGCGCCTGGGCCGACGTGCTGGTGGAGAACTTCCGGCCCGGCGTTGTGGAGCGGCTAGAGGTGGATTACGCCACCATCGCCAAGGTGAACCCGCGCCTCATCTACGTCAGCGTGTCGGCCTTCGGGCCCAACGGCCCCTACGCCCACCGGCCGGGGTTCGACCCGCTGCTGCAGGCGATGGCCGGCACCGAGCGCGCCCAGGGCGGCCCCCACAATCCGCCGGTATTCATGACCGTCGCCATCACCGACTTCACCACCGCCATGCTGCAGGCCGGCATGGTGACGCTGGCGCTGTTCGACCGCGAGCGCACCGGCAAGGGACGGCGGCTGGAGTTCAGCCTGCTGCGCTCGGCGTTGTATCTGAACGCCGAGGGCTTCACCCGCTATCGGGATCGGGTGGAGCGCCCGCTGCCCGATCAGGGCCAGCACGGCTTCGGCCCGCTGGATCGCATGTATCGCTGCGCCGGCGACTGGCTATTTCTGCACGTACCCGCCAGCGACGATGCGTGCTGGACCCGCTTGACCGCGGTCGCCGGGCTGCAGTCCCTGGCGGCCGACGTACGCTTTTCGACGGTCGCCGGTCGCGCTCAGCACGACGAGGCACTGGCGCAGTCCCTCGAGACAGCATTCGCGACCGCCTCACGCGACGCCTGGCTGGCTGCACTGGAGGCCGGTGCGATTCCCTGCGCGCCGGTCATCGTGGACTACGCATCGCGGTTCTTCGCCGACGAGCAGGCGCTGGCGAACGGCTACTTCGTGTGGGGCATGCACCCAACGTCGGGGCTGGTGCAGCAAGTGGGCAACTACTTGGACTTTTCGGCGACGCCCACCGAGCAGGAGGGGCGGCCATACCCCACGCTCGGCCAGCATACCGGCGAGTTGCTGGCGGAGCTGGGCTACGGGGTGGGGGAGATCGCGGCGCTGCGGGCGGCAGGAGCCGTCGGGTGATGGGCCGCCTCGTCCGGCGAGCCGTCAGGTCGGCGATCCAGATCGCGTTCAGGGCAAGCCGCGACGGCGGCTGGGCGGGGGATAAGCGAGCAGCCGGGTACCGGTGGGCAGGGCGCTGCCGGTTGGGTGGTGGCGGTTGGGCGCACACGTGGGTCCGCCCCTACGGGCTCAGCGCTGGCATCAGGACGCGCAGGGGCGACGCCTTGCCGGAGGATGAGCGAGCCGGCGCGCACCGGTGGGCAGGGCGTTGGCCATTGGGTGGCGGCGGTTGGGCGGACACGTGGATCCGCTCCTACAGGCTCGGCGCTGGCATCAACACGCGCACGGACGACGCCTTGCCGGAGGATGAGCGAGCAGGCGGGCACCGGTGGGAAGGGCGTTGCCGGTTGGGTGGCGGCAGTTGGGCGGACACGTGGATCCGCCCCTACAGCCACGTCCTGTCTGTCGAAACCCGCGCCCCCACCGTCCTTGTAGGGCGGGGACTCGTCCCCCGCCGCCCGGCCGCGGCACTGAACCCGCGGCCTGGGTATCTCTCCCAGCCTTCCGGCGAGGGACGAGCCCTCGCCCTACCGGGGATTGGCAACCCACGCGCCGGCTCTGCGTGGCCACGGCCATGGGTGGCGAACGGCGGGCAGGCGGACACGCGGGTCCGCCCCCACGTGCCTGCGGCGGCTATCGAGACACGCACGGGCGACCTCTCCGGCGGGAGCATGCAGAGAGGGCGGCACCCTCTTTGCCGGGGGGCGCGGGGGGTACCCCCCCGGTTCTTCAAGTTTAGGTGGGTGGGCGGGCGGGAAAGACGCGCCCGGGGCAACGAGAGCGGCAGCACCACGAGCCGCCGATGCTGATCGACCTCCACACCCACACCAAGCGCCACTCGTGGGACTCCACCCTCAGCCCCGACGAGTTGGTGGACCTGGCGAAAGCCGCCCACCTTGACGGCGTGTGCCTCACCGAGCACGACTACTTCTGGGACCACGGCGAAGCCGCCGACCTCGCCCGCCGCCACGGCTTCCTGGTGATTCCCGGCTGCGAAATCACCACCGAGACCGGCCACGTGCTGTGCTTCGGGCTGGAGACCTACAGCTACGGCATGCATCGCTGGGACGAATTGGCCGCGCACGTGCAGCAGGCGGGCGGGGCCATGGTGGCCGCCCACCCCTATCGCCGGCAGGTGCCCTGGAACAAGCAGACCCCCGAGGCCTACGCCGAGGCCCTGGAACGCGCCATCGAGCACCCGCTGTACCCCGCCTGCACCGCGCTGGAGGGCGAGAACGGCCGCGGCAAACCCGCCGAGAACGCGTTCTCCGCGGCACTGGCCACCCGCCTCACCCTACCCGCCACCGGCGGCAGCGACGCCCACCAACCCGAGGATGTCGGGAGTTGCGCCACCGCCTTCGACCGTCGCATCACCAGCCTGGCGGACATGATCGCCGAATTGCGGGCGGGGCGATACCACCCAGTGGTGTTGTGAGGACTGTGGAGTACGAGCTTCAACCCTCTCCGGCACGCGTGGGACGCTTCGGTCATCGATGCTCAGCGGGGATGACGAGAGTTGCCGACAGTATTGGTCGATGGGCCTTATCGGTTCTTTTTCTATGCGGGCGACCGGGATGAACCGCCCCACACTCACGTGCAGCGAGACGACAAGGTCGTCAATTCTGGCTGGACCCGGTCCGAATGCAGCGTACGACAGGATTCCGCCCACCGGAACTCCGGGATATCGAGCGTACGGTAAACGAGTACCAAACAGCGCTCATGGAGGCGTGGCATGACTACTTCGACCGTTGAGATGGTGGTGCCAGCAGCACAGGCCCTCAGGATTGACGACACATCGCTCGAGGTCGATCTCAGTGACGGACGCACTATTTGTGTGCCCATTCAGTGGTTCCCCCGGCTGGCCCACGGAACGCCCGCCGAGCGAGCATCGTGGCGGCTCATAGGCCGCGGCGAGGGCATCCATTGGGACCAGCTCGACGAGGACATCAGCGTGGAGGGGCTGCTCGCAGGCAGGCCCTCGGGCGAATGCCAGGCGTCGTTCAAGCGCTGGCTTGCTGCCCGAGCTGGGTGAGGTTGGTTCGAGC
>SHYE01000019.1 GCA_009692935.1 Dehalococcoidia bacterium | reverse complement strand
CGAGGTGTTTATGCAGGCCGACCGCGAGGTGTTCACCGCCCTGTTTGCCGGCCTCACCACGGTGGAGTTAGGCGCGGTGCAGCAGGCAGTCGATATTCTGCGGCGTCAGATCGAGGTACCGACGGCCATCATCCCAGCTGCGGTGGGCGCGACCCAAGCCCTGGCCTAGGTCCAAGGCACTCAGGAGTTCCCCCATGTGGCTCGCGCAGGTTTCGATCAAGCAGCCTGTGCTCATCTCTATGGTCTTGTTTGCCATCATGCTTACGGGCTACAGCGCCTATCAGAGCATGCCGGTCGACCTCTTCCCCGATGTCAATTTCCCCGTCGTCACCATCAGTACGTCGCTGGCTGGCGCAGGCCCTGAAGAGATCGAAAGCCAGATCACCAAGCCTATCGAGGAAGGCGTCACATCGCTTTCCAACGTCGAGAAGATTACCTCGACCTCCACCGAGGGGCTCTCCACCGTCATCATTCAGTTCGATCTCGGCTACCCCGTTGACCAGGGCGCTGCCAAAGTGCGCGAGCAGCTCGATCGGGTGCGCACGCGCCTACCGGAAGACGCCTCCGACCCGCTGCTGCAGCGCTTCGACCCGACAGCCCAACCGATCATGGTCTACGGCCTGGCGGATAACTCCGGCGCGATGAGCGCCCGCGACCTGCGCGCGTTTGTTGACGATAAGGTGAAGCCCAGGCTCGAGCGTATCGACGGCGTCGGGCAGGTCATCATCACCGGCGGCCAAGAGCGCGAAATCAAGGTCCTGCTGAATCTCGACGCCGTGCGAGCGCGCAACGTGACGGTCGCAGAAATCAGCGGAGCGTTGCGCAACCAGAACCTGACGGTGCCCGGCGGCCGTGTCAACGGCTCATCGCAAGAGGTGCTGGTCAAGACCACCGGCCAGTTCCAGAGCATTGAGGACATAGCCCGCGTGGTGGTCGCGCACCGCGACGGTGTTGCCGTTCGCATCAAGGACATCGCGATCGTCGACGACGGCGCCAAGGACACCCGGCAGTACAACCGTCTGAACGGCAACGAGAGCGTCATTCTCACCGTCCGCAAGCAGTCCGGCGCGAACACCGTAAAGGCCGCCGAGGACGTGATTCACCTGGTGGGCGAACTGCGAAAGGAGTTCCCCAACCTCCAGTCGGTGCTGATTTCCGATGAATCCGAGAACATTAAAGAGTCGAACAACGACGTGATGCTTGCCCTGGTTTTAGGTGGCTTCGCCGCGTCGGTCATCGTATATCTGTTCTTCCGCGACCTTCGCAACACGCTGGTCACCGTGGCGGGGCTGCCCGTCATCATTCTGGGCACGTTCCTGGTGATCGCGCTGCTGGGTTACAGCATCAACATGATGACCCTGATGGCGCTGTCGCTCTCTATTGGCCTCCTCATCGATGACGCGATCGTGGTGCGCGAGAACATCTTCCGTCACATGGAGCGCGGCGCCGACCCGAAAACTGCCGCGCTGGAAGGCACCAGCGAGATAGCGTTTGCGGTCATCGCAACCTCGCTCGCGATTCTCGCCGTGTTCGTACCGGTGGCCTTTGCTACCGGCATCATCGGCCAGTTCTTCAAGCAGTTCGGCATCACGGTCGCGGTCGCGGTCGCTATCTCCATGTTCGAGGCCTTCACCTTGGCCCCGCTCCTCTCGGCGTACTTCTTCCGCCGGCTCGAGAAGCGTGAGGCCGAAGAGCTGGGCGGGCGCGCGAAGCCCCTCGTGGGGGTGTATACCAAGCTGAACCATGGTTACGTGGCCATCCTCCGCTGGTCGTTGCACCACCGCTGGAAGATGGCCGGCTTCGCGGTGCTGTTCTTCGCCTTCAGCATGTTCCTTGGTGGTCAGGTCGGGAAGCAGTTCTTCGGCGCCCAGGACGCGGGGCAGTTTGTCATGAGCTTCCAGCTTGAACCGGGCGCCCCGCTGGCCGAGACCGACTTTACGGCGCGGCAGCTCGAGTCGTATTTGACGGTGCAACCTGAGGTCAGCGACGTCTACGTGCGGGTGGGCGGCGCTGGATCATCGGAGTCGGCCAGTGTGTCCGTCAAGCTGACGGAGCGGGGGCACACCGAGAAGTTCGTGGCCGGCGTGCGCGAGCGATTCGACGGTGTGCCGAAGCTAGCGTTTAGCAACCAGTCGGTCGGTGGCAATAGCGGGTCGTCCTCAATCACCGCGCGCACCATGCTGCTCAGTATTTCGGGCGCCGCGCGTGTGTCCGACCTCGAGCCAATCAGCGCTCAGCTCGAAGCGAAACTGCTGAAGATTGACGGGCTGGTCGACGTGGATCGCTCCTACCGGCCCGGCCGTCCAGAGTTGCGCGTATCGGTCGATCGTGAGCGCGCGTCCGACGTCGGCGCCAGTGCAGCTACGGTGGCCGGCACCGTCCGTACGCTGTTTTCGGGCGATGCGGTGACCCGCTATCGCGACGGCGAAAAGGAATGGGACGTGCTGGTGCAGTTGCGAGAGACCGATCGCACCCGCCTGAACGACATCCTCGCGCTGCAGGTGCCCACTGCCCGGGGAACCACCGCCAGTCTTGGTAGCGTGGCAACGCTGCGTGAAGCGCAGGGCCCCACACAGATAGACCGGGAGGATCGCAGCCCCCAAATTATGGTTGGCGGCAACGTGAAGGGCCGGCCACAAAGCGATGTGCAGGCCGACGTTGTGGCGGCAATGGCTGAGTTGCGTCTGCCTCCCGGCGTGACGGTAGCGTTCACGGGAACGGCGCAAACCAGTAACGAGTCGTTCGGGTCGCTACTGGCGGCGCTGGGCCTCGCGATCATCTTCCTGTACATGGTGCTGGGCTCGCAGTTCGGCTCCTTCATCCACCCGCTCACCATTATGATGTCGTTGCCCATGGCCTTTGGTGGAGCTTTCGCCGGCCTACTAATCGCCAACAAGAACTTGGACGTTATGGCTATGATCGGCATCATCTTCCTGATGGGGCTGGTCACCAAGAACGCCATCTTGCTCATCGACTTCGTGATTCGGGCCCGCAAAGACGGCATGTCGCGCGAGGAGGCGATTCTCGAGGCCGGACCGCAACGGCTCCGCCCGATCTTGATGACGACACTTGCGATGATGGCTGGTATGCTACCAACGGCCCTCGCGCTCAGTGAAGGTTCCGAGTGGCGGGCAGCCATGGGTATCACCGTTATCGGGGGTTTGGTAACCTCTACACTACTAACTCTAGTGGTTGTTCCGGTGTTTTATACGTTCTTCGATGACCTCCCGCCCCTAGCGGGAAAGACGTTTGCCTCGCTGGGAGGGCTGCTGCGGTTCGGCAGGAAGCGGGTGGCCGCGGACACGCTGGCACTGTCGCCAGAACGGCAAGCGGAGCGCGAACCGGCGGGCACCCGGTAGTGAGCGATAGAGAGGGGTTTCCGATGCGTACCTACGGCGTTTCCCATCTCCTGCAACGGCTGAGGGCTGGCCTGAGGCGCCGGCGTGCTCAGCACGTTGGCGCCGCAGCGGTTGTGGTGCTGGGGGTGGTCGCTGCCGCTTGCAGCAGTGGTGGCGGCGACGCGAACCGCCCGGCAGAACGCGCGCCCATCCCCGTACGTGTGTCCAAGGCCGTGAAGGGCGATATCTCCGTAACCCTCGCCTACTCAGGTGAACTCAAGTCGGTGGATACCGTCGACCTGCTGCCTAGTCAGGCAGGCCGCCTGGAAGACGTGATGGTCGACGAAGGCTCGGTGGTCACCGCCGGCCAGCCGCTCGCCCGCATCGAGCTCGATGCTCTCAATGCGACGCTGAAGCAGCAGCAGGCTGCTCTCGCCAGCGCGCAGGCCCGATTGGACAACGTGTTGACCGGCGCCCGCCCTGAGGATATCGCTGCGGCGAAAGCGCAGGTGGAGGTGCAGCGTCAGCGTTTGCAGGCGCTGCGCAACGGCAGTCGTGCGGAAGAAGTCGCTGCCGCACAGGCGGCCAGCAGCAGCGCGCGTGCAAGGTTCGCCGACCTGGCGGCGGGCGCCAAAGCCGCCGACCTGGCGGCAGCGCAAGCGGCCCGCGACACCGCGGCAGCCAACCTGGATCGCGACCAGACCAAGCTGCTCCAAATCAAGAACCCAACGCAGACCGATATCCTCGCAGCCCAATCCACCGTGGCCTCCGCTACGAGTACCTTCAGCGACAAGCAGAATGCGCTCGAGAACCTGAAGCTCCCCCCCGCTGACACGCTTGCCTCGGCACGCGCGTCAGTGTCGGACGCCGAGTCCAAGTTGGGGATCGCACTGACGGCGCTGACCAAGCTCACCGGCAAGATCGACACCGCAAAGCGTCAGGTGCTGCTCGAACTCTACATCGAGCTTTCTGATGCTCGCACCACGCTGGAGTACAAGAAGGCCACCAACGCACCCGAGGCCGAGATGGTGGCAGCCCGGCTGCAGCTGCAGTGGATACTGCGCCGAGTCGAGGAACTTGAGGCGACGGTAGACCTGCCGAACGTCGGCGTAATGGTAGACGAACTGAAGTCGGCAAAGGCCAGCATCGCGAATGCGCAGGCCAATCTGGAGAGTCAGAAGATCAAGCTCGACAAGGTACTCAAGCCTTACCCCAACGACCTGTTCGCGGCAGAGAGTTCGGTCGCGTCGGCGAAGGCGGCGCTAGAGAGTGCGAAGGCGAAGCTCTACCAGCTCCAGAACCCCAACGCTGGGGACCTCGCGACTGCCGAAGCGTCGGTGGCCTCGGCAAGAGCCACGCTAGAATCGACCACGGCTCGGCTGAACCAGCTCAAAGCCGGGGCTACCGAGGCGGAACTGGAAACCGCCCACGCTGCGGTGGCCACCAGCGAGAGCGCGCTCGCCAAGGCGCTAACCCCGTCATTGGAGACGGACCTCGCCGTGCAGGAAGCCCTGCTCGATCAGCAAGAAAACATCGCTGCCAAGGCGGCGAGTCCATTCCTGAAACCCGATGTCGACGCCGCGGTCGCAGCAGTCGCCCAGGCACAGGCGACGGTGGAGTTGGCGCAAGTGAACTTGAACAGAGCCACCATCACCGCCCCCTTCGATGCTATTGTGGTGAAGAAGAACGTGTCTAAGGGCGCTACCGTTGCCGGGGCAACGGTCATCCTTTCCATCGTCTCCAAGGAGACTCAGGTGGTATTCAACGTCGAGGAAGGTGCCATTGGCCGGCTGCGCGAGGGACAGAAGCTTAACTTCACCGTAGCTGCGTTTGGAAACCGCCAGTTCGAAGGCTCGATCGTCAGCATTTCGCCCACCGCCGATGCCGCGAGCCGCACATTCCGGGTCCGCTCGAGCCTGGGCGCGAACACCGAAGGCCTGCGTTCGGGCATGTTCGCCAACGTTGCGGTGACGGTGCAGGAGCGCAAGGGTACGCTGTTAGTGCCTGCCGACGCTATCATTCCGCAAGGGCAAGACAACTTTGTGCTGATGGCGAAAGACAACACCGCAGAGCGCAAGAAGGTGACGCTTGGCTTGCGAAACGAAGTGTCGGTGGAAATCCGCGAGGGTATCCAGGAGGGTGACCAGGTGGTGATCCGGGGCAACCGGACACCGCTGCGCCCTGAGGACAAAATCACTATTGTGCAGTAGCCCTTATGCTACGCGCGATGCAGGCTAAAGGCAGGGCATGGACGTAGGCGACTACATGCGAGCCAATATGGCCAAGATGTTGAAGATCGTGGATTCGGCGGAGGTGCTGACCATCGGCTTCTCGTTGTTCCCCGATCGTCTGCTCATGGACTTTCGGTCGTCCGATCTGGAGCCCCCCCTCATCGAGGTCGCGCCGCCGGCGGGCTCCGCAGAAGAGCGGGTGCGAGAGATCCGCCGCCGCCGGCCCAGCCTCGGGGCGCCCGAACGGTTCTTCTTTTTTATGTGGCCACGGAGCGTTCAAGCCTTCGTCGACTTCGGACTCTGGCAGCGAATTGCTGATCGGGTGGAGATGATCA
This sequence comes from Dehalococcoidia bacterium, assembly GCA_009692935.1. Taxonomy (GTDB): domain Bacteria; phylum Chloroflexota; class Dehalococcoidia; order SHYD01; family SHYD01; genus SHYE01. Next base: position 12,364 of record SHYE01000019.1, on the reverse strand, counting down.
ATCACGCCGGTCTTCGGGACGGTGTGTCCAAGACCCTCGAGGCGCTGCGACAGTTAGAGCGTGACGAGAAGGTACAGGCGATCAACGGCCCGCGTTACCGCACCCTTTGGCAACGCAAAGGCCCATAGGTGCCGGGCACTGTGTTGCTGGCAACCCCCGATGCCGTGCTGGCCTCTGCTGCATCGGCAGCCCTTGCTAAGGCCGGTTGGACGGTGATGGTAGCAGGTGGCGCTGAAGCGGCTGTGAGCGCCACCTGTGCGCTGGCTCCCGACGTCCTGGTGCTGGATGACCGGCTTGAGCGTATCGCCGGACGGCGGGCCGACGCTTGGCTCGAGCTACTGTCGGTCGCACAACCGGCCATTACCCTCAGTGTCGGTAGCCCTATCGATGAGCAGTCGACACTGCGCCGGCCCCTGACGGTCACAGCCGTGGTGTCGGCCATAGAGTCGGCGGCCATTCCAGAACCGGCGCCACCGGCGGGCTTTGCACTGGATACCACCGATCTTCGTGTGCATGGGCCATATGGCAGCCAGATGCTCACAGCCACGGAGTACAGGCTGGCCCGCTTGTTGCTGACCGACCGGGGCGAAGGCAGGTCAAGCGTCGCCCTTAAGGCGGCGGTCGGGGGTTCTAGCTCAGTGCGGGTGCACTTGGGCAACCTGCGCCGTAAGCTCTTGCGGGTCACCGGGAACGCTCGGTATGTGGTGCACCGTAAAGGCGCGTACCACCTGCACGATTGAGAGCGGAGCAACGAGAAAATCGCAGCCCGGCTGCGGTTCATTGCCAGAGGTTTGGTGCCCCCAAGGGAATTCGAATCCCTGTTCTCACCTTGAAAGGGTGGCGTCCTAGACCTCTAGACGATGGGGGCAAGCACTTCAGTCTATTATGGCGTACCTATGACCGACAAGCCTACACAGCAAACTGACGCCGAGACGCTCCGGCATCACCCGCGTTTGCGGGCCACCGTAGAGAATCCCTACATTCAGACTGCGTTTCATGCGGCGGGTGGTTTTGGGTTGGGCCTGTTCGTGGCGCCTGTCGTTCCGCGGGAACTGGCCATTGCTGTAGCGGTGCTCCTGCTTGCCGCCGCCATCATTGGCCACTACATCGCGGTGTGGAGCGATCCCGCGCTTCGCAAGCGCTAGCCAGCGTCGTGCCTCACGCCTGCTGGCGCTAGCGCCGGCGGCGCTCAGCCTCTTCCCGCGATGCCCTGCGTTGCGCGATGACCGCTGCCGGCACGGGGAGCGGCTTCTCCAGCACCAGTTGAGTCCGGTGAATACGCAGAGGGGCCTCCTCGAAGCCGAGGACCCTGGTTACCTGCTCCGGCCGGCCCGAAGCCTTGCCGTCGGTCTGCAAGCGCATACCCAGGGTTACCAGCCCATCGGTGGCGGCTGCCAGCCATAGGTCCGCAAGTTGTGGGCGCATGTCGTACTGCCGGACTTCACCATCGCGGGTCAGCTCCCAGGGAATGTCTGCGCGGGCGAGGAGGTCACTCAGCAACGTAGCCACCTCATCAGCTCCCAAGGCCGTTTCTCCATCCACTAGATACTCGGAGAAACGCACCAATGCCTGCAGCGAAGGGAGGTCTTCGGAAACGGTCTCCCCGCTCAATACGGTGAACCCTGGCGCCATCTGCGCGCGCAGCCGTTCCAGGGCCTGCTCTACCGGGAGCGCCTCGTCGAAGTGCACGTCCATCAGTTCGGCCTCCGACGTCACGCCCACCGGCAACGGCGCTGCTACGGAAATGCGCGGGTGCGGGTGAAACCCCTGGCTCATGGCCAGCGGCAGGTGTGCCCGCCGGAAGGCGCGATCCCAGAACCGCATAACATCCAAGTGCGAGATGTACTTGACCGCATCGCCACGGCCGTAGGTAATGCGCAGACGCTGCAAGGGTCAGCTCCGAATCACGTGCAATTGTTCCACCTTCACCCCGACCATCTTGGCCACCACCAACCGCAGCTCACCAAGCTCCACCTGCTCGCCCTCGGCTGGGATGTGGCCGAGCTCATGCAGCACCAGCCCGGCCACCGTCTCGTAGTCGCCCGTGGGCAGATCCAGGTCTAGACTCTCGTTCGCTTCGTCGATGCGCATCGACCCGTCGACCCGTACCGTATTTTCATCCAAGCGCACCCATTCCGGCTCATCGGTCGGAGCGTCTTCATCGGTCACCCGCCCCACTATCTCCTCGACAAGCTGCTTCAAGGTGATCATGCCTGATGTGCCGCCGTACTCGTCGACCACGAACGCCACGGCTTGGCCGCTGGTTCGCATGTCTTCGAACAGATCGCCGACCTTCTTGGTCTCGGGAACAAAATATGCCGGCCGCATCAGGTCGATGAGCTTCCGCTCGGGCGCCAGATGGCTCGTGGAGATCTCTCGCAACGCATCCTTAATCGAGAACACGCCGAGCACCATGTCTGGCTCGCCGTCGCATACGGGGTAACGGGTGTGGTTGGTTTCGGCGTACACCGGCAGAAAATCAGCAAAGGTGTCGTCCTTGTCCAGCCAGTCGATTTCCGGCCGGGGCGTCATCACCTCATGGGCTTGGCGGTCGGTCAGCTCGAACACCCGGTGCAACATGCGAGCCTCCCGCTCCTCCACGTCGCCCTCACTGGTGGCCACGTCGAACATGATCCGCAAGTCGGCCTCCGTCACCGACGGCCGCACCTCGTCCACGATCTTTCCTTGGCCGATCAGCGTGAGCACGATGCGTGCAACGAAGTTCAGTACTGCCACTAGCGGATTGACGGCGGCGGCCACCCACTCCATGGGCCTCGCAACGGCCAGCGTAACCCGATCGGCGTAGCGGATGGCCAGCCGCTTGGGGATAAGCTCGCCGAACACCACGGAGAGGAAGGACAGCAGTAGGGTGACCGCCACCACCGCGATGCCGTTGCTGTACTCCCGCAGTATTCCCAAGCCGCTCCCTTGCAACAGCTTGTCCAGCGCCAGCACAAAGCTCAGCGCGCCCACCGCCGAGGCGAAGAAACTCGAGATGGTTATCCCTACCTGGATCGTGGCAAGGAAGCGCTCGGGATTCCCCAATAAGCGCAGAGCCGCTTTCGCGTCGGCGTCTGCCTCCGACTGCCGGATCAAGCGCGGCCGGCTGGCGGAGATCAGCGCGATTTCGGAAGCCGCCAGCAGCGCATTGATAGCGAGTAATACAACTATCAGTAGTGATTCGGCGAACAAGTCGTTCCCCATGCGCCTAGTGCACCTCTATCGCGTTGTGATATATGCTCACCGACTCGGCGGCGGCATAGGGGTCGGTGCTGCCGTTGCACACATCCTCGGCGAGCTGGGCCAGCAGGCTGCCGGAGTTGAGACGCCGTTGCAGGTCAGCGAGCACTCGCCGCTGGAGCACCGAGCGGATGTGGAAGGCCGCTTGCTGCCGCCGCCACGCCTGCGCGCGCCCGGCCTCTCGCAGAAACGCCTGATGTTGGCTCAGCGCATCCGCCAGTGGTCCCATGCCGTCACCGGCGGTCGCGGTGGTCAACAGCACGGGCGGCGGCCAGGCTTCGGCCGGCGCCAGGGTCAGCAAGGTGTTCAGTTCCGCGGCCGTAAGGCCGGCGCCGGGCTGGTCGGCCTTGTTCACGACATAGATATCGGCGATCTCCAACAGGCCTGCCTTCAACGCCTGGATGGCGTCGCCGGCCCCGGGTGGCTGCACCAGCACCACGCTATGCACGGCGTGACGCACGTCCACCTCGCCCTGACCGGCGCCCACCGTTTCCAGCAAGATGTGGTCGAAGCCAAAGGCGTCGAGGGCCAAGATTGCGTCCAGCGTGAAGGCCGACAAGCCCCCCGTCGCGCCGCGGCTTCCGGCGCTGCGGACAAACACGCCTGGATCCTGCGCCACGCCTTGCATCCGTACGCGGTCGCCCAGCAGCGCACCACCGGTCAGTGGACTGCTGGGATCGATGGCGAGCACCGCGACGGTTCCCCCGCGCTGCCGTAGCTCGGTGGTCAGCGCCGCCACCAGCGTGCTTTTCCCAGCGCCCGGCGGTCCGGTGATGCCGGCAATCTGTGCGTGCCCGGTGCTGGGATACAGCGCTGCCAGCGCAGCCTCGCAGGTGGGGTCGCCGGACTCGATGCGGGAGAGGAAGCGGGAAAGGGCGCGCCGGTCGCCCCTGCGTATGCCCTCGGCTTGGCTGTCCACCTAGGTGATCCTCGCCCATGGGGTGCGGAACCGCGCCGGGCACTGAGCGATGGCCGGCGTTAGCGCGGGTGTGAAGGAACCTTCGAGGCTCCCCCGCAGACGACGGTCGTGGGGTGGCGCCGGTTCGGCCGATACCGCCATCATTGCTGCACCACCGGTAGTCCTCGTACAAAGTCCACAATCGTCGATGTGCTGGTGCCGGGTCCGAACACCGCTTGTATACCAGCCACCTTTAAGGGAGCGATATCTTCCTCGGGGATGATGCCGCCGATGAACACCGGCAGGTCGCCCATCCCCTTTTCGCGCAGCAGCTGGATGACTCGCGGGCACAGCTCCATGTGCGCACCCGACAGGATGGACAGCCCCACGGCGTCGACATCCTCCTGCAGCGCTGCCTCGGCGATCATGTCAGGCGTCTGCCGGATGCCGGTGTAAATGACCTCCATGCCGGCGTCGCGCAGCGCCCGCGCCACCACCTTGGCGCCGCGATCGTGCCCGTCGAGCCCCGGTTTGGCGATCAACACCCGCAGCACCCGGCCATCCTGTATCACCGCGATCGCACCTCCCTCGCCGTTCACCTGCACCAGTTCAATCAGCACGCTGCCGGTGCTCTTGGGGTGCAGAAAGCCGATCAGCCCGTCCAGCCCGTGGCGCGGCGCCTGGTCGATGAGGGTGACACCCTGCCCGCCGATACGGGCCAGCTCGGCGGTCACATCATCGGTCTCCAGGCACAGATGGTGCAAGCCCTCGCCGTGGCGCTCCAGAAAGCGCCCGACGGTGGAGTCGGGGCGCAGCGGCTGCAGCAGCTCGATGCGGGCGTTGCCCAGCGAAATAAAGCCGGCGCGCACGCCCTGGTCGGGCAGCGTTTCAGTGACTTCAAGGCCGGGGAGGCCGAAGGTGGTGGAGTAAAACGCCGCCGTCTCGTCCATGTCTCGCACAGCGAGGGCGACGTGGTGTAAGCCGGTGATCATTACTGTGCCTCTAGGGTACCAGGAACCTCACCGGGCCTGCAGGCGGCCGGAGGTATAGAAGAGTTCGATGGTTGCAACGCAAAGTACAGCATTGGCTTAACATAGTATATGCCGATCAGTTGAACGTGGCCCATGGCGTGGTAATCTACGCCAATATTGAGAACGATTACCCTGTCTCACCGGCCTGGATGCAGGGATGGGCGCAGAAGATGTGGGAATCACCGTACGGTGATGCGGGTGGTTTCTACGGGGCGATTGACAGTGGGAGTCTGTTTGAGCAGGCGTTTGCGACGGCCAATGCGGTGGCAGCGGTCCTGATGGGGCGCGTTCTAGTCTGGAGAGCAGGGGCGGCCGGGTGCTTCACCGCGCCTAGCGCTCCGTGCTACTCCCCTGACGCCCCGGCATGGCTTTTGCCAAGGGTCGAACTTTGGCAGTACGGGATAAACTGCTGGGATAACGGAGACGGCTTTGTAATGGACCTTGATCTGGGGACGTCTCAAGGTGTCTTTGTGGCTTGGGGCCCGGAGCCAATTATTCCGTGAAAGGGGATCGTCCGTTCGGGTCGACCGTGGTAACGACAGTAGTGGCAGTGTTGCTGATGCAGGGCTGCGCAGCGAGCGAAGTTGACGCAACACGCGTGGGTGTCGGTAGCGAGGTGACGATAGCCGAGACACCGCGCCCCACCCTTTCCCCGTTCCAGACCCCGACGTCGACGAGCGAGGCCGTTGTGAGAGCGACAGAGTGGGCAGCTGTTGCCGCGGCGAACGCAACCTATGCCGCGCAGGATGCGCTGGCGGTGCCAACGGTGACGGCTCTTGCCGCTCGCTCCCAGGCGCTGCCCTACTTTGCTGGGGCCGCCGCTCGGGTGGCGCTACAGCGCTGCACGGCTCTCCTTGCGGGGGAGGTTGCCTTTGACTGCTGGGAAGGCCACGTGTCGGGGCGACCGTTTCTTATCGCTGCTCAGCTGCGCGGCGGACTGGTGGTCGATGTGGATGGGAGAGTGGTTAGGCGGGAGCCGGTGTTGGCCAGTGCTCAAAAAGAGATTGTCCGGTGGACCGGCGAGTTCGTCTGCTTCGCGGTCCTTCCCAGGCTCGAGCGCACCGGTTCGGTTCACCTCCTCACGGGTACCTCGGATACTCCTCAATATCCGACCCCTGATCTGACGTGTGCACCGCCACCGGAGCCGCTTCCTTTCGCTGCAATCCCAAGATGGCCCGACAATGTGATGGGTTTGGGATTATCGCGCTTTCCGCGGCTGGCGCCGTCCTGCGCCCTCCCGTGCTGACGCGTCGGAGTGCGAACGCGGCAGGCAGCATCGAGTTGATGCGCCGCACACTCAAAAAGCACACTAGCTGTTAATGCCCGCACCAGGCAGCGATACCAGCCCCGCCTGACAGCACTACAGGTCTTGCTGGGGCGGGGGCGGGCTGCCGGCCCCGCCGACGGTGCCGATGACCAGTACGCCCTCGGTGATGAGGTAGCCGCCGGAATGCGCCGCCATGCGGGCTGGGCCACTCAATGCCCGAGACTCGGATAGTCCACGTGCAGTGGGAGCTGGTGCTTGATGAAGTCGCCGAGCGTCAGCGCCAGCAGGCTGAGTCCGATGGCGTTGACCTGCCGGAGGAGTGGACGGTCGAGGGTGAGGAGGAAGGGCGCTCTCGAGGTTACAGCAGCGGCCACGACATGCAGGTCCTTCTCGGAGACCGATCCAGCGTACTGTTGGCGTTCAGCCACGGAGGGAAGAGGGCGGACGAGTAGGAGACTTGCCGCTAGCAGCAGGTCGTAGCGCTGTACAGCCGCCGGCCCAGGTCCATTACCACGGGACGCTCGATCTCTACTAGAACCGCCTCAGACACGGCGCCTCGCAGAAAGCCGGCCGCACACATAGACAGCAGAAACGCCGATCCGCCGGTGGGTGAGCCGGCGGCAGCGATCAGACAAGAGGCATCGAAGAAGAGCAGTGTGCTGCGGTCTATGGTCACCGCGCCTTGGGCGGACGCCCTCCGGGATGTGCGCCTGCGACCGCCTCTTGCTCGCCAATCGCTCGCTTGAAGCGGTCGGCTACCACTCCTGCTTCGCCGTCCAGTTCATCGTCTTGCAGGAACCCGGCGATCTCCGCCTGGGTATAGTGTCGGAGTGCCATATCTGGTGCGGTGCGGGTGGCCCAAAGCAACAGCTCGACACTACGCCTGGGAATGCGATAGGACTTGCCCAGCTTGGACGCCAGGAGTTTACCCGACCGGATGTAGCGGTAGATGGTCTCCCGATTGATCTGGAGGTAGTCTGCCGCTTGCTCAGGAGTCAAAATGTCCCGGGTCACTTCAATCATAAGGCTACTCTATCATATTTGAGACGACACCCGCGCCTCAATGCCCCGCCCCGTGCAGCGCTGCCAGGCCCGCCTGACAGCACTGCAGGTCCTGCTGCGGCGTCGGGCTGCCGGCTACACCCACCGCGCCGATAACCAGCGCACCGTCGGTGATGGGGTAGCCGCCGGGCTGCGCCGTCATGCGGGCCTGGTCGAAGCCCTCCGGCGCGGCGGTGGACGGCGTCTGCGCGCCGCGGCCGAGCTGGTGCGTCGCCACCTGTAGGTTCGCCGCGGTGTAGGCCTTGTTCAACGCGAGGGTGGCAGTGGCTTCGTCGGCCCCCGGCAGGGCGTTGGCCAGCACGGCGGCACCCGCGCCGTCCACTACCGCTGCCGCCACGGTGAATCGTGCCGACGTCGCGTAGCGCTGCACTGCGTCCAGCACCGTCTGCGCTTGGGCCGGCGTGATGGCGGTGGCTTGCTGCTTGTTGGCGGTGAAGAAGTCGGCGTTGAGCTGCAGGTATTGCTCCAAATGCGCGGGCACGTCGGCGTCCAAGAAAATGGCGTCGACGGGGCACACGAAGAAGCACTGCTCGCAGGCGATGCAGATTTCGGGGTCGATGAAGTACTGCGGTGCATTCGGCGTGGTGTGAATGCAGGCCGCGGGGCACACGTCCACGCAGGTCGCGTCCTTCACGCCGATGCACGCCTCGGTGATCACATACGTTGCCATCTACGCAGGTTCCTCCCCATCTGCCGCAAGCGGGATGTCGGTGTGAATGATGTCGGCCACGTACAGCGGCCCCAGCGTTGGCGAGACCAGCCGTCCGCCCGACAGCGCCCCCAACCCTGCGGCGGCCGCCAGCCGCTCGGCGTCGTCCCGCCCCCGCTTGGTCGCGCGGTAGCCGTACTCTCGCAGCGCCGACCCCAAGTTGAAGGTGACAAACGCCCCGTTGATCGCCGCCTTCTGCCCGCCGATGCCGCCCGCCCGCTCGGGGTCGTACTCGGCCTTGAGCGCGCAGACCACCGCCAGTGGGTAGCCGTCGTCGTTCGGCCGCAGCCGCACAATGGCCACGGCATCGGCCCCGAAGAACTGGGCGAGCTGCTTGATGTGGCCGGCCATGATCTCCGGCGTGTGCACGTCGGCCTGCACCGCAAACACGCTGCCCTCCGGCGCTCGGCGAATCGCGTCGGCGGGCAGGTTCGCGGGGTCGGCCAGCGGGCCGTTGATGAAGCGGTCCCAGTAGGGGTCGGCTTCCTGGCGAGACCAGGGGAAGCGGAGGTTCAACGGCATGGGACGCCTCTTGTGTGGGTGGCCCGGGCGTTGGTGTTGGGTGAGGAGTGAGCACCCTCTCTCCAGCTCTCTCCCTGAAGGGCGAGAGGGCCGGTTGGTGCCGGCCGGGCGGTGCATGCTACCCCCGAGGCGTCGCTCGCGGAGCCAACAGCGGGGACTACGTCCCTCTCCCTATGAGGGGGAGGGTAGGGAGAGGGTGCCCGGCCTTGTCCTAACAACCACATCGCGGCATCTGCCCCTAGCTTCGACCCTCCTCCAACTCCTCCCTGCCAGGGAGGAGAGCTCGCCGCGGTGCCCGCCATCATGGCTTCACCTTGGCAGGGCCCCGCTTCACGAAGCGGTTGGTGTTCTCTTTCAGCGGATAGTAGAAGCCCATCTCCTCCAGCGGCACGTCGACCTTGGGGTGGGCTCCCGCCTCGCCGTGGGCCGCTGTGCAGCCGGCGATGGTGCACGCCTGCTCGCCGGGCTTCACGCCGGTGTCGTACCCCAGCCAGCGCACCCGCTTGCGCGGCACCTCGCCCCAGATGCGGTCATCCAGCCACTTCAAGCCGCGGGCCACCCAGCCCCGCAGCGGGATCGGCGTGCTGCGCATGCTGAAGATCGCCATATCGTGCCACCAAGCGCTGGGCTTGGTATAGGGACAAGCGGCGACGCAGGTCAGACAGTTGCCCCAGAACTGCACCACGTAGGGACGCAGCTTGTAGCAAGTCTCCCAGTTGATCTTGTACTTCTCCACGCCGTTGTGCACCACCTTGTCGTCGTGGGTGATGCTGTTGGTGGGGCAGGTGGTAGCGCACTTCTTGCACACCTTGCAGAAGTCCTCCACGCCAATGTCCAGCGGTTCGTCGGCCACCAGCGGCAGGTCGGTCATCAGCGTGTCGCTGGCGTGCACACGGGCCCCAAACTTCTCGGTGATAATCAGGCCATTGCGTCCCAGCTCACCGACGCCGGCCGCCAGCGCCGCCGCCTGCCCGTTCATAGCCCCGCGCAGGGTGTTGTACCCCATCTCGCGGATGTAGCCCTCCAGCGCAAGGAGCGCCAGCGTGCTCTGCTGCCCCGTGAAGTCGTACGCCGCATCGCCGATGTGGTGGCGGTGGGCCTTGGTCAGGTTGTAGTCCCACGGTACACAGCCCACGATGACGAAGGGCATGCGAGTGGCCAGCGCCTCGGGGCTATCGACCGCCTCGCCCTCGGCCAGCGTCGCGGGGTCCACCGTCTTGCCGGCGAACATGAACGAAGGGTGGCTCTTGCCGACGCCGAACACCTGTAGGCCTAGGTAGGCGGCGACCCGCTTGATGTGCCGGGTCATCACCAGCGGGTCGGGCACCGGCGTGCGCTGGGCGTTGACCGCGCCCTTGGGCACTCGCCGCAGCATGGTGCCGAACACATGGTTGCGGTCGGCCGAGTGGTTCTCGAAGGCCACCCGCACCAGCGGGTCCACCGAGATGGTGTTGTGCCGCCAGTTGTACAGCGCCTTGCCCAGCTCGCCCCGCTGGTTCATGGGGTGCGGCAGCGTGCTGGGCTCGACGTTGGTGATGGGCCCCACCACCCGCACCGACCGCCCCAGGTTGGGCGGCGGGAAGGCGGATGGGGGCGTTGCCTCCGGCTCTCGACTGACCGTTGTCATTCATGCCTCCGGGCTATGGGCGCACCGACTGCGTCATGGTGCGCCTATTATGGCTAGGCGGCGCGGGTATAGCAAACGGAATGCTTCCAGCTGGTGTGCGTCCCCTCCACCGTCAGCCTGTTAGGCTCAGTCGAGGCGGTTAGTGGACGGCCTTGATGTTCTCCACGTGAGTCCAGGTGCCCGAGATCGAACCGGGCCATACCCAGTCAGCCACGTACTTGGGGTTCACCATCACCTCGGCCTGCAGCCACAGCAGGTTAATAGACAAGTGCTTTCTCCAACCGATCTCGCCTGCAGCCCTGAGCAAGGGCGTCAGACGGGTCTCGTCCATCACGGGACGTAGCCCTTGGAACGCAAGCGTCATCTCGGGGTCGCGGCCGCCATGGCCGGGGTTCCCGCCGGCGGGAAACACCGGACCCCAATTGTTCTGATAAAAGGTCAGTGCATCGGTGCTGCTGCCATTGATTAGCCAGTGGTTGTCGAACCGGAGCTGGCGTGTGAGATTCCCGCGCTGCGCCGTATCCATCTGTACGAGATTCACCTTCACGCCGATGGCTCGCCAGTAATCGGCCACTGCCTCAGTGACGTCCAGGGTGCCTGGGAATTGCGCGATCTCCGTGAGGTGCAGGTTGGTCTCCAGTGGGCGGTCCGGGCCGTAACCAGCTTCGGCCAGCAGCTGCCGGGCGGCCTGAGGGTCATAACCATACTCGTCCTTGAAAGCGCGCTCGAAGAAAGGGTTCCAACTGGGGCGTGTGGGGTGCAACGCCGGGTGCACCATAACCTCGGCCTTGCCCCGAAAGATACTACGGTTGATTTCGTCGAGATTGATGGCTTTCTGCAGTGCTCGCCGCACCCGGACGTCACCCAGCGGGGAGTCGGGATAGAGCCAACCGCCGTCGCCGCCCTGCATGAGCGCGTCGAAATCGCGCACATAAATCCCCTGCGGATTTAAGAAGATACGCGAGGCGGCCACCCGGCTGCGCACCGTCCGCATACCCTGACGCTCTGCTTGGACGGACAGATCCTGCGACAATGTTGCGAGGTGCACCTCCCCGGTCAACAGCGCTGCGAGACGCGTAGACGTCTCCTTTATCCAACGGAACTCGAACTCGGGAAAGTCGGGCATAAGGTTCCAGTGCTCATAGGGCACTCGCTCGAAACGGACATAGGCCCCCTGCTGCCGCGACAAGAACTGATAGGGCGCGGTGCCCGCAATGGGCTTGGTGTTGAGGCTCGGAGCACCTTCACGCTGGAACGAAGTGCGGCTGCGAACCTCCATGCCATTGCCCGCCCGCGAGATGAGATACGCGAAGTTGGCATCGGGATCCAATCGCATCGTCAGCTCGTAAGACCCTGCTGGGGTTATGCGTTGCACAACCCGGCGCCAATATGGGCTATCGGAGCTCACGCTGTCCGGTGCCGCGATCTGCTCCCACGTGAATACCACGTCGTCGGTGGTGAACTCGCCGTTATCGCGGTGGAACAAGACGCCCCTCCGGAGTTGGAAGCTATAAGAGCGGCCGTCGCTCCCAAGGGACCATGCTGTCGCAAGCTCCGGCACGAACTTGCCGGATGCAGCGTCAATGCCGATCAGATACTCGTTTTGAGGACGCAACTGGAAGATATCGATCTGCCCGAGCATCCGGTTGTCATTGCTTTCGGTAGTAGCGGGCGGCGCGGTGGCCAGCACTACTCGGTTGCTCAGCGGCGGTCCCGGTGCTAGGTTGGGAACGTTTGCCGTCGTGGGGCTTGAAGTTGGCCCCGTGCACCCGTACGTCATCAGCCCAAGGAGGCCTGAAGCAACCAATCTCCACATAGTCTACCCTCCCTCACCCGCTCCCTTTCGTGCGGACCCCGTGCCCGTGGGACATCATTGGTAACAGTTTACTCTGCGCTGACGGGGCCTGTTGTGCGCAGCTTACGACCATAGGCTTACGATTGAAGGTTACCGTTCCCCCAGGTCGGTGATGCGGCGGTCGAAGGCGGTAGCACAGGAGCCGACGTCCTC
>SHYE01000018.1 GCA_009692935.1 Dehalococcoidia bacterium | reverse complement strand
TCATCTCCATGACCGGCTACGGCCGAAGCGGCAAACACCAGGGTAAGGGCGCCGAACACCACCGCCTGCACTACGCCCACGCCAATCTCCAGCATATAGAACATGTCGGCCAGCACAAAGGGTACCAGGAATGTAATGACAGCCAGCAACACCTCGCCGGCGAACATGTTGCCAAACAGCCGGAAGGTGAAGCTCATAATGCGGGCGAGCTCCGAAACGAACTCGATGATGCCAATGATGATGTAGATGCAACCCATGAACGCGCCCTGCTTGAACCCCGAGAGGTTCACGAACTTGCCGCCATACCCGGCTAGCCCTTGAAACTTGAAGCCCCAGAACTCCACGAAGAAGATGGCAGTGAGCGCCAGCGCCAAGGTCGTGTTGATGTCGGTATTCGCCCCACGCAGAATCGGAATGAGCGTGCCGCTGATGGTACTGCCGCCCGGCGCGTGGTCGGCTTTGGGCGGGGCGCCATGCCCGTCGTCGGCCGGGTGAGCCTCCGGCACGATTGGGGCGAGTCCTGCTTGCGGCATGAGCACACCCACGCCTGCCACATTACTGAAGGTGAGGTCGTGCCCGTGGCCCTTTTCGATAATCCCGATGGTGCCAAAGCCCGGAACTAGCGAAAGCCACGAGTTGAAGAGCACAAAGAAGAAAATGGTACCCACCAGCGGGAAGAACACCCGAGCGTACCGCACACCGGCCACACTGTTGGCCAAACCCAACAGTACCTCGACCACCGTCTCCATGACGTTCTGGATGCCCCGCGGCACCAGCTGCATGTTGCTGGTGGCCTTACGGAACAAGAGCAGCACCACCACCATGGTGAGCCATGTGGCGATCAGGGTATTGGTGATGGCGAAGCCACCGACTTTGGCAACGGGTTCGGCCGCGACAGAGAGAATGGGCAGGGGCGCCCGGAAAAAGAATCCGGCCACCAGCAGGGCGAAAACGACAAGGAGGATTACCTTACCCAATCACACTGCTCCTCTGGGCATTACCCGAACTTCTGTAGATCCTTGAGCATTTTGAGCATGCCCCAGAAGGCCATCGTGAGGCCCAAGGCCAGACCCAACAGCAAGAACAGGGGCGGCGTGCCAAACGACTGATCGAGCCAGATACCCGCCAGAATGCCGCCCACAATACAAGCAGCTACGTACCACCCAAGGGTGAGTAGCTGCCAGACGCGCGAATTCTTCACGCTACTTCCTCGCGACTTGGGGGAGTATAGCATGCCCCACTTCGTCGATCAACGGTTTTCTCTAGCCTTGCGGCTTGGCGCCCGGAGGCCGCGGGAACCGGCTAGAGCATACACCGCCCTGTGTCCCGGTGGTAGAATGAGCGGCGTTCCCGTCGCTTCCTTCCCTAACGGGAAGCCGCTCGGCGGTCACTGAATTGCAGAAGACATTAGGGAGGCTTCCATGCGTAAGAACGAGACCAAGGCGAAACTGAACAACGGGCAAACGGTGTTCGGCGCCTTTGGCAATGTGCCCGCCCCATCCACCGTGGAGGCGTTGGGCTATCTGGGTTATGACTTCGTGATCATCGACGGCGAGCACAGCGCCGTGGAGCTGGAGACCGTGGAGAACATGGTGCGCGCCGCCGATGTCTCGAACATCACGCCGCTGGCCCGCATCGCCTTCAACCATCCGCAGAACCTGCTGCGGTTCCTGGACGCCGGCTGTCTGGGGGTGGAGATCCCCATGGTGAACACCGCCGAGGAGGCGCAGCGGGTGGCCGACGCCGTCCGCTACCCGCCGCGCGGCATCCGTGGCCTGGCTGGCGTGCGCGCCAACGAGTGGAATCTGCTGCGCAGCACCGCCGACTACGTGAAGATGGCGAACGACGAGGTGCTCTGCATTGTGCAGATCGAGACGAAGCAGGCCTTCGCGAACGTGACGGCCATCGCCAGCATTCCCGAAATCGACATGGTGTTCGTGGGCCCCACCGACACCTCCAGCGCGCTGGGCTTTCCCGGCGAGACGCAGCATCCTGAGGTGTTGAAGGTGCTGGAGAACATGGGCAAGGTCATTCGAGACTCCGGCAAACACGCCGGCACCATTGGTTTCGGTAAGGACCACGTAAACAAGCTGGGTGGTTGGGGCTACAACTACTTCGCCACCAACGTGCAAAGCCTGCTGATCACCGCGGCTCGGAACTACCTGGCCGACTGCAAAGCCGGCGTGGCCAAGTAAGGCGAAGGCCGAAGCCCTCACCCTACCCTCTCCCTCAGGGAGAGGGTAGGGTGAGGGCTTCACCTCCTGCCACCCGTTCATGCCCTTCATCCGTAACCGCAACGCGCTGGCCACTACGCCAGCCCGTGCCCTTGCCTTGGAACTTGCCGAAGCCGCCGTGGCCGCAGTAACGCTCGGTGCACTGATGGCCCGCCACCTCCGGCTCTTGGGCGACACCCTGCTGGTGGGCCGCCGCCGCGTGCGGCTCAACGGCGGCGGCGTGTGGGTGTTCGGTGCGGGCAAAGCTGCGGCGCCTATGGCGACGGCAGCTGAGGCGGCGCTGGGACCCGGCCTGGTGCGCGGCGGTGCGGTGATCACGAACGACCCGGGCGATGGCCCGCTCCCCGACCGCATCCGGGTGCTGCGCAGCAGCCATCCGGTGCCCGACGCTGCCGGCGTAGCTGCGACCGCTGAACTACTCGCGCTGATGGACGACGTCCCCGCCGGCGCCGTGGTGCTGTGGCTGTTGTCGGGCGGCGCTTCGGCCATTATGACCGCCCCGGCAGGCGATGTGTCGCTGGCCGACAAGCAGGAGACGACGCGGGCGCTGCTGCGCAGTGGCGCCACCATCGACGAGATGAACACCGTCCGCAAGCACCTATCGGCGGTAAAGGGCGGCCAGATCGCGCGCCGTCTAACGGGCCGCCGGCTATTCACGCTGGCCATCTCGGACATCATCAGCGGCCGGCTCGAAATGATCGGGTCGGGGCCAACGCTGCCGGACCCCACGACGTACGACGATGCGCTCGCGGTCATCGCGCGCCACGGATTGCAGCAAGCCATACCGGTGGACGCGCTGCACCATCTGCAAGAGGGTGCGGCGGGCGACCTGCCGGAGACGCCGAAGCCGGGCGATCCCTGCTTCGCAAGCACCAGCTTCACGCTGTTGGCAGGCCCCGGCACCGCGCTGGCAACGGCGGCGAAGGCTGCCAGAGAGGCGGGCTACCGGCGGGTCACGGTGCTCACCGACGAACTGGCGGGCGAGGCGGCCACCGCAGCGCGACACTTTGGTCAGGCGCTGCGCTACCACGCCCGCGCCTACCGTGGCCCCCAGGTGGTGCTGGCGGCAGGCGAGACGACGGTGACGGTACGAGGAAACGGGCAGGGTGGCCGCAACCAGGAAATGGCGGCAGCGCTGATCGATGAGGTGGCGGGTATGCCGGGCTGCGCTGTGGCCTGCATTGCCACCGACGGCCAGGACTTTGTACCCGGCGCCGGGGGTGCTCTGGTGGATGGCGAAACGGCGGCGCTGGCGGCCGAGCTGGGGGTGGACGTGGCAGGCCTGCGGGCCGACAACGACACGCACCGCCTTCACCGGGCGTTGGGCACGCTGGTGGAGGCTGATGCTACCGGCACCAACGTTTGTGATCTGGTGATCGCAGTACTGGGCGAACGCTAGATGGCGCGCATGCGGTTGTTGCGGGCGTTGTGCTCCACCTCCGCCAAGCCCAGTGCCTCCATCAGCGGCGGCAGGTACATACCGAACCGCCCCCGAAACCCCTTCTTCAGCCCGTACCACCCGCCAATCGGATTCGTCGCCGACCGGCCCCAGGCCTCCACCGTGCCCTCGGGCGCTTCCTTCTGCTCGTCGGTGGCGCCTAGCAGCATCCAATGGCTATGGGCCTTCAGCATGGCGTGTAGGTCGTCGATGCAGCGTGCGTCGTAGTGCAACAGGGTCTTGCCCACGGTGCACACCAGGATCGGAGGCGTGACAGCATCGTCCCGGTACATCTGGTACTCGGAGCTTCCCGGCGGCGTCTTCAGCAGCCAGGGGTCTTGCTTCGTACCGCTTCCGGAGAACAGTTCACTCATGAAATCCCTCTCCATCCAGGATCTGACGGAGATCGGTGACTGCGCTCGCCTCGTAGACTCCGATCTCCGTCACCAAGTCTCCCACATGCGCCAGGAGCTCGCCGGCCGCACCTGGTGCCAGAGGGAAGTCGCCACCTAAGGTCGCTCGCACTGCGGCAAGCCGTTGCGTCACCCCTTGATCGAAGGCGCGATCGTGCCCGGCCGCTAGGAAACGCCGGTGCCGTTCCCAGAGTAAGTGCCGCGTCTCGGCCAGCAACGGTACGGCGTCCAGCAGCAGGGCCTCTGCCAGCGTGTTCCAACGCTCAGCGGCCTGACGGAACTGGGCCGCCACCTCGGTCAGGGCCGGCAGGGCAAGCAGCACGGCGGCCGCATCAAGGCAATCCGCGAAGAGGCCCCGCTCGGCGCCACCCTCCTTCCCGTCGATCATGATGGGGTGGTACGCCGATGTCAGACCAGCGTACAGGGGCAAGCCCATGGGAAACTGGGTATGCCAGCTCAGACGAGCTTTGGGCCGGGTCAGCACCTCGGCCCAGCGCTTGAACGCCAGAATCCCGAAGTTGTCCGGCGAGCCCTTGGGCGGCCGCTCGGTGTACAACGCCACACAGTCATGCAGGCCCTGCCGTACCGCACCAGCCAGCTTGTCGGTGTTCGGCAGGTCGAGGGTGGTGACCCGATAGTTGGTCTTCTTCACACGGCCGCGGGCCTGAGCGAGCTCGCCGGTGGTAATGGTCAAGGGCGCACGGGAGCGGTCGGCAATGAACACGAGGTCGCGGTCCGGCTCGTAGCCGAACACCAGGTGTGGGTACATGTGTCAGTAACCCTCCACCTGGTGGTTGGTGTTGTACGGCATCGAGCAGACGTCGGCCCAGACTAGCGGCGCCGCACCCTGCTCCAAGGCCTGCACCAGGTTGGAGACCGCTTTCGTCGGGCTGGTGGTTTTCCGCACGTCCTGCACCACCCCTAGACTCGTCAGCACACGATCCAGCGGGTCGAAGGTGTTGCGGGTGAGAATCACCACATGGGGGGTCGACGCCCTTGTAGGCAAAGCTGAAGTAGCCCATCACCGCTCCGCCGCTAATACCCAGCAGCAGCGCCTCACTGATAGGCTGTCCGGTATGCGGCGCGCGCACCCCTTGGTAGGCCAGAGCGTTGCACACCGCTCCGGTCTCCCAATGCCGGCCCAGAAACTGGGTGTAGTTCTCCAACGTGGGCAATAGCTTCCCTCCCGCCGAGTTTCCGCACGATCGTAGCTCGCCTGGGGTTCCATTGCGGAAAAAAGGGACATGCTCTTGCCAGTGGAATCCAGTTGGGCTTAGTCGAGGTTGAACGCCAGCAGCCGGAAGCCACCACGGGTGTACGCCGCATACGCACGGCCGCCAAGTACCGTGGCGTGGCCGATGCCGAGCGAGCCGCCAGGAAGGGGAGGAGCCACCACGCTGAACGTCCCAGACCGGATGTCGAGCGCGTGCAGGCCACTACCACGGTCGATGGCGTAGACAGTGTCGCCGGTAGCGGAAGCGACCAGCGGGTTGCCGGCGTAACCCCAAGCGGTGTCCTCGGGCGCCGGCACGCTGCCGACGAGCCTGCCGCCGACAGCGAAGGCCGACACAGCGCCGCCCCGACAGGCGTCCCAGGCCGCCCCGTCGGCATCGGCAGCACCCAGCGCGTAGCCGCCGGCCAGCAGGCTGCCCTCCCGTTGCAGATACAGCCACTGTGTATGGAACGGGACGTCATGCTGCCAGATGCAGCGCCCAAGCGCCACGTCCCCATGGTCAGCCTCGAGCGCGAACACGCCGAGCCGGCCCGTCGTGCCCACCGCCAGCAGTCCGCCGTCGGCCGAGACCGCCAACGCCGTCACCACATCCCAATCGGCGAGCACCTGTTGGTAGCCAAGCTGTTGCGGACCGTCGCCCGCGGCAGCGGCGGCGAAGGGCAGCGGCTCAGCCATGAAAATGCCTAACGCGGGCGGGTCGCTGCTGTATTGGCCGCGTGGCGAGGAGGTAATGAGACGATCGCCGGCCATCACCACCCGCTCGGAATCGCCCAGCAGCCGCCACTCCGCCGTCTGTTGCAGCGGGCCAGACGGCGGAGGGTAGCGGAAGGTGCGGATGCGACCGTGGTGGTCGTGCACCAGAAGCGTGCCCAGGTCCGGCCGCAGAAACACGCCGTGGGCGTCCAGGTCGAGCTGCGAGGGGATGTCCTGCCCCGGGAAGCTGGTGACATCGTGGTAGGCGTCGCGCCGCAGGGTTAGCCCGCCATCGGGTCCCACCACGGGCGTCACCAGCTCGTAGTTGCGAGCGATGTTGTTGATAAACAGGTGCTCGCCCACTGCCACCAGCCGGCTGATGCCCTCGGCCCCGGAGTTGGCGAAAGTGGACGCCGGATTGGTGGCGAGAATGGTGGAGCCGTAAGTGTTGGGCGTCTTCACTTGCCTTGGACTCAAAGTCTTGCCCAGGAATACGGAGAGCCGCTCCCCCAGCTAGCTTCCGAGTGCGGCGATCTGCCTAACGAACTCATCGCCGGGAATCCAGTTCTTCGGGTTGATTCGGCCTGTGTTGCTAACATCCCGCCATTTCCATCGCCGCGCGTTAGCCCAGGCGCGGTCATGGCCTCGCAGGACACTGATCCCACCGACGACGCCAACTTGGATATTGCGTCCTCGACTCTTACACAGCCCCAAGACGTCATGCAGACTCATCAAGTCCTGAAAGTACGCTCCACCTCTGCCGAACTCTCTCGCGTAGCTCATGAGCGCAGCTTTGAAGCGTAACGTCACGTAATGTGTGGATCCAAGTACATCGGCGGACAGCTGGCTTATCTCTTTCCAGGTGACAGCGGCGTCCCAGGGTGTCCTCTCCCCCGCTTCGAGTCGCGGGAGCTCAGGCACCAAGGCCACGTGCACAAATCCGGTCAGTGACGGAAAGATATCGAACAGTAGCTCGATCTGTTTTCTCTGGGAGCTAAGTTGCCGCTTGAGGCCCCTCCAGCTGGGTCTGGAGAAGAACTTCCCCTCACAAACGACCAGCAGGGATCCCACGCGGATGACGATGTCTGGTGCATCCCTCCTGCTGCTTTCCGTGTCTTCCGCAAAGAAGGGAGGCGCATGCGCCGGGACGATGCCGCTGAGTTGCTTGGCACGGCTAATGTCCCGCGCGATGTGAAACTCGGTTACGAGCTCGATTTGAGTAGGCACGGCCATCTTCCCTAGTAACCCACCTGGACCAGTTACGCTGAGAAGGTGAGCAGTATCCGACGCATTAGCTTCGATCCGTGACAGAAATTGTCCGAGCCCGGCGAAGTTATCATGGAGAAGTACGGCGGGAAGGAGCGTTGCGGTGTAGTACCGTTCGGTTCTTATGATGTCGTGGAAGTCTTCCATTCCTGATGCCTCCTGTGCCGAATCCGGCAGCACACCGTCTACGCCAGGCCCACCACCTCGGCCAGCGCTTCCAGTTGCTCCTGGGGCCGGCAGATGGGATGCAGCAGCAGGTGGTTCACCCCTGGTACCGCCAGTTCCGCCAGCCGTTCGCGTACCTGCTGTGGCGTGCCCCAGACGCCGGAGCGGTCGGCCAGGTCGCCGTTGCGGTACACCACGTCCATGTAGTGGCGCAACTCGGTGTGGGCCTGCGCCTCCTGCGCGTGCACCGACATGAACACCCGCTTGGAGATGGGGAAGGCGGCGATAGCGCGGCCGGCTGCAGCCAGCGCTTCGGTGAGCAGTTGCACGTGGCCCACGAACGCCTGCCGGCCCGAGTTGCCGGAGCCCATCCAGCCGTCGGCCAACTCCGCGGTCCGCTTAATGGCATCGGGATGCGCGCCGCCGAACCAGACCGGCAACGGCTGCTGCACCGGTTTCGGCAACATGCCCGCCTGGTGCAGTTGGTAGATATCGCCGTGGTAGTCCACCTGTTCCTGCGTCCACAGCGCCCGCATCAGTTCCAGGCCCTCGGTGAAGCGCCGAACCCGCCGGGCGACGGGCACCCCGAACTCGCCGTAATGGGCATCGCGGCCCAGGCCCACGCCGAGCACCGCACGGCCGCCACTCAGGTAGTCGAGCGTGGCGGCTTGATGTGCCACATGGGCAGGGTGATGTACCGGCAGCACGACGACGGCCACGCCCAGGCGAATGCGGCTGGTGACGGCAGCCACGTGGCTCAGCAACATCAACGGGTCGGGGCACGGCACATGATCGAGGGTGTTCTCGGTCAGCCACAGGTCGCGAAAGCCGAGGGCCTCGGCGCGCTGCGCCACCTGACGGACGACGGCCGGTTCGGCAGCGGCGTCGGGGTAGCGCTGCGGTAGCGCCATGCCAAAGGTCAGCGAGTCTTTGAGTGCCATCGGTTACCTCCTGGATGGACTGGGCGTTCGGTGCGCCAGTTCCTGATAGAGCAGCTTCGTTTCTTCCGACGGTTCGGTATCGAGTTCGCGTCGCAGCAGGGCTCCGAGGTCGCGGTAGGCTTTGATGGCGCCTGCGCGGTTCCCCGCGGCGGCGTGAGCGCGCATCAGCAAGCGGTGGCTCTCCTCCTGGAAAGCGTCACACGCCAGCGCCTCAGCCGCCAACTCCACCGCCACCAGCGGTTCCTGGTGCGCCAAGTACACCTGCGCCACCACTTGGAGCGCTCGCACCCGCCGCCGTGCCAGCCGGCGTTGCTCTGCTTCGGCCCAGGGCGAGGCGTCGCCGGGCAAGAACGGCCGCCGAAGAATGCACAACGCGGCCGTGGCGGGGCCGAAGGCAGCCGCGCTGTCATCCCGCCGCAGGTGACCCTCCGCGAGGTCCAGCCCGGTATCCGCCACCTCAAGGTCGACGAAGGCGCCCGCCGGCAGGCGCATGCGGTGCTGCCTCTGGGTTGCCTCCAGTCTCACCCCCTCCGCTTCGAGCGCCGGGTGGCCCAGCGTACGCTTCAGGCGGCTCAGCAGCGCGCTCAGTGCGGCGTCCCAAGCTGGCGGCGGATCATCGGGCCACAACAGGTCCACCAACTCCTGGCGGGTGCTGGCGTGGACGCGCTGCAGCACCAGGTAGGCGAACAGCAGGCGAGCCTGCCGCCCGCGGAAGCTGTCCTCGCGCACCAGCAGTGCGCCCGGAACCTCCACCGCCAGCGGCCCGGTCAAGTAAATGCGGACCATTCGCCTCCCTGCCAAGAAAACGCCAAACGCCGCCGCTAGTATACGGGTACCACTTGTAGGAGGTTGCAGTTATGGCAAAGGTCATCACGTGCCCGTGTGGATGGAACGTGCGCAGCGATAGCGATGATGAGCTGGTGCGTCAAGTTGAAGCGCATGCCAAGGAGGTGCACAGCCAGTCGCCAAAGCGGGAAGAGATACTGGGGGTGCCCCGTCCTGAGCAGCGGCGCCGCCCCGAACGCTGACCAAGCCAAGACCTCCAGGGTTCACTGCCGCCGCGCTGCCCGGCGTACGCCAGCGCGTTGCTGCCGGCTGCGATCAGTGACGCCGTAACCAGCACCCGTATAGCCCGTATAACTGGAAGCAAGTTACGTCTTCTCTTGGAGGGGTTCTTGAAGCAGTTATGGTCGGTTTTGGCGGGCGGATTTATGATGGCAACATTGACCTTAGCGACCGCGCTCACCCCACTGGTGATGGCCGCACTCCATGCGGACCCAGAACGCGGTGGTGCGTTGTACTTCCAGTACAACCGTGCCGCTTGCCATGGAGATGGCGCCGGGGGCGGCGTTGGCCCGAACGGCGAAGAGGGCCCGCGCATTGCCGGCCTGCGCATGGACTTCGGCAGCTTTCTTGCCCAGGTACGGGCCGGGGCAACCCCCATGCCCGCATTCCCCGACATGAGCGAGGAAGACGCCACCGACCTGTACGAATTCCTTCAATCGCCCTAGCTGGTTGCAGCACAAGAATACCCCGTCTCGTGGACGGGGTATTCCTTTCGCCCAACTCCCGTGCACCACTCCGCTGTTTGGCCGCTTCCATCGGCACGCGCCCTCGGCTACCATAGCAAGCGTGACATCCACCAACTGGCGCTCCACCGACACCCTGGGCCTTGACGACTTGGGGCTGCTGATTCACCGCTCTCGCCTACTGGGTGCAGATACGGCGCTGGTGAATCGGGGCGGCGGCAACACGTCGGTCAAGCGCACGATTTCCGACCACCGGGGGCGGCCGATCGAGGTGCTGACGGTCAAAGGCACCGGAGCTGACCTCGCCGTCATCGACAGCAACGGGTTCGTTGACCTGCGGTTGGATGACCTGCGCGCACTGCGTGAGCGCGACGCAATGACCGATGAGGCCATGGTGACCTATCTGGCCAGCAGCCAACTCGACCCCAGCGCGCCGCGGGCCTCCATTGAGACGACACTGCATGCATTCTTGCCCTACCGGCACATTGACCATACCCATGCCGTGCTGGCCCTGGCGACAGCCACCGCCGACAACGGCCCGCAGGTGTTGCGAGACATCTTTGGCGAAGAAGCAGCGTGGGTCCCCTACGTGCGCCCCGGCTTCGCGCTCGGAAAGCTGGCGGCCGAGGTGGTGGAGCGGCTGCCCGCCCCGCGCTTCGCGATACTGCAGAAGCACGGCTTGATGACGTGGGGCGACGACGGTTCGACCTGCTATGACAACACACTGGAGTTCATCCGCCGAACCGGCGCGTACTTGACCGAGCGCGCCGCCGGTCATCGAGTCTTCGCCTCGGCCGGTGTGCCGGCGCCCGACCCCACCGTCGCGGCTCGCATCTTGCCCAAGGTGAGGGCCGAGCTGGCAACGGAGGCGCTTCCCGCCATACTGCACGTCGATAGCTCCGCGGCGGCGCTGGCGTACGCTGCATCGCCCGAAGCGCGAACGCTGGCACAGGTTGGCCTGGCGTGCCCGGACCACGTTCTCACCACACGGGTTCTGCCGCTGGTGGTGGAGACACCGACGGATGACGCCGACTTTGGGACTGCGCTGGGGGAAGCGGGTTCAGCGTACCGCGCCGCGTACGAGCGTTGGTACACCGAGCACGGCGGGAAGGCCGGCGAGTCGCTGGGCGATGCCCCCAAGGTCGCGCTGCTGCCGGGCCTGGGCATTGTCGCCGCCGGGGCGAATGCCGCGGCAGCCAGGGATGCCGGCGTGGCCTTCCGCCGGTCGCTCGATATCATGAGCGCCGCCTCGGTACTCGGCCGGTTCACGCCGCTTAGCGAGCGAGAGGCCTTCGACGTTGAGTACTGGCCACTCGAGCTGTACAAGCTCACGCTGCGACCGCCTGAGCGTGAGCTGTCGCGCCGCATCGCGCTGGTGACCGGCGCCGCGGGAGCCATCGGCAAGGCCATCAGTCAGCGGTTTGCGGCGGCGGGCGCTCAAGTAGTGCTGGCCGACCTGAACCTGGAGGGCGCGGGGGCACTGGCCGCCGAGCTGTGCGCCGTGTTTGGCGAGGGGGCGGCGCTG
Source organism: Dehalococcoidia bacterium (assembly GCA_009692935.1). Classification (GTDB taxonomy): domain Bacteria; phylum Chloroflexota; class Dehalococcoidia; order SHYD01; family SHYD01; genus SHYE01. Next base: position 7,011 of record SHYE01000018.1, on the reverse strand, counting down.
CCGGTACAGATGGACGTGACCAGCGAGGAGAGCGTGCAAGCCGCCTTCCGCGCTACCGTGCTGGGCTACGGGGGCATCGACATTGTGGTGTGCAACGCGGGCATCGCCTTCTCCCACCCTATCGAAGAGATGCCGCTGGACTCGTGGAACAAGACGCTGGACGTGCTAACCACCGGGTATTTCCTGTGTGCGCGCGAGGGTATCGGCATCATGCGGCAGCAGCGCCGGGCCGACGGCTCGACTCTCGGCGGTAACGTGATCTTCGTGGCCTCCAAGGCTGGGCTGGCGGCGGCCAAGAACGCCAGTGCCTATGCCAGCGCCAAGGCTGCGGTGCTGCACCTGGCTCGCTGCCTGGTGGAGGAGGTGTCGGCCGACGGCATTCGGGTGAACTCGCTGGCGCCGGACGCGATTATCGCGGGCTCGGGCCTGTGGTCCGGGCAGTGGGGGCAGGCACGCGCCGCCGCTCACGGGGTACCGGCCGAGCGGCTGGAGGAGTTCTACCAGGGCCGCAACTTGCTGAAGACGCCGGTGACCGCCGACGACGTGGCAGAAGCCGCGCTATTCTTCGCCAGCGACCGGTCGAAGGTCATCACCGGCGGCATTCTGACAGTGGACGGTGGCTTGCACGACAGCTTTGTGCGGTAGGGCGGGGACAGCGATGCACGCTGCCTAGATGGAGGATGTGTGCCACAAGCGACAACCCAAAGCACCGTCGACACGGTGAACGCGTTCAACGAGGCTTTCAACCGCCACGATGTGCCGGCGGTCATGGCGCTGATGAACGAGGATGTGGTGTTTGAGAACACCTATCCTTCGCCGGATGGCACCCGGTTTGAGGGCGCCGTCGCGGTACGTGGGTTCTGGGAGCAGTTCTTCGGCTCAACGCCACAGGCGCGGTTCACCACCGAGGAGCTCTTCGCCTCGGGAGACCGCTGCGTGGTCCGCTGGCGCTTCGATTGGGATGACAAGGGTGGGCACATCCGCGGCGTCGACGTGATGCGGGTGCGCGACGGTAAGGTTGCCGAGAAGCTGTCGTATGTGAAAGGCTGATAGCGGCTCCCGCTCAGGCGTCAGACTTCCGCCGCTTGGCGCTGGCGTAGACTGAGGTAACCCCGAGAGAGGCTCTGTGCCTTTGCGTCCTCGCATTTTCTATGGTTGGTACATGGTGGCGGCTTCGGCCGCCATTATGGTGCTCAGCGCCAGCACCCTCTACTTCGGCACCGGTGTGCTGTTTTCGGCGATTGTCGGCGAGTACCACTGGAGCACGCTGGCCGCCGCCGCCGCCGTCTCGCTGCGGTCCGAGCTGTCGGCAATCGCGGCGCCCATGGTCGGCTACATGATCGACCGCTTTGGCACCCGGCCTGTCATGCTCATCGGTCTGGGGTGCATCGCAGTGGGTCTTCTGTGGCTAAGTCAGATCGACGCTATCTGGGGGTTCTATGGTTCGCTGGCGCTGACGGCTATCGGCACCAGCGGGTCGGGGGGCGCGGTGGGCACCATCGCAGTCTCGCGCTGGTTCGTGCGCAAACGGTCACGCGCTCTCTCGCTGATGTTCATCGGCCCGGCTACCGCTGGTATCACGGTGCCGGTACTCACCTGGCTCATCACCACCCACGGCTGGCGGACGGCCAACGTCATCTGGGCGGGCATCATTGTGGTGGTATGCATGCCGCTGGCTTTGGTCATCCGCGATGCGCCCGAGAAGTACGGCCTGCGGCCCGACGGCGACCCTCCCGGCCAGCCCGAGGCCGCCGTATCGGCGTCGGCTCGACCGTTGGATCAGGCTTCGGTCTTGGGCGGCAGTCGCAGCCTGACCGTGAAGCAGGCGCTGCGTACCCGGACCTTCTGGCAACTGATGATGGCCTACACGCTAACGAACATGGCCAACACGCCGGCCGTGGTGCTGGCGGTGCCCTTTCTGGTGGGGCAGGGCATTCCCACCGAGACCGCGGCATGGGCCGCGGCCGGTATTCCCGCGGTGTCGGTGATTGGGCGGGTTGGCCTGGGCTTTTGGGGCGACTTCCTCGACAAGCGGTACATCGTGGCGTTCTCGTTTGTGCTGCAGGCGGCCGGCATCTTTCTGCTGGCGGGCATCACCGAGGCGTGGATGATTATGCCGTTCCTGGCGTTGTTCGCCGTGGGTTTCGGCGGACCGATTCCGCTGCGGACGGCGTTGCAGGCGGACTACTTTGGGCTGGGGTCGCTGGGCTCGATTCAGGGCGCGCTGATGTTCATGACCACTATCGGCGGCTTTATGGGGCCGATCTTTCTGGGAGCGCTGGTGGATATGACGGGGACGTATCACCTGGGGTGGGTGGTTCTGGCGGTCATCTGTGCGCTGAGCGTGCCGCTGACGCTGATGATGCCGCCGCCGCTGACACCGGGACGGCGGCGCGTGGCCGATGCCACGGAGGGTAAGGCGTCATGAACGCCCCCCTATATGAGGCGGAATGAGAAACCCCCTCGCGAAGAGGGGGTTTGAAGAAACGGGGTGAACCTGCGGACTAGGTCTTGACGCCAGCCTTTTCGCCAGCGGTGATGTATGCCTCGCCTAGAGACTTGTAGGTCTCTTTGACGCCCTTGAATCGCACTTCATACTCGAAGCGCTGACCGCCACCAGCGAATAGCTGGGGCACTTCAAAGATCTCCGCCTTGCCATTGGGGCCGTCAACGGCGGTAACCATCGTGTCCTCTGCCATGGGATTGCCTCCTTTCCGATGAGGTGTGTCCAGAGTTTACCGCGCTTAGCGCAGGGCGCAAGTACCTGGTGGGCACTTTGCTCGCAATTAGCGCTGATCGGTCAGGTGGCCGTGCTCCACCAGGTACTTGGCGAACTCGAGCTGCTCGCGATTGAGGACCGGCATGGCCGATCGCAGCGGCGCACGCGGTACCGGAATCTCTTCACCCTTCTGGTACAGCTCGATAATCCGCCGTACGCGCAATTCTTCCAGCTTGTCGATAATGTCGACCGCCCAGAAGCCCTCTACCGTGCACTCGGGCAACTCCGGGTAGGATGCCCGGCGAAACCATTCACCATCGGGGCCTTCATAGGACTCCACAGCCATCACATATGGAATGGCGAGAAATTCCTCTAGTGTCACGTTCTGCCTCCCTACTCATATCGGGGGTTCGTCTGACGCATATGGTACCCAGCAGGGCCCAGCGCGCGCAATCAATCGATGATAACAATTTCCCGCTGAACAGGCGAGGTCAGCTCCACCGAACCGGACTCCATGTAGAGGTTGATCTCTGACCGCACGCCGAAGCCGGGCAGGTAGACGCCCGGCTCGATGGTGAAAGCGAGGCCGGGCGCCAGGCGGCGGGTGTCGCGGGTCTCGTAGCCATCGAGGTTGGCCCCGTAGCCGTGGACGACAGGGCCGAGACTGTGGCCCAAGCGATGGGTGAAGGCGGCGCCGTAGCCGGCAGCGGCGATGTGGGCGCGCGCTACGACGTCGACGCCCCGGCCCTCGGGATAGCGGCCGGCGGCGACTTCGGTCTGGAGGAAGTCGACGGCGGCGTCACGGGCGCCGGTCACCACGTCAAACACACGGCGCTGTTCGGTAGAGGGCTGGCGGCCAGTGTAGGCCACCCAGGTCAGGTCGCCGTAGGTGCCGTTGGGTTCCACCGCCCAGAGGTCGATGAGCACCCATTGGTTGGGGCCGATGACGGCGGAGCCCTCGGCTTGCGGCGCGTAGTGGGGGTCGCCGGCGTGGGCGTCGACCGCCACGATGGGCGGGTCGTCGGTGCGGAGGCCGGCGCCGGCGAAGCGCTGCAGGAGGTAGGCCTGCACCTCATGCTCGGTGACTCGGCCGAGTCTTGCGCCGATGAAACCGAACGCGTCCTGGACCGCCTGACCCAGGAACGCGGCGGCCCGGCGGTGCGAGGCCAGCTCCTGGGGCGTCAGCCGGCAGAGGGCGGCTTGTGCCAGCTCGGCCGAGGACACGACCTGGGGGCCGAGACTCTCCACCAGCGCGAAGGTACCGGCGTCGACGTAGGACACCGCCGGGAGGGCGCCGAGAGGCGAGTACTCCATGGCCACGCGGTCGAGGCCGTGCAGCAGGCCGCGGAGTTGGGCTGTCAGGTCGTCGAGGTGCTGGTAGGGGCGGATGGTGAGGCCATCGGCCGGGAAGTGGCCGGCATCGACCTGGTGCACCAGCATGACGGGGGTGGCGTCGCGCCGCAGCAGCAGGAAGACGCGCCGGGTGGAGTGCACGGCGGCGCCCAGCACCTGCCACAGCAGCGGGTTGCTGTGGCGGAAGTCGTAGAGCAGCCAGGCGTCGAGGCCGCTTTCTGCGAGGGCTTGCTGGGCCTGGGTGAGTTTATGCATCGGTGGGGGACGGTGCTCCTTTCGGCTCGATTCTCTCGCTCCGGAGGGTTGGCGGCGCGGCCTTCGGATGGGCGATGAAGGTCCCCTCCGCCCACCCCATGAACTTTTTGGGGGACGAGGGGGTTCCCCTCGTGCACCCCGTCCCGAAAGGGCTGCCGCCCTCTCGGGGCTCTCCTGCTGGTCGTCCGCCCGCGCCGCCGGCGGACTCCGGGGCCAGGCAGGTTGGCGATGCGGCGGTCGGATGGTGCTGATGGCTCTCTCCACCCACCCCATGAACTTTGAGAGACCAGCCCCGTGCACTCCCGCCCGAAAGGGCTGCCGCCGTCTCGGGACGCTCCAGCGGGGCTCATCCGCCGGGTGCGCGGTGGGTGGGGACGCTATGGGTAGGTTGGGTTGCGCCGGCGGCCTAGGCTTTGTCGAGCTTCTCGAAGGTCTCTTTGGCGATGCCGATGGCGTTGACGGCGGTGGGCCAGCCGGCGTAAAAGGCGATGTGGGTCATCGCGGCGATGATCTCCTCTTTGGTGAGGCCGTTGGCGAGGCCGCGCTGGACGTGGCCGGGGATCTGGCCGGAGCGGTAGAGGGCGGTGAGCACCGACAGGGTGATAAGGCTGCGGTCGCGCTTGGAGAGGCCGGGGGACTCCCAGACTTCGCCGAAGAGGACGCGCTGGGTGAGGTCGGCCATGTAGGGGGCGACGTCGGCGGTGGCGTTGGTGGAGGACTGGGGCACCTGGTACTGCGAGGTCATGGGATGGCTCCTTGGGGTGGTGGTTGGTGGGCCACGCTGGCGTGACCCGCACGCGACAGGCTAGATGGTGCGGGGTTGGGCGTCAATGTGTGCGGTAGCCGCGCTGCACCAGAGCGTTACCGTCGATGAGGATGAGCGGCGGTGCGTCCATGAGGCGTTTTCCCCGTCAGCTAGGCACGAGACCACCCGGTTTCAGGTGCGCTGAGGAGAGCATGGGGCTGGGTCGCGACGGAGCGATGAGGTGTCATCGCTCCGTCCGTCAACCTCGGTTTACGCCACCCGGCCGGGGCCTCCGCTACTCGAGTGTCGTCGCGAACCCCGCAGGTCGCAGATCGGGTTGGGCGAGGTGCTGCAACTGCTCAGCGATTTCAGCCATGGTATCGCCGGCAGTCCATGAGGCGCCCGCAGCCCCGGCGCTCAGCGTGCTGACGCCCGGCACGTTGGTGGTGCCGAAGCCTGCGCCCTTGAAGGCGACGAGCTGGAAGCAGGTACCCGCCGCCGTCACCGCCTGCGTGCTGCTGGTGACGCTGCCGCCCAATGGCACGTTGGTGATGGGGCTACCATCCAGCGGGATGCGCTGCAGCAGGTAGCTGGCGGCGCCGCCCACCGGTGGGCTCCAGGTCATGGTGGCCGTCGCGGTTCCTCCCAACTTCAGGTCGAAGTTCTGCGGAAGCACGGTACCCGCCTGCTGTCCGGTCATCCCACACAGCAGGTCGCTCAGGCCCAAGAACGTTGCTCCGTTCAGCGCCGCCAGCACGTAGCAGTACACCACGCCATTGGCCGCGGCTGCGTCGCTGTAGCTGGTAGCGTTGCCCGCCACCGCTATCAGCTACAGCGACGGCGGTGCTGGTGTCGTTTTTCAGCAGGCTGTAGCTGTCCTGCGCCGTGCCGCCGTCCCAGGTCAAGTTGATGGAACCTGTGGCAATCTTCAGGTTCTTCCCGCCGTTCGTCGCCTCAAACGCTCCAAGATCGCAGCCGGCACCCTGGGGGCGCGCCACGCCGCATTGGTCCTGGCCGCTGATAGGAGCTGCTGCGCAGACAGCGGCGTGCTCGCAGGCTTTCAGCGGACGAGCGGGCGGGAACATCGCGCCGGGGGAACGGGACACGCGCTTCCATCGGACGAAACTCGACGGGCATATGCCACATCCTCCACCCACGAGGGGAGCTGCAGAGTAGACGACTCGGGTCCCCTCTCCCCCAGACGTCAGCCATGACTAGTGATCGGCCACGGGTTATATGGGTGATACGCGCTGGGGTGGTGCGCGTTATCTCCAGTATGAAACGCTTCATGGTGACCCTCCTAGGAGAAGAACGTACGGCGCTCCGCAAGCTCCTCAGGGGAGGGAGCGCTGCCGCACGAGTGTGATGCACGCCCAGGTTCTCCTCAAAGGCTGACCGCAGCGCAGACGGCCCAGACATGAGTGATGTGGCCATTGCCAAGGCCATTGACGTGGGGAAGAACACCGTGGCACGGCTACGCCGGCGGTACGTCGAGGCAGGCTTGGAGGCCGCCCTGCACCGCCTGCCCTCCCGACGGGTCTACCAGCGCAAGCTCGATGGTGCTGGCGAGGCGCAGCTCATCGCCGTCGTGTGTAGCGCCCCCCCGACGGGCCAGGGAACGTGGACCATGCAACTGCTGGCCGACCGGCTGGTGGTGCTGCAGATCGTGGATGCCATCTCCGACGAGACCGTACGCCGTACCTTGAAAAAACAGCCTCAAACCGTGGCTGAAGCAGGAATGGTGCCTGCCGACGGGACCCAGCGGCGAGTTTGTGGCCCGTATGGAGGACGTGCTGGAGGTCTACCAACGGCCCTACGACCTTCGGTTACCCCAGGTCTGCCTGGACGAACTCAGCACCCAACTGCTGCGCCACACCCGGCCACCTGTGCCGCCCGCACCTGGTCACCTCGCCCGCAAGGACTACGAGTACCATACGAG
>SHYE01000017.1 GCA_009692935.1 Dehalococcoidia bacterium | reverse complement strand
AACGGGCCCATTGTACGCCCGCGTCGGACGCACGGGCAATCGCAGCGGGAGCTGGGTAAGGTAGAATGAAGCAACCTCGTGAACACCTTCCCCGTGCAGCGGTCCAAGCGTTTCGCCGGTGCGGCCATCAGCGCCCTGCTGTGTCTGATGGCAAGCTGTGCCGATGCCGCAGTCTCGCCGCCGCTTCCTGTGGCCAAGGCGACGTCCACCACCGGCGTCCAGGCTCCGCAAACCCATCGGCAGGCCATCGCGCTGCCGGCCGACGACGCAGCCCACGCGGCGCTGACCGAGTGGTGGTACTACAACGGCCACGTCGCCACCTTGCAGGACGAGGCTTTCAGCTTTCACCTCGTGGTGTTCAAGCGGCAGAACGGCGGCCGCGGGCCGAACGCCCGCGCGGCGTACGTTGCCCACATCGGCATCACCGACCATCAGCGCCGCACCTTCCGTTACGACCAGATGTTGCTGTTACCGCCGGCCATCGAACCGACACCGAACCGCTTCGACCTGACCGTGGGCAGTGTCACCCTGCGTGGCGGCGACGGCCTGGACGACATCGCAGGAGCGGCCGGCGAGTACCGGCTCCGCTTGGCGTTACGCGCAGCCACACCGCCCGTTATCCATGGTGACGCAGGCGTTGCGGGCGTGGGCACGGAAGAGCTGTCGTACTATTACTCCCGTACCCGCATGGCGGCAACCGGCGAGGTGTCGGTGGTCGGCGTGACCGTGCCCGTGACCGGAATCGCCTGGATGGACCACCAGTGGGGCGAGTTCTCACTGCAGGGCGCCGCCGGTTGGGATTGGTATGCGCTGAACCTCGACGACGGCAGCGACCTCATGGTCTCGGTGCTGCGGGATGCATCTGGCAGGGTGACAGCGCAATACGGCACGTGGGTAGCGCCCGACGGCACACCCACCAGCCTGACGGGCGATGTTGTGCGGGTCCGCTCGCTCGACACGTGGACGAGCCCTGCCACCCGGACCATCTACCCGATGGGTTGGCGCATGGAGACACCGTCGACCGGCCTTGCCGTAGAATTGCACCCGGTGATGCTGGATCAAGAGATGGACACTACAGCAACGACGGGTAAGGTGTATTGGGAAGGGGCGGTAAAGGTGCACGGCGCCCTTGCCGGCCGGCCCGTCTCGGGCTACGGCTACGTTGAACTCACCGGATACAAGGAGCGTACTGCCCCGTGACTGGAATCCGCATAGTCCCACAAAGCCGGGAGTACCTCCGGCTGGGTGCCGCAATGGTGCTCTCCCGCCCCTGGCTCTTCCTGCAGATTGTGACGGTGTTCTCGATGCCCGCCCTGCTAGCGACTTGGCTGCTCATCAACGTGCCGTTTGGCCCGGTGTGGCGCGAGCCCGTGGTATTTGTGCTGAACACACTGACCATTGTAGTGGCGCCCGTGGTGTTCATGATCGCGGTCAGCACCTGCAATCACGGCGACGAAGTGAGCCTACCCTCGCTGCTGTGGCGGTCGCTGCCCTGGGTACCCCGCTACGTGTGGACCAACTGTCACACCAGCATCATCTTCTGGCTGCCGATGACCCTGGCGCTGACCCTCAAAGACGCCATTTCCCACGGCACCGCGATGTCGGCGGTGGCAGCAGGCCTAACACCCTTCGATATAGGAGTCTGGCTGCTCGTGCTGGGCCCGCTGGCCCTGTACCTGCATAGCCGCACGCTGCTGGCGCCCTTCCTCGCAGTCCACGGCGATCGGCCCGGCACACTGGCCACCTGGCAATCCTGGGAGGGCAGCACCCGACGCTTCCCGTTGCTGCTCAGCACCTTCGTTCTGGGCTGCATACCCACTGCGGTGCCGGTAGCCCTCGTTGCCTACGCCGTCGCCAACGGCTTGGCGGGCCGCCTGCCCGCCGACTCCGATGCGCTCACCCCGCTCTTGGGCGTCGGCCTGCAAATAGTGCGCCTGAGCCTGGTACCCGCCGCCTACCAGATGTACCTGGATCTCGAAAGCATCATGGAGGACGAGGCGCCGGCGACCGACGTGGTCCCGCGTCCGCTGCAACCGCTCGCCGCGTTCAGCACCTGGTGCAATGCCCACGTGCCCGAGCACCCGCTGCTGCAACGCATCGGCGGCCTGAACCGCCCACGCTGACCACCATGCCCGAACCCTCGCCGCCTCTACCCGCCGCCGGCGACCCACTGCTGGCCCGTATCGGCAACACGCCGCTGGTGGAGTTGCCGAACTGTAGCCCCAAACCCGGCATCCGCATTTACGCCAAGTTGGAGTGGTTCAACCCCTCGGGCAGTGTGAAAGACCGCATCGCCTGGTACATGTTGGAGCGCGCCGAGGCGGAGGGCCTGGCGCGGCCGGGCATGACCGTGGTGGAGGCCACCACCGGCAACACCGGCATCGCGCTCACGCTGGCATGCCGCCGCAAGGGCTACGGCGTTAAGACGGTGGTGCCCGAGAACGCGATGCCCGAGATCCTGGAACTGCTGGCCGCCCACGGCGCCGAGGTGATCACCGGCCCGCCGGGGGAGGGCACCCGTGGCGCTATTCGCCTGGCACGCGAGCTGGCCGAAGCGCCCCACCACCTCAACCTGGACCAATTCAGCAACCAGGCCAATGTTCAGGCCCACTACCTGACCACCGGCCCTGAGATCCTGGCGGCCTTGCCTGAAGTCGACGTATTCGTGGCCGGCACGGGCACGGGCGGCACCATCACCGGCGTGGGACGGCGGCTGCGCGAGCACAACCCCGCAGTCCAGCTGGTGGCCATGGAGCCCCACCTCGGCAGCCAAGTGCAGGGCCTGCGCAGCCTGCAAGAGGGCTTCATACCCCCGATTCTGGACCTGGAACAGCTCAGCGGGAAGATTCTGGTGTACAGCAAGGACGCGTTCTTCTGGACCCGGGAGCTGGCCCGCCGGGAGGGGCTCTTCGGCGGGTTGTCTTCGGGCGCGGCGCTGTACGGCGCGCTGAAGTGGGCGCAACGCCTGGAGCACGCCAACATTGTGGTGCTGTTCGCCGATGCCGGCTGGAAGTACCTGAGCACCGGGCTTTGGCGCAACCCCACGGTGGACTCCCGTGAGGGCCTGGACGACACGGTCTGGTGGTAGCCGCCGTGTCCGACGCCTTAGCCCTCACGATCCGTCCGCTCACCCTCGATGACGTCCCCGAGATCACCCCGATAGAGCAGGAAGCGTTCCCCGAACTCACCCACGGCACCCCCTGGCAAACCGAGCTGGAGAGCAAGCTCTCTCGCTATCTCGTGGCCACCTTCCCCGGCTCGGCGGCCGTTGAGCAGGTGGCGGGCTACGTCGGCCTCTGGTTCGTGCTCGACGAGGCGCACATCACCTCGCTGGCGGTCCGCATCGGCCTGCGGCGGCAGGGCATCGCCCGTCGCCTGGTCATGGCCGCGGTGGGCCTGGCGCTGGAGCGTGACTGCATTCTGCTGACCCTCGAAGTTCGCGCCTCCAATTCCGCCGCGCAGGAGTTGTACAGAACGCTCGGAATGCGTAAGGTAGGTGTTCGGCGCGGTTACTACAGCGACAACCGCGAGGACGCCTGGCTGATGACCGTTGAGGGTCTGGAGACTCCTGCGGTGCGCGAGTCCCTCGAAACGCTACGACAGCAGATTGCGCCCGAGATTCCCCCGTTCGTGGTGAGGTTGCAAGACGATGACTGAGATACTGATGCTGCTGGTCAGCATCGCCGTAATTCTGGCTGCCGCCGAACTGTTCACCAACGGCGTGGAGTGGTTCGGCAAGAAGCTTGACCTGGGTGAGGGCGCGGTCGGGAGCCTGCTGGCCGCGGTCGGCACCGCCATGCCCGAAACGATGATCCCGATCATCGCCATTCTGTTCACCCATGAAGTGCACTCCGATGAGGTGGGTATCGGGGCGATTCTGGGCGCCCCGTTCATGCTCTCTACCGTGGCGTTTGCGCTTATTGGCATCACCTGCTTGGTGATGTCGCGCGGCGGCAAGCGACCCAACGTGCTGATTGTGAACACCACAATTCTGAGCCGTGACCTGTCGTACTTCGTGGGCGTATATGTCATAGGGCTAGGCGCCGCTTTCCTGCCGTGGCATGAGGCGAGGGTAGCTGTCGCCATCCTGCTGCTGGTGCTCTACGTGGTGTATGCCTGGCAGACGCTGCAACACGAGTCGGGAGGGGATGGCGAGCATCATGTGCCGCCGCTGCATTTTCAGCGCAAGGCCGACGTGCCGCACACCGTGTTGGTCATTTTTCAGATGATTGCGGCGTTAGCGCTGATGGTCGTGGGCTCGAAGGTGTTCGTGGGGAACGTTGAAATCCTGGCGGACCACATGGGCATCTCGACCCTGGTGCTGGCGTTGCTCATCGCTCCGATCGCCACCGAGCTCCCAGAGAAGTTCAACAGCGTCATCTGGGTTAGCCGTTCGCGCGATACCCTCGCGTTGGGAAACGTGAGCGGCGCGATGGTATTCCAGAGCTGCATCCCCGTGACGGTGGGCATCCTGTTCACCGATTGGGTGTTGCAGCCACCGGCGCTTATCAGCGGGCTCATCGCCTTGGTGTCGGCGGGTATTGTTGCGGTGTCGCTCAAGCTGCGCGGCACGCTGTATCCGCAAGTGATGCTGATAGGCGGGGTGCTCTATCTGGTGTATGTGGGTTACGTGCTTACGCTGTAATGGACCTGATGAACTCACAGGGTCTCAACTATGGCTGACCATACGCAGGACAAGGCGCTAGACTCACTGCGAAGCGCCGGTACCGAGTGGCTGCTGCTGCTGACGACCGGTCTGGCGATGACGCCGGGTCTCTTCCTGCGCATCACCGGGGCCCATTTTCCCGATCCAGTGATGGCGCTCCTGTTCGGCGTGGCCATTATCGGTGCTGCGTTCTGGCTTTCATGGGCCGCTGAGGTCGCACAGCTCGACTTCAGTGCTGGTCTGGCTTTGGCGGGTCTCGCCCTCATCGCGGTACTGCCCGAGTACATCGTGGATGGGACGTTCGCGTTCCTCGCAGCCTCGCACCCTGAGTACGCACAGTACGCTGTGGCGAACATGACGGGCGCCAACCGGTTGCTCATCGGCTTAGCGTGGCCGATGGTGGTGTTGCTGCCGTTCCTGAGGTTCCGGCGGAAGGCCGTGACGCTTGACCCTGAACAACACTTGGAGCTGGCGTTGCTGCTGGTGGCATTGGTCTACGCCATGACCGTGGTGTTGCGGCGAGAGGTTTCGCTGCTGGATAGCGTCGTGTTTGCCGCCATCTTCGTGTTCTATGTGTGGCGGGTGGCCCGGCGCCCCTCGGAGCCACCTCACCTAGTGGGACCGGCGCTGCTGCTGACGGCATTGGAGCCGCTGCAAAGGCGGCTCGGTATGAGTGTGCTGGCATTCGTGGCGGCCGGCGCAATCATCGCCGTGGCAGAGCCCTTCGCCGAGGCGCTGATCCATAGCGGCACTACACTGGGTATCGACGAGTTTCTGCTGGTGCAATGGCTGGCGCCGCTGGCTTCCGAGGCACCGGAGTTCACGGTGGTCGCCATCTTCGCCTGGCGTGGACTGGGGACGCTGGCATTGGGCGCTCTCGTATCCTCGAAAATCAACCAGTGGACGCTGCTCGTCGGCATGCTTCCGCTTGCCTACAGCGTGGGTTTGGGCGAGCCCGCTCCCCTGTCGCTAGACCTGCGGCAGCAGGAGGAGGTGATGTTGACTGCCGCGCAGTCCGTGTTTGCTATCTCGCTGCTGACGAATCTTCGGCTCAGCCTGTTGGGTGCGGGGGGCCTGTTCGGGCTCTTTGTGCTACAGATGCTGGTTCCCGACCTTCGCACGATAGTGACCTGGGCATACTTCGGAGGCGCCGTGGCCATGTTTGCTGTGCACCGCCGTCACTTGCCGACTGCGGTGAGGTCGCTGGGAGGATAGGCGACCGATCCGCTTGCCCGCACTCCGATCGCGCTTTACACCCCAAGGAGCGGGGCGTACGCTGGCCGTGGTGGAAGCGCACTGACATGCCGGTCCTTTACGTAGTGGGCACCCCCATCGGGAACATGGAGGACGTGACCTTGCGAGCGTTGCGCGTGCTGGGCGAGGTCGGCGTCATTGCTGCCGAAGACACCCGGACCACCCGCAAGCTCCTGACGCGCCATGGCATCCAGGCCAAGCTCGTCAGCTATCACAAGTTCAGCGGCGAGGGGCGGGTGCACGCGCTTACCCAGACGCTGGAGACCCAAGACGTGGCACTGGTTACCGATGCGGGCATGCCGGCCATCAGCGATCCCGGCTACGATCTGGTGCTGGCTGCCATCCGCGCCGGCGTCACCGTGGTCCCCATCCCCGGGCCCTCAGCGCCGGTCGCCGCGTTGGCAGCGTGTGGTTTGCCCACCGAGCAGGTGGTGTTCACCGGCTTTCTGCCCCGCAAGCCGGCAGATCGGCGGCGGACCCTGCTGGAGTGGCAGAACGAGACACGCACCATGGTGTGCTTTGAAGCGCCGCATCGGTTGCGGAAGACGCTGGCCGATATGGCGGCGGCGCTGCCCGACCGGCCGCTGGCGGTGTGCCGGGAGCTGACCAAGCTGCACGAGGAGATCTACCGAGGCAGCGCTGTAACCGCGCTCGAATACTTCAACGCACCCCGCGGCGAAATCACCTTGGTCATTGGCGGCGCGGGGCTCTCGGCGGCCACCTACTGGCAGGCAGAACCCGAAGCTGGCCCCGTTGCGGCAGCCGAGCCCGCCGGCCGCTACCGCCGCCCTAAAGCAGCACGAAACCTTCCGGAGCCCCGCACGTGAATCACTTCCTCGCCATGACTGACCTCGACACACCCAAGCTACAGGCGTTGCTCAACCGTGTAGCAGCGTTCAAGAGTGGGCGCGACGAGACGCAGTTCCGGGGCAAGACGTTGGCGCTGCTCTTCGAGAAGCCGTCGCTCCGCACCCGCACCAGCTTCGAGGTCGCCATCCGCCGCTTGGGCGGGCACAGCATCTACTACGGACCGCAGGAGATTGGGCTGGGCCAGCGAGAGAGCGTGCGCGATGTGGTGCTGGTCCTCAGCCGGTTCGTCGATGCGATTGCCGCCCGCACCTTTGTTCACAGCACAGTCACCGAGATGGCCCGCTACGCCACCATCCCCATCGTCAACGCGCTCACCGACCTGGAGCACCCCTGCCAAGCCGTGGCCGACCTGCAAACGCTGGCAGAACGCCAGGGCGGGGTGGCCGGCAAGAACGTGGCCTACATCGGCGATGGCAACAACTGCGCCATCAGCCTGTTATACGGGTGCGCGCTGCTGGGCGCACACTATCGCATTGCGTCGCCCGAGGGGTACGAGCTTCCGGCGGAGGTGACCGAGCGGGCGTGGGTGTTGTGCGCTGCGTCCGGCGGATCCCTAACGCTGTTGCGCGACCCACTGCAGGCCGCCGCCGGGGCCGATGCCCTCTACACCGACGTTTGGACGAGCATGGGGCAAGAGGCGGAGCGCGCCGAGCGGGTCAGAGTCTTCGCCGACTATCAGATCAACCAGGCGGCGCTGCGGGCGGCCAAGCCGGGCGCTACCATCCTGCATCCGCTGCCGGCCCACCACGGCGAAGAGATCGCCGAGGGCATCCTCTACCTCGATCAATCGGCGGTGTTCGACCAAGCCGAGAACCGGCTGTGGGCGCAGATGGCGGTGTTGGCCACCCTGTTCGAGGACCGCCAAGCGTAGCCCCGCGGCCTCGCACCCATGCCTGACCTGCTGACGACACTCCAAACCACGCTGAGTCAACTTGGGTTGCGCGGCGTGGTCGATATTCTGGTGGTCGCCGGCATCATCTATTGGCTGCTGGTCATGTTTAAGGGCACCACAGCAGTCACCCTGCTGCGGGCCCTCGCGATGGTCTACCTCGCAGGCTTCCTGGTGTCCAGCGCTTTTCAGCTCACCATCGTCGGCTGGCTGCTCCGCAACTCGCTGCCGGCCATGTTCGTCGTCATCCCCATTCTGTTCCAGCCGGAACTGCGCCGGGTGCTCGAGCAAGTGGGGCGCGGCTTCCACGGTTGGCGCGGCGGCCCGCTGAGCGCCGCAGCGTTGCACACCATCACCACCGTTGCCGACGCCAGCAGCATCCTCTCCAAGCGGCGGGTCGGCGCCCTCATCGTCATTGAGGGGGAGACCGGCTTGCAGGAGTACGTTGAACGCAGCGTGAAGCTCGACGCCGACCTCTCCGCCGAGCTGCTAGTGGGCTTGTTCTTGACCGGATTCCCATTCCACGACGGCGCGACCATGATCCGCCGGGGCCGCATTGTGGCCTGCCGCTGCGTGCTGCCACTGTCAGACAACGTGCACGAAAGCGTGGGCATGGGCACCCGCCACCGAGCGGCGCTGGGCATCAGTGAGCGTACCGACTGCGTGGCTATCGCCGTGTCGGAAGAGCGTGGCACCGTGTCGATTGTGCACAACGGCCAGGTGGTGGCGTTGCTGCCCAGCGAGAACGCCGACCAGATACGCGACCACCTTATCGGCTTCCTCACTCCGCCACGGCGCAACGGCCGGGGCAAGTCCGATCAGGCCCCCCACTCCAACGAGGAGTCGGCGCATGGATAGGGAGAGCTTCGGCGATTTGGTTGGGCAGGCGCTCCGTACCGCAAGCGGCCTCAGCGCAGCAGTGTTGGGGTCGTTCCGCGCCAACGGCAGCATGGCGCTCCTGTCGGTGGCCCTCTCGAGTGCCTTGTACGTCTTTATCAGCACCGAGCAGAATCCTCCGCGCACCGGGGTCTTCCCCATCCGTGTACCGGTGCTCGCCGTGAACCAGGCGCCCGACGTTGAGGTGTTGGGCCCTCTGGAGACGGTGCTGCTGCGCATCACGGCCCCCAGCGACCTGTGGGATAACCTGTCCGACCGCTCGTTCCGGGCCATCGTCGACGTCTCGGACGAAAAGGAAGGCGAGGCCACCCTGCCGGTGCAGGTGGAGGCCAACGACGGGCGGGTTCGCATCCTCGATGTGATCCCGCGCGAGGTAGCGGTGCAGTTCGACGCCGCCAAGAGCGCCACCGTCCCGGTCAAGATGAAGGTGGTTCGGGCGCCACCGCTCGGGTACTCCTATGAGGAGCCGAAGTTCACCCTGACGCGGGTAACGGTGCATGGCCCCGAACGCCTGGTGAACCTGGTGGACGCCGCGGTCGCCGACATCGACCTCAGCGACGCTCGCACCAACCTGCGCCAGTCCTACCGGCTGACGGCCCGCACCCTGCGCGGCAACGACATCACCGGCGTTCGCATCGACCCCAGCGACCTTACCGCCGAGGTCGCGATCACCCGGCACATCGACTATGTGAGCCTGGTAGTCGTGCCGGAGGTGCGCGGCACGCCGGCCAACGGCTACTGGGTCAGCAAACTGCGGGTCGATCCCACTGTGGTGGCGGTGGTGGGCCCCCAGGACATTCTAGCCGCGCTGACCACCGTACGAACGGTTGCCGTAGACGTGAGCAACCTGACCGGCACGGTGACGCGTACCGTCGGTCTCGACGTGCCCGCAGGCGTATCGCTGGTGAACCGCAGCACCGTGCAGGTGGAGGTGACCCTTCAGCCGCTCTCGGGCACGGCCATGTTTCAGGTCGCGCCCCGGCTGGTGGGTGTACCGCCGGGATTCACCGCGCAGGTCGGCGTCAACAGCATCGAAGTGGTAGTGCGGGGCGAAGGACCCGCACTGCAAGAGGCAACCCTTGATAAGATAGGTGTGACACTCACCGTTACCGCTCGCACGGCCGGTACCGTAAGTATCGAACCGCAGGTGACGACCCCTCCCGGCACCAACGTTGTGCGCATCTCTCCCGCCCGTGTATCCGTAACGCTTATCCCGAGTACCCCATAACTATGACCGAATCTTTCGAACAAGAGGCTGCTAGCGCGGTTGAAGCCGCGGTAGCCTCCCGCAAGGCCACCCGCTGCGTGATAGCCCTGGTGGGCCGCCCCAACGTGGGCAAGTCCACGCTCTTTAACCGGCTCGTCGGCCGCCGCGAGGCTATCGTCGAGGACATTCCCGGCACCACGCGCGATCGCATTTACGCCGATTTCGTCTGGAACGGCGTACCGCTGACCGTCGTCGACATGGGAGGTCTGGACCCCGACGGTGAGGACGCCATCACCCGCGGCATTCAGGTGCAGGCCCGCGAGGGCATCGAAGACGCCGACGTCGTGCTGTTCTTGGTCGACGCCCGCTCCGGCCCAACCCCGGCAGACGCCGATGTGGCCGATGTGCTGCGGCGGTCCGGCAAGCCGGTGCTGCTGGTGGCCAACAAGGCCGACAACCAGGCTCGCGAGCAGACCGCCACCGAGTTTTACACGCTGGGGCTCGACGAGCTGTTCACCATCAGCGCGCATCACGGCATCGGCGTGCGCGACCTCATGGACCGTGTCGCCGAGGTGGCGCCGCCCGAGACCGAGGGCCAGGCCGCGGTACGCGGCATTCCCGTGGCTATTGTCGGCAGGCCGAACGTGGGCAAGTCCAGCCTGGTCAATGCCATTCTGGGCGAGGAGCGAGTGCTGGTAAGCCCGATCCCCGGCACCACCCGCGACGCCATCGACAGCAGTTTCGACTTTGAGGGCACCCCCATGACCCTCATTGACACTGCGGGCGTGCGCCGGGCCGGCAAGGTGGAGCAGGGCATCGAGAAGTTCAGCGTTATGCGCTCGATCCGGGCCGTCCAGCGCTCCCAGGTGGCCATCCTGGTCATCGACGGCGCCGAAGGCGTGACCGCCCAAGACGCCCATGTCGGCGGCTACATACAGGAGGCGCTCAAGGGCCTGGTGATCGCCGTCAACAAGTGGGACCTCTCGAAGGAAATGGAGCTGGAACGCGAGAAGTTGCAGATGGAGCTGGCCGGCCGGGTGAAGTTTGTACCGGGGGCGCCCATCGTATTCACCTCGGCCAAGAACCGGGCGGGCATCGGCAACCTGCTGCGGGCTGTGATGCAAGTGCACCTCAACCGCGAGATCCGCATCAACACCGGCGACCTGAACCGCCTGATGCAGCGGGCCATCTACGACCATCCCCCGGCTGCCATCAAGGGGCGCACGCTCAAACACTTTTATGTGACGCAAGCTGCAACATCACCCCCCACCTTCGTGTTCTTTGTTAACGACGATAAGCTGATACACTTCTCCTACCGCCGCTACCTGGAGAACACCCTGCGCCGCGCGTATGGCTTCGAGGGAACCACTATCAACATGCAGTTCCGCTCTCGGACCGAACAGCAAGCATGACCCCACTGGACTACGCCGGTGTGATAGCGGTTGCCTACCTGCTGGGCGCGCTTCCCACCGGCTACCTGCTGGGCCGCATCTCCAAGGGTGTGGACGTGCGCACCTACGGCAGCGGCAGCACCGGCGCCACCAACGTGATGCGGGTGCTGGGCAAGACCGCCGCCGCGCTGGTATTCGTCGGCGACTTCGGTAAGGGGGTCCTGGCGGTCTGGGCTCCCGCGGCACTGGGGCTTGGCCCGCTGGCGCAGGCGCTGGCCGGGCTTGCCATGCTGTTAGGGCACAACTGGCCGGTGTTCCTGGTCTTCAAGGGCGGCCGCGGCGTCGCCTCCGGAGTGGGCGGCCTGTTTGTGGTGCTTCCCCTTGCTGCAACCGCAGTCGCACTCTCCGCACTGGCGACCATGGCACTCACGCGGTACGTCTCGCTGGGGTCCATGGTCGGACTCGTCGTTGCCCTCCCCTGCGCCTTGGCAACCGTGCTCCTGTCTGGCGCCCCTGTCGAGTACTTGGTCTACGTCATCCCGGGCAGCGTGCTGATTGTGGCCCGTCACTCCGGCAACATTCAGCGGCTCCTGGAGGGTACTGAAGCAAAGCTTGGGGCATCGGTTTCCCTCGCCAACAGCACCCGACAGGTCACGGCTACCAAGGCGCCCAAACAGCCTAAGCGCCGCACAGCACCGCGGCGAGCGCCGGTTGGCTAACGTCGGTGTCGTCGGCACCACGGCTTGGGGTACCACGCTGGGGCTGCTGTTAGCGCAGCGGGGCCATGCCGTCACCCTGTGGGCCCGCACCGAGGCCGAAGCCCGCACCATCAACGCCGACGGCGAGTTGCGGTCGCGCCTGCCCGGCATTCTCTTCCCGGCCGGGCTGCGCGCTACCGCCAGTCTGGACGAGGCGTTCGGGCAAGCCAGCCTCGCGGTGTTCGCCACGCCATCGCAGCGCATCCGCGAGAACGCACGCGTCGTAGCGCCGCATTTACCACCCTCGACACTGGTGCTCAGCGCCGCGAAAGGGCTCGAGGTCGGCAGCGCACTCCGCATGTCGCAGGTGCTGGCGGAGGAGCTGGGCCCCGGTACCGCCGAGCGCTGCTGCGTGCTGTCCGGACCCAACATTTCGCGCGAGATACTCCAAGGCTCCCCAGCCGCCACGGTTATCGCTGCAGCAAGCTTGGATCTAGCCGATCGCGTGCGAGACATGATGATGACCCCCCGTTTTCGGGTATACTCCAGCAGCGATGTTGCCGGGGTGGAACTGGGCGGTACCCTGAAGAATATTGTGGCCATGGGCGCTGGCCTTAACGACGGCTGGGGGTACGGGGCGAACACCAAGGCCGCCTACATGACCCGGGGGCTGGCGGAGATGACCCGTCTGGGTGTTGCCGCAGGAGCACACCCGATGACGTTTCTTGGCCTGGCTGGCCTTGGTGACTTGGTGGCCACCTGTACCAGCCCCTTCAGCCGAAACCGCCGGCTGGGTGAGGCGATTGCCCGCGGGCTGCCCTTGGACCAGGCGTTGGCGACCTTGGGGGGGGTGGCCGAGGGGCCGACGACCACCATCGCCGCCAGGGCATTGGCCGCCAGGCTGGGTGTCGAGATGCCCGCCACCGAGGTGACGTACCGGGTGCTCTACGAAGGGCTCGACCCGCATCGCGCCATCACCGAGTTGATGCTGCGCGAACCAAAGCATGAGTTGGAAGGACTGGCCAGCGATCTGTAGGCCATAGCATGCCGTATCTTTCTGTTGTTATGCCCGTCTACAACGAGCGGGCCCATATCCAAGAGATCCTGCGCCGTGTCCGCGCTGTGCCGATGGATAAAGAGATCATCTGCGTGGACGATTGCTCCCGCGATGGCACCTGGGACATCTTGCAGCAGGAGGGCCTGGTGCCAGGCACGCGCGTGGTGCGCCATGAGGTGAACGGCGGCAAGGGCGCCGCGGTGGCCACCGGCATTGGCATGGTTCATGGCGAGGTGGTCATTATTCAAGATGCCGACCTGGAGTACGACCCGGCCGACTACCTGCACCTGCTGGAGCCGATTCAGCGGGGCGAGACGAAAGTGGTGTACGGTTCCCGCTTTCTCGGCACCCGCCAATCGATGTCGGCGGCGAACGCCATGGGCAACCGCCTACTCACCTGGTGCGCCAACCTGCTGTTCGGCTCTGCGCTCACCGACATGGAGACCTGTTACAAGGTGTTCACGGTCGACATCGCTCGGCGGCTGAACCTCGTCTCCAAGCGCTGGGGCATCGACCCCGAGATCACCGCGAAGATCATCCGCATGGGCTATCGCATCCCCGAGCTGCCTATCTCCTATCATGGCCGCAGCTTCGAAGAGGGCAAGACCATTCGCTGGCACGATGGTTTCAGCGTGCTGCTCACCCTGCTCCGGTTCAGGTTCCTGCCGTAACTGGCGCTGCCGCTTCCGCAGTTCCCGTCGAGCTACGATGACCACACCTTCCACCCGCGTCTCTGGCTGGCGAGGGGCAGGCAAGCGTTCCGCCGCGGGTTCGCGCAAGCTGCCGAGACTGCGCGGTCGCGCCCAGGATGCCCTGGCCCTGGGCGGCATAACCTTGCTGGTGTTGATGCTGCACGCCAAGTTGGTGCTGAGCGACACCGGCCTCGCCGACTTCGACCTCATGGGCTACTTCTACCCTTACTGGCAGATGCGGCACGAAGCGCTGCGCGCCGGCACGCTGCCGCTCTGGAACCCGCACCTGTTCACCGGAGCGCCGTTTCTGGGCAACATCCAGACCGCGGTGTTCTATCCCCCGAACTGGCCCCTGATCCCGTTCGACGCGCCAAGAGCCGTCGCCCTCTCCTACGTGGCGCATGTCTGGCTGGCGGCCGCCGGCATGTACGCGCTGCTGCGCATGCGCCTGGGAGCGCAGCCCCCGGCCGCAGCCGGCGGGGCGCTGATCTTCGGGTTGGGCGGGTTCTTGGCCGCACAGGTGGGGCACATCAATCAGGTGCAGGCAGCCGCCTGGGTGCCGCTGCTGGTGTTGGCCTACCTGCAAGCCCACGCGCGCCGCAGCCTGCGATGGGCCGTGGTTGGCGCCGTGGTGCTCGCCTGCTCCATCACCGCAGGCCACCCGCAAGAGACATACCTCTCGCTGGCTGCGGTGGGAGGTTTGGCGGCCTATGAGGGCCTGCGGAGCGCCTTCAGCGAACCCGAAGCCTGGTTCAATCGCCGCTTCGCCGACCGCGAGTGGTTCATTCTGCGCATGCTTGGCTGGGGCGCCTACAGCGGCGCAGTGCTGGCAGTCATACTGGCGACGGGCGGGGCCCTGGCTGCGGTGCAGCTGCTGCCGGCGGTCGAGCTCTCGGGGCAGGGTATCCGCTCGGGCGGCCTGCCTTACGACGCCGCCGTCTCGTTCTCGCTGGCGCCCTGGGAAATGCTGCGGGCGTTGTTGCCCACCCACGGCGAACCGCCGCTCACCGAGTTCATCGCGACGCCGGGCGTGGTGGCCCTGGGGCTTTGCCTTGCAGCCTCGCTGCGCTGGCCGTGGCATCAGTACACCCTCTACTTCCTGCTGCTGTCGATCGTCGGCATTGTGTTCGCGGTCGGGAACTTCGCCTTCTGGTATCCGTGGGTGTATGACTTCGTACCAGGCGTCAACTTGTTCCGGGTACCGGCGCGCTGGCTCTTCCTCACGGCTTTCAGCGCGGCGGGCCTCGCGGGCATCGGGCTGCAGGCCCTCTTCACCCCAGCTCCGCTTGTGTCGCCCTCCCGTCGCAGTCTGCTTGCCGCGGCATTGATCGCAGCCTCGGTCGCCGCGGTGGCCGTGCTTCCCGCATGGTCGTACGCCAGCCTGGGCCTGCTGTACGCACCCACCGCCAGCGTGATCGCGCTATGGTTTCTGTTCGGCGTCCCGGCAGGGCTGCTGGCCATCGGCGGCATGCTGGTCTGGCGACGCGCGTTGTTCGCCTGGCTGCTCCTGAGCCTGGTGCTGATCGAGTTGCCCCTGGCGCGGGCGCCCATGTCGGTCAGCCATCCCCTGCCTGCTGCGGTGTTCCACACGGTTCGGCCGGGGCTCAGCCACCTCGTCCAAGACGAGGATCGGTTCCGCGTGCTCACGTTGGCGAACCCAGCGTTCGAGCCCGGCGATCTGGGTGAGTTGCGGACCCTCTACGGCCAGACGCTGACCGATCAGGAGGTTCGCTTGGCGGTGGAAGCGCTCAAGTACCAGGACATCGTGGTGCCCAACACCGGCATGAGGCACGGTCTCGACACGCTGGACGCCTACGACGGCGGGATGCTGCCGACCAAAGAGTACGCCACCCTCAAGCGGGAAATCCTAAACCGCACTGGGCGCATCCCAACGCGCGATAACCGCGCCTCGGAGGCGAAGGAGGCGGGCCTGCTGCTGCGCGACGCCGTGGGCGACGTGCCCGACGCGGCACTGCTTGGTGGCCTGAACGTGAAGTACCTGGTAGCCGACCGCCTGACCGACGTGTGGGTGAACGGCATCTACCACGACCTGACCTTTGCCCGAACACTGCGTCAAGGGGAGTCGGCCACCGTGCCGCTGGACCTAGGCCGCCCAATGCCCGCTGGCGTGACCGGCATCAGCCTCACGGGGTACCTGGAGGGCGCTCAAGCCATGTCTCAGGGAGCACTGGCAGGCACGGTGACCATCGTCGACATCGGCGGCGAGCGCTTCAGCATTCCGCTGCGGGCCGGCATCGAGACCGCGGAATCGTCGAGCGATCGGCTGGCAGTGGCTGCGCACCAAGCCCCGGCTGCGGTTATCGATCGCCGCTGGTTGCCCGGTAACCACGTCTACGCCGCAACTGCGGTGTTCGGCAGAGTGTTGCATCCACGCGAAATGCGGATCGAGGCGATGCTGAGTTCAGGGTCGCTCACCGTCAACGGTGTGGCCTTCGTAGACTCCCGCACCGGCTCAAGCTATGCGCCGTCGCTCGATGCCCGCTGGCCACGGGCGTATACCGGCGACACCAAGGTGTATCGCAATGCCGAGTTCGCGCCAAGGGCCTACGTGCCGGCCCGTATACAGCAGGTGGCCGATGCGAACGCTCAGCTCGCGGCGGTGTTTGGCCTGCCACCGGACGCCGCAGTGGTCACCGCCGGCGAGACGAAAGCCGGGATAGAACCAGTGCGGGGCGTCGTTACGGTAACCCACTACGGGCCGGAACGAGTGGAGCTGACAGCAGAAATGGACCGCGCCGGGCTGGTGGTGCTGCGAGACAGCTTCTACCCCGGCTGGCGGGCAACGGTGGACGGCGCAGATGTGACTGTGGTGCGGGCCAACTACCTGTTCCGGGCAGTGGAAGTGCCGGCAGGCAGGCACACGGTGGTGTTTCGCTATCTGCCTACACACCTGCAACTCGGGCTCAACGTGTCACTCTGGGCGGCAATAGCCACGCTGGCGGTTTTGCTGGCGTGGCCGGGCTTCCGGTGGCTGCGGCAACTGCGTGAGCGTCTACGCACAGCAGCGTCGCCGGTACAAACGTAGGCTACACCACGCCGCAGTGATAGCGCTCCAAGACGTTGCCGACCCCGACCGTGGCCGAATACCGGTCCCACAGCTTCTCGTAAGCGTTCCGCAGCGGGAACATCTCCCGGGTTAGCAGCAGGTCTTCCTCGGTGCCGAAGGGGTGCCAGTAGATGCCGTCGCGGTTCACGGTCAACTCAGGAATCAAGTTCTCAGTGTTGAGATCCACCCCGTCCTCCGAGAGCCCACGCTTGGCCAGCGGGCGGATGTGATGCCGCTCCTCGGGGATACCGAGGCTGGCCACCGGTTAAGAAGACGTGGGTGGCGCCAACCTCCGCGCCTTCATCGATCAGCCGCTGGAAGATCGGCATGTCGATACCGCGCCGATCAGCAGTGGGGCTGGAGCGTACCACGCAGTAGGAGCATGAGAGATTGCAGTCGTAGTTGGTATATACCCAGAGGTGCAGCGGGAGGCTGGCGAGGAGTGGTGCAACCTGATGATCCATCCGTACGGGTGCTGTGATATCGAGCAGTGCACCGGCCGTCGGGTCGTTCAAGGTCGTAAGCGTACGACTATTATCCAATGCCATGGTAATTCCCACCACCTATTCTTTATACCCGTCCGGCACTCTGTTCTTTAGGTAGATACATAGTGTAGCCGGATACTGTACTGCTTAGATTAACGGCAGATAAACACTAGCGAAGTGATTCGCGTCACCCTGGTTGTGAAAGAAGCATAAGTAGGCTGGATAAAACACCATTGCGTGGGAGCGTACGCCACTAGGGTAGCACACCTCCTTGCCGGAGTAAGCGAAGGTACGCGACTAGTAAGAGTTCAGAGTCGGCCTGGAGACTGCCAGGCCAACGCCACGCAGCATCACCGCATCGCTCTGACGGGCATCGTCTCGGCAGGGAAGTTCTGAGGGGACGGCGAGTCCGCTCCTCCGTAGGCCGCGGACGTCAGGGCACCGGGCGATGACCACCCCAACGCTCAGCTTTTACGGCGACGAGAGGTGGCCGCCAGAGTTTGGGGCCTGCCAAGCGTGCGGCCGAAACCCGTTCGCCCCGTGCTCGTCGAACGGCCGGTGGTGAGATGGTTCGACGCGCTCACCACGAACGGCGCCAGTGCCGCACCTGCGCCGGCTAAACTCCGACGGCCACCCCGTGACTAAAGCGAGTTGGTTCGCAGCCAGCTGATGTAGTCGGCCACGCCCTTCACCACACCAAACTGTGGCGTATAGCCGAACACTTCTTTCACCCGGCCGGCCGACAAGTAGTTGCTCGGCGGGTTGCCCTTAGGGTTCTGGCCGGGCTTTAGCTTCACCGTAAACCCTGGCTCGACCGCCTTGACGGCGTCAGCCAAGTCCTGGAAGGTGGCCTCCTCACCCTGGCTCACGTTGTAGGTGCGGTATGGCAGCTTGTCCGCGGTGGCCACCCGCTGGAAGACGGCGGCGACATCATGCACGTTCGAGAAGTCGTTGGTGTCTTCGGCGTACGGAGCGCCCGCCGGCCCGTAGTTCGGCTCCACGCCTTTGACCGCAGCGTGACAGAAGCGGCTGGGCATGTTCATCAGTGAGTAGTACATCGGCCCGTAGACGGCGCGCATGCGCACTGCGCCTACGTCCAGCCCGGTGCGATCCGCATAGTGGAACAACAGCACCTCGCACGCCTTCTTGAACGCCGCGGTCTGGTTGACCGAATCTATCGGCAGTAGCATGTCTTCGACGTAGGGTCCGGCCGGCAGTCCCTGGTACAGCGTGGACGAGCTGGCGAACGTGAGTCGCTTCACGTTCGCAAAGCGGGCCGCCTCCATCACGTTCAGCAAGCCGTACACGCTGGTGCGAAAGTCTTCAGCTGGCGATAGTCCTGCCGCGCCCGGCATGGCCAGGTGCACGATGCCAGTAACCTTGTGCTTCTGCACCAGCGCCATAACGTCATGCGCACTGGTCACGTCGAGCTGTTCGATCATCACGCGCTTGCCCACTTCGTCTTTCCAGAACGCCGGAACACGATAGGAGCTGTGGTAGCTGACCACCACGTTCTCCCCGGCGTCCAGCAACGCACGCGTCGTATGCAGGCCAATGAAGCCCATACCGCCGGTAACCAGAATCATGAAGCTCTCCTTGGGGTACGACTACAGCGGGTTCGTGCGAAGCCAGTCGATGTATTCGGCGACGCCGCGGTCCAGGTCGTACTGTGGGGTAAACCC